>JBBDWZ010000021.1:0-9219 GCA_040902615.1 Gemmatimonadota bacterium | reverse complement strand
TGCGACCCCGGATGGCAGCCGGCGTAAAGATCTCAGTCAATTGATTTGCCAATTCACGCCATTTGCGGTCCTCACCGCTTCTCCTGACCTGCTGCGCGAGGGTCTCGAGATTTCGCAGGATCGCGATTTCCGCGCGCAGTTCTTCGATCGTACGTGCGGCCGTCGCTCGATCCAGCAGCCCCTCCTCGATGGCTTGTACTTCGTTGTCGGGCGCGTCTTCCAGGTCTTCAACATCGTCAGCATTGAGCGCCGGTACATCGTGAATGAGCGCTGCGCTCACGTCTCCGCGTTGGAGTAGCTCGACCTCTCGCATTCGCGATTCCAATCGCTCCCGACGACGGCGCAGGGACTGATAGATCGCCTCCGGTGAGGAGGCGAGCCGGCGTTGCAGGATAGTGAGCGCGAAGCCAACCGTCCCGGCGCGCTTGTCATTCTCGAGCGCATCCGCGCGATTGAACTGCTCACGTACATACGCAGTAACTTCCTGATACAGCCGCGCCTCCGCATCAGACAGGCGATAGGGAACTGTATACGCGATGCGCTCCGGAAAAAGGGGAGTGCCGTCGAACTTGAGAAGATTCTCCTTCACCATTCTGCGCATCAGGTCCGACACATCTGCCGCGTGAACACCATCGCGGAAGCGACCCTCGAAGCGATCGGCATCAAGCAAAGCCATGAAGAGCTGAAAGTCTTCCTCTTTGCCGTTGTGCGGGGTAGCGGTCATTAGCAACAGGTGGCGCGTCAGTGATCCGAGCAACTGGCCGAGCTTGTAGCGTTTGGTGTACTTGATCTCAGTGCCGAAGATCGTCGCAGACATCTTGTGTGCCTCGTCGCATACCACCAGGTCCCAGCGACCCTCCGGAGCCATCAGCTTTTGTTGGACGTCTTCATTGCGCGATAGTTTGTCCAGCCGCGCGATCACGAGGTTGTGCTCGAGGAACCAGTTACCAGAACGCGCCGCTTCCAACGCATCATTGGTCAGGATCTCGAATGGCAGGTGGAACCGCCGGTACAGCTCGTCTTGCCATTGCTCCGCCAGACTGCCAGGACACACAACCAGACACCGCTGAAGATCGCCCCGCGCGATCAGTTCCTTGATCAGCAACCCGGCCATGATGGTCTTGCCGGCGCCCGGATCGTCAGCCAGCAGGAAACGAAGGGGCTGACGGGTGAGCATCTCCTGGTATACCGCGGTGATCTGATGCGGAAGTGGCTGAACCAGCGACGTGTGTACCGCGAGCACGGGGTCGAAGAGATGCGCTAGCCTGATCCGCTGTGCTTCACTGACCAGGCGAAACAACGCGCCATCGCCATCAAAGCTCCAGGGCCGGCCCTGTTCAGCGACCTCAATGCGCGATTCATCATGACGGTACAACAATTGATTGGCGACTTTGCCGGCAGCATCCTTGTACGTCAGTTCAAGAGCCTCGGAACCAAACCAGGTGACGCTGACGACGCTGACCAGTGAGCTTGGCAGCACACCTCGGACAGATGCGTTTGGTATCAATTCCTCGAGTTTACTCATGCGCTTTGGTTAGCATCTGCCGGACCCAGCCTGCAGGTGGGAAAGGGGATCGAGAGACCTTCTTTTGGTCGTTTCAAGAAAGCGAGCCTCGAATAAGGACTGGTTGCTCAGCGCCCTGAACATGACATCTGCGTTAAGTACGTGCACAAATGCAGATGTAAGTGATTGACATATACACAATGGCCATGCCCGTTCGACGTTGAGCGGCTTGATCCCACCACAGTCAGCTTCGTGTACGGGATCATCGCAGATCGCGGAAAAGTACTCCCACGCGACCTACCATTTTTCAGCAAAGTGAACCTTCTAACACATTGGCTGCGGATCCGGGGTCTCCGTTTCCCGCAGAACTAACCCATATACCACCGATCAAGCAAATCGTATTGGTCGAAAGCGTCGCCGACGGAGTGCAGATTAGACTCGGGTTTCAAGCGTGAAGGTGTTGCAGGGTTGCCGGTTCACCGTTGTGCTACAGCCGTCACTCGTTTGGCAACCCGCCTTGCTTCATTGAGTCGTTTTGCTCATTGCGTGGTTTGGATGGCGTCTTTACCCAGCGTATGCCGTGCTGGAAAGTCCCGTTGACGTTTTGTACTCGTTCGAAACGACCAGTGCGGTTTGCCCAACCGAGGCCTGGAACTGTCAAGACAAATCTGCCGCGCTTCCTTCCCAGGCGGGTTGCAGCCACAATACAAGCATCGATCGAGGTATAATTCGCGAGGATGCCTTCTACAGTGCTCGAAATGCGGATTGGCGTCGACACTAAACAAGACAAACCGCTGATAATCCTTGGCAAGCGAACCATGATAACGTTCACATCGGGCCTGTGCTTTTCTCTTAGAATGACGAAGGTTCTATCCCTTGTTAGAATGCTCCATGAGTGTGGTACGTCCCACAGGATAATAACGTCGCCAAAAGGCCCCGGGTTTTTTGTGACGGTTCCAAGTAGATCGAAAGGTGCATCGGTCAGGACCTCCGAAAGCAAACGTCGCAAGGACTTAGACTCTTCCCTGTTAGCCTGCGCCAACGTAGCGGCGGAGGCAATGAATTGTTCTTGCTGATCGATGCAGAGAACCCGCAACTTGCATGTATCGCAGGGCGCAGCTTTGCTCCGGTCAGGTAGGTCACCACCCCATTGACAGCAGCTCGAATTGTCGATTATCGCATCAAGATCTCGAAGGTCGCGGCCTTCAATAACAAACAACGCTTCAGAAACAAGGTGTCGTTGGCCATCGAGAAAGTTTACTGCGGCGGTGGGCGAAACGGGCTCTCCTTTGAATCGAGCGGCCAAGGCTGTTCCGAGAGCAGACAGAAGCTTCCCGCCTCCTGGCACAAATGCTGGCAACCCCTCGAGGATTTCGGCCCAGATGTCGTCCACCTGACGCGGCCGCGATTGGGGATGAAGTTGGCGTAGCCCTTCAATCACTACGTCATAGAGCCTTCCAACCACGGCTTGAAACTCGTCCACAACGAACCTTGATGTGGCGAATGCTTCGTGGGCACGAATCACAACGTGGATTCCACGGCGCATTTCAGAGCTACCGAGAACTCTCGCGATATGGGCGGATGTTTCGAGAAAAACCCCGTGCCGCGATTCAGATCGTGCGTCAGAACTCGAGATCATCGTCCGCCCACGAGAAGATTGGCCATTGTCCTCCAATTAGTAGATCCCTAGCCCATTCTGACACGTTGCCGTGGGCTTCTGGCAAATGCCTTAGCAGATCAATTCCCTCAGTGATTTTGTTGAGAACGTCGTCAGGAAGCTCGGACGCCGATCCCGCCGACTCCAGAATCTGTGAGACTGCCGACAAAACTATCGTCTCGTCTTCCGACAGAAACGGCCGTGCTAACGCCCGCCGCGCGGCGCTGACTGCGCGGCGATATTGTGGCAGCTTTTGCTCCCCTTTGAGAAGTCGAAGGTCTCGGATCAATTCTGGATAAGCGCGACGCGCCAATTCTTTATGCAAGTGTTCTGCCGCTCGCCTGTGGAGGTCAATTGAATGCGCAGACGCAAGTGTGATCAGCTCCAGCGCGTCAACACGAGGTGAGTCTTTCACAAGAAATGCGTCTACGCCTGCCTCTAGAGCATCCTTCTGATAGTCAGCGTGCGAAGTATATGCTGCGATATAAAAATCTTTGGCATGTGCTTCCTGCAGCTCGCGAAGACTGCCAACCGCCTCAATTCCCTCCCGATTTCGGCCGACACCCATATCCAAATCAAGCAGAAGCATACCTTCTTCTAGCGCAGTCGCGGCCTCGACCAAGTCATCTGCATTGTCAAAAATTGTTGCAGTTACATCGAAGCTTTCTAGTTCTTTTTTCAAAGCGGCGGCAAAATCAGTGGCGTCTTCGAGAACAAATGCCTGCTGATAACTCATTGTTTCCCCTTGGTCGCGATTTGACCTGGCAAGTCCAGAATTATAGAAGTACCGCCGCCGACTCGGGATTGAATGTCAAAATGTCCATGCGCTTCGCTTATGACCTCACGGATTGAAAGTAGCCCGAGTCCTGAACCGCCGGTGATCGCGTCAGTTGGCGTGCGTTGCTTTGACCGAATCAGAGCCAGCGTGCCAGATGGTATACCGGGACCTTCGTCACTTATCCGAACACGACAGTAACCCTCGCCGTATGGACTCGGCCCAATCTCGATGAGAATCTCTCCTTCCGCACGCGTCTTTTTCATTGCGGTCAACGCATTTACAAGGAGATTGTACAGGACGAGTAGCAGTTTGGTCGGGTGAGTGTACGCATTGTATGTCTGCGTTCGTCGGTTATCCGCGTCAAGGCGCACTGGAGTCGATCCAGCCTCCGGTAATATGTTGACTGCACGCCTCGCAAGCGTGTACAGGTCGACGTATTCGGGTTCTTCACCCGTATCTGAATTCGAGAGCTGTTGCTGTAGATGAACGGCGACTTCACCAAGGGTGTGCTGGACGTCCGCAGCCTTATCAATGAACGCGTTCAGCTGCGTGCTCCAAAGTCCACCTACACGATTTGTTACGGGATGATCGAGAATCTCGGTCAGACCACTCTTTATCACTGCCACAAAGTTCTTGGCGTCATGGAGGAGATGGGCGGCAAGGCGAATATTTGCTGATTCTTGAGCAGAGAGCAATGCTGACCAGGCGTGCTGAGCCTCCTCGACGAGCCGAAATTGTGCGATTGCAATCGAGGCATGATCCGCCAGCACAAGCAGTACATCCTCATCATGCTGATCAAATTGGTCTTGCCGAAATCCATCGACTGATAGTACGCCGATGCAATCTAATTTAGAGATCGAGCTATCACTGGAAGAGAGAAGGAGGGGGACTACTAGCTTTGAACTGGTTTCGAAGAGAGCGTAGTATTTTTCCGAAGGCTCATTCGCCACATTAGCGCTGCGATATGGTTTTCGATTCGCAAAAACGTAACCCGTCATACCACGGTCTGGCGGCGACGAGCTCTGGCGAAATTTCTCTTTAGGAATCACAGACGAAAGTGCTTTAAACTCAAGCTGATTCGTCGCTTCATTATGGAGCTTTATGTAAGCTCTCTCCGCACGGCAGAGACGGCGCGCTTCTACTGTGATAACGTTTAGAATTTCATCGAGTTTGTGCCTTTGTATCAGCGCTGCTGCGATGGTTCGAACCGCCCTTAGTAAGCCAATTTCAGGATCCAAAAACACAACCGTACCAATATTCTCACTCGCATCACAATCAACTTCCAACAGCAGCTCTCTTGATGAGCCGTCCAGCAGGTTACAGCGGCGCAACCCGCTTCGGATTGTGATGACATCGGATCGCTTCGTACCGTCTGACGTGGAATCCGATTCACGAGTGCTTTCGTCGAACAAAGCGCTAATAAGAAGTCCTGTCGAATCGCCAAAGACTCTCCGGGCCACGATATTGATATACATGACTCGCCCGGAATCCAGATGCCATTGAGCAACTGGAATTGGCAGCCTCTCCAATCCGGACGTCAGCTTTGATCGTGGAATTTTGGAACCGGGGTTTAGGTTACCTCATGGTCGGCCTAGGGACTCAACCTTCCGCAGGATGCTGTCAGCGACTCGGCTTGTCAAGAAGCCGGTAATATCGTGGAAAGTGGATCAAAGGCGGCTCTATGTTTTCGGTGTTGCAGCACGTTTGCAGACCGCTGCTCAAGACCTTGGCAAACTAAGGCATATAGTATGCAGGCCCGCGAGAATCTGCGTCGTCGACCATTGGAAATGTTTTTAACTAAACTAGATGCCACCTCATAACGTCGGCATCTTTGGCGACACGCAGAGTCAAGGTCTGCCCATCGGTGAGTAGCGCCCCGCCTGTGAGGACGGTCGGCGAGGCAACGGAATCAGCTTCATTGGTCCTTGGTCATTTTAGGTATCGAATCGTGTTCATTGCCGCTTGTAGCCCTTCACGTTCGGCACCGCATTCGGATTCTTTGCAACTTCCTCCAGCATCGCCTTTACAGCGGCAACCAACTGTGCATCTTCACCCCGAAACGTCGCTGCAGGAGTGTTATCAACCACGATGTCTGGATACACACCAGGTCCTTCGATCAGCCACTCGCCATCCGGACCGTAAACACCAACTTCGGCCGCGGTCGCAATGCCGCGATCGGCCAGGGCGTTGGATGACGACAACCAGATCTCACCACCCCAGGTGCGCGTACCCAGAATCTTGCCCAGCCCCAACCGGCGGAACCCTTCCGGGAACGCCTCGCCATCGGACGCCGAGTGTTCGTTGACCAGCGTGATCATCGGGCCGCGGAAGGCGAAGGGCTGGTTCCAGTAGGGCTCGCCCACGCGAGGCTGCCAGTAGAACCAGGGCTTGCGCATGAGCTTCTCGAGCAGCCACGAGTCGATGTTGCCGCCCGTGTTGTTGCGCATGTCGACGATCAGCGCATCGCGATTGAAAATCGGATAGTACTCGCGCGTGAACTCGCTCATGTTAGCAGAACCCATCGAACGCAGATGCACGTAGCCGATCTTGCCGCCACTCAGCGAATCGACTTTCAACCGACGCGTGTACTGCCACTCATCGTACCGCAAATCCGCCTCGCGGCCCATCGATATCGGCACGACCACAACATCTCGCGTCGTTGCCCCCCCCCCCCCCCCCCCCCCCCCCCCCCGCCCACGCCCCCGCCCCTTACGCTTACCAGCACCTGTTTGCCTGCTTTGTTGTTCAGCAGGACCGCAGGATGCTCGACACTGAGCGTCGGCACACCATTGATCGCAACGATGACATCACCCTCTGACAATGCGACGTCGGGCTTGGCCAGCGGGGAAAGCTCGCCGGGGATATCCGGATCGCTCTTGTAGATGTGCGATACACGCCAGCCTCCGCGAGTTGCATCCTTGTCCAGCACTGCGCCAAGCGATGCCGGCGCGATCGTGTCCTGGCCGGCGCGGTTGTCGCCACCACGCACGAAGATGTGCAGCGCTGACAGCTCGCCCACCATCTGCGCGATCACGTCGTTCAGCTCGCTGCGATCGGTCACGCGCGCGGCCAGCAGCGCGTACTTGGTGCGCATCGCCTTCCAGTCGACACCATGCATGCCCGGGTCGTAGAAGTAGTCACGCTCCAGCCGCCAGGCATCTACGAACAGGCTCTGCAGCTCATCCTTGCGCTCGAGCGCGAAGGTCCAGCCCGAGAGATCCAGCCGGCTCTCGGCCAGGTTGGCCGGCGCCTTGGCACCCACCGCAACGACGTACAGATCGCTGCCCTTCCGGAACAGCATCTTCTTGCCATCCGCACTGATCTCGAAGCCTGCGACATCCGCCGTGAACTCTTCCGGCTTGCCATCCTGCTTGATCTCGATCGACTGGATCGAGCTCTTCCCGCCAGTATTTCGCTCATCACGACTGCCATAGAACAACCGACCACCCGCAACCGCGAGGTTGCTGTAGTTCCCAGCCGGCACCGGCACCTCGTACAACCGCGTCAACGCGCCCGCGACATCCAAATTGGAAATTGAATGTGAAATTGAAATTGAATTTGCCGTATCTCGATCGAGCTCCGTCTTCGCTCTGAACGGCCACTTCGCAGCTTGGCGCAATTGAACCGCGAAGATTCTGGTCTGATCGTCGTAATACGGCTCCGGCTGCCTGCTCCCCCACGGCGCCCCAACACTGCTGTTGAACACCCGATCGCTCAAGAAATAGAGCCACGACCCGTCCGCACTGAACGCCGGCGCAAACGAATCGTACCGATCCGTCGTGACCGGAACCGTCGCGCCCTTGTCGACGTCGTACACGACCATACGCGTCATCATGTTCGCGGTCGGCTCCGCCCACGCGACGTGTTTGCTGTCCGGCGACCATGTGATGTTGGCGATGCCGCTGTAACCAAACCCGAGCCCGCCGCGATTCTGCGCGACCTCTCGATCTCGTTTAGCAGCAATGTCGTACAGGTAGAGCTTCTGGTTCTTGTCGTAGTGCGCGATGTATTTGCCGTCTGGCGATACGAACGCATCCCAGCGCAATATCTTTGCATCGCGCGTGAGCTGCTCGGGCTCACCCACTCCACTCGCACTCACCTTCCACAACTCGACCTCGCCGCTTTGGTCGGATAGAACAACCAGCGATTTGCCATCCGGCATGAAGTGCGCTTCGCGATACCGCGTCGCACTCTGCCCGCGATACTCGATCATGCGCCCGGCACCAACCGGTGCAATGAACAGCTGGCCGCGCGCGATGAGTGACACGCGATCGCCAGTCGGGCTGATGTGGAAGTCATTCATGTATTCGATCGGCCGTTTGACCCAGCGGTCGCGCAGGTGGTCGAGGTCGGTGGTGATAGTGAGGTCCAGGCGCTGGCTTTGGGGCGTGGGCGGGGGCGGGGGCGTGGGTGTGTTGGTCGCGGCCTTCGCCAGCGTCTGCATTCCTCGCACGTCAACGATCCAGAGATCGGCGCCTTGCTGGTAGATGATGCGGCCATCATGAAGCGCGGCGGTTTGGTCGTCATAGTCTTTGTGATGGGTGTGCTGACCTACGTCAGAGCCATCCGGCAGCATCGACCAGATGTTCATCACGCCGGCCTTCCAGTCGCAATCCTGCTTCCCCGCTACCGTCTTGCACTCGCGCTGCCCTTCACGATCCGACACGAAGTAGACCCGCCCATTCCAAAACATCGGTGAGCGCGATGTCCCTTTGTAATCGCCGGTGAGCAACACGGCTTCACCCCCGCCCCCGCCCGCGCCGACGCCCCCTGTCGTGAACGCCCAGATATTCTGAGCAGTGCCGCCTTTGTATCGCTTGGTGAAACTTCCCTGAAAGCGGAAGCGCGTGAAGAACAGCGTGTTGCGGTCGTAGCTGCCATCGGCGGCCTGGGCGAGCGGGACCAGCTTGCGGTCGTTGGTCGCGGGATCGACGGTGACCAGCTGCGCGTTCGGCAATGTCGAGTAGCGCGTCGTCGTATACAGGATCTTGTTGTCGGGCGTCCAGCCGGCCACAGCGGCGCCGACGCCATCCCAGCTGTGCTGCTTCGGCAGTCCGCCTTCGATCGGAATCGTGTAGACCTCGGCAGGTCCTTCATAACGCGCGGTGAACGCGATCGTGCGGCCATCCGGACTGATCGCGGGATTGGTTTCTTCGGCCAGGTGTGTGGTCAGTCGCGTCGCAGTGCCGCCGGTCAGGCTTGCTTTCCAGAGATCGCCCTCGGCAACGAATACCACGGTCTGCCCGTGAATCGCGGGGAAGCGATAATAGCCGCGCTCTG
>JBBDWZ010000020.1:0-9347 GCA_040902615.1 Gemmatimonadota bacterium | reverse complement strand
ACGAAGTAAAGAGGCAGGCCCAGCGGGGACAGATGGACGATCAGCTCTTCGCGGTCGTCTACAAACGTCAGGTGATAACCAGGACCAAGACTGGCAAACCACGAATCAAATGGGTTCGTGAATACCGTCCACCTCGAACTGAAGACAATAACAAGGCGGCGATGCGCGCTATAGTCGAGGAGCGCACGGCGCAATGGGAAGCTCTGGACCTGTTGCCAACTGAGCAGATCGGAGCAGTCAGTAATTACGACCGTGGTCACAAGATGTACGGAATGACGCACTGGAGGGATCTGTTCACTGATAGGCAGCTTCTGGGTCATGTCACTGCGGTGGGAATCTACAACGAACTCCTCTCAGCGGCTGAGCAAGAACCGCTTTCAGACACGAAGAAGGCCGCTTTTGGTTACTTGGCATTGACGCTTGACAAGATGCTCGACTACAACTCTAAAATCTCCGCCTGGCATGGGGGACGAGAAGTTCTTGAGCATACCTTTCGCGACCATGCGTTCGTCCTGAAATGGTCGTTTGCAGAAATGGCGGTGCTCGTCGACGATGTGGGCTACGACTGGGCAATCCGTCAAACTGAAAAAGCTATCAGGGAATTGGTCGGGCTTGCTCGATCAGATATTGATGTAGATGCAGAGTATAATGCTAAGCACCAAGTCGACGCGTTCAGCGCTAAGCCAACCGCGTTCGTGCCGCCAGCTGTAACCGTCACGTGTAAGTCAGCAGATGCGCTTGATCACATCGCGGACGGGACCGTTGATCTTATCGTGATGGACCCTCCGTATGGTGCAAATGTGATGTATGCGGAGTTGTCGGATTTCTTTTATGTGTGGCTGAAACGGACGGCGGGTCGCGTTTTCCCTGAATTGTTCCGACGTACACTTACCGACAAAGAGCGCGAGGCGGTTGCAAATCCGGCTCGGTTCGAAGGCCAGAAGGGTGCATTGGCCCTGGCGACTCGCGACTACCGAGAGCGCATGGCGGCGATTTTTGCCGAGTGCCGCCGAGTCCTGAAACCCGAGGGGATCATGACGCTCATGTTCACCCACAAGGCCACTGGGGCATGGGATGCACTAACTACCGGCCTCGTTGAGGCCGGGTTCATGATCAACGCATCGTGGCCGATCAACACCGAGGCAGAAAGCAGCCTGCACATCAGGGAGAAATCCGCAGCCAACAGCACCATTTTCCTGGTGTGCCGCCCGCGCGAGGAGCGCGCGCACGAAGCCGTCATGTACTGGGAAGATGTGGAGCCGTGGGTCGCGCGCGCGGTCCGCGGGCGCGTCGAGGAGTTCAAGAAGGCCGGAATCGTCGGCGTCGATCTTTACCTCGCCAGCTTCGGACCCGCATTGCAGGAGTTCTCCCGAAACTGGCCATTGAAGCGCGGTCAACCGAGGGTAGAGCCCAAAGCAAAGCGGCGCAAACAGGCCGACATCTTCGATGCGCCATTCGATCCGTACGCGGTCACGCCAGACGATGCTCTGGATGCCGCGCGTCGTGAAGTAAAACGCTGGCGGCTGGAGCAGCTCACTCACAGGAAGGCTCCGACCGAGCTCGACCCTCTCACCGCGTTTTTTGTGCTGGCCTGGGATGCCTTCCGCGCACCGGTCTTCCCTTACGACGAAGCCCTGCGCTTGGCGCGCGCCGTCGGCGTCGATCTGGACAAGGACGTTGTTGGACGCCTCGCAAATAAAAAAGCGAGCGACCTCCAGATGTGGGACAGCGCCCAGCGCGCGGCGAAGGGTGCGTTGGGTCCAGCCGATGGTTCACGCGCGATGATCGATGCGGTGCATCACGCAGCGTACATCGCACGAACGCGAACGATCGAGGCCGCGCGTGAGCTGCTCGAGCGCGCGCACGTCGATCGCGAGCCGGCATTCTTTGCCGCTCTCGAGGCTGTGCTCGAGGTGCTGCCCGTGTCCAAGTCGTTTTCGGGCATTGACTTGACGGGCGCATTGCAAGAGTCTGCATCGGACTTCGAAGCATTGGAGAAGCTACGCCGACTCGCGTTCCAGGATGATGTCGACAAACCGGAGCAGCTCGGATTGTTCGATCAGCCGGAGGACAGCGCCGCGTGAAGCGGCTCAACGCGCATCCCTGGGAGCTGAAATACACGCCGGATGACGGCGACCTGGTCGATGCGTTCTTCATCCCCGCGCTGGGCTACGCGGTGCAGTACGATCGCTCGACGGGCTACTTCAGGGCGGATGTGCTCGAGCTTGCGATTCGCGGCGTGGAACAGCTCCTGGCCAACCACGGTCGCATGCGGCTGATCGTGGGCTGCACGCTGAACGAAGCCGAAGTCGAGGCCATCAAGAAAGGCGAGGAACTCCGCGCGACCGTGGAGAAGCACCTCGCCGCAACGCCGCTGTTGCCGCCCGATGATACAGCCAGGAACGCACTCGAGCTGCTGGCGTGGATGGTCCAGCATGGTATGCTCGAGATCAAGGTTGCTATTCCCTGCGATACGAAGCGCCGCCCTATCCCTGCGGTAGGGATCTTCCACGAAAAGTCTGGTGTCATGCGCGACGCCGCCGGCGATCGCATCGCGTTCAACGGCAGCGTGAACGAAACGCCGTCCGGGTGGAAGCTGAACTGGGAGAGCTTCAACGTGTTCACGAGCTGGGGGGACGCAGCTCGTGTAACCGAAGAGGAAGAGAGTTTTGCGCGTATCTGGGCCAACCAGGCCAAACGCGTGCTCACGATCGACGTGCCCCAGGCCGCGCGCGACGATCTCCTGCGTTTCCTGCCCCTGGATGACAAGCCTGCACGTCTCCATCAACAGATCGAGCTTCCCGAAGAACCGCCCATTGTCGTGGAGCCCATCGGGCCGGATCCTCGCGCAATTGTATGGTCGTTCATTGCGCAGGCGGCCACGCTGTCGCCTGGTGGCGAGCGTGTAGGTGAAGCGACTGCGGCGGTGGAGCCTTGGCCGCACCAGGTTCGCGCATTCCAGCGCATATACAGCCAGGAGCACCCGCGGCTGCTGATCGCGGACGAGGTGGGCCTGGGCAAAACTATCCAGGCCGGCATGGTGCTGCGGCAGTTGTGGCTGGCTGGCCGGCTCAAACGCGCACTGATTCTCGCGCCGGCCGCCGTCCTGCAGCAGTGGCAGCTGGAACTGCGGGAGAAGTTCAACCTGTCCTGGCCGATTTACGATGAGTCCAAGCTGCTCTGGCTTACTGCACGTGCATTGCCTGCGCGGCCACCGGAACCGGTCGAACGGAGCGAATGGCACAAGCAGCCGTTCGTCATCGCATCGAGTCACCTCATGCGGCGTAGCGATCGCCAGACGGAATTGTGCGAGGACGCCGAGCCGTGGGACCTGGTGATCCTGGACGAAGCGCACCACGCGCGGCGCAGTGGCGCTGGTGGCAGCAACGAGAAACCGAACAGGCTGCTGCAATTGATGACCCGGCTGCGCGGGCGCACAAAGGGGCTTCTGCTGCTCACTGCCACACCCATGCAGGTGCACCCGATCGAAGTGTGGGACCTGTTGAGCCTGTTGGGTCTGCCTGATGCCTGGAGCAGCACGAACTTTCTTAGGTTTCACGAACTTATCGAGAAGCCCAGCCCCGACACGGCTGACATGAACGTTCTGGCCACTCAATTCCGAGCGTCGGAGCACGCGTTTGGACCAGCGACCGTCGAGGTCGTAAAGGGTCTCGGACTCTCCAGCAATCTCAAAGCGCGCAAGGTGCTCAATGCATTGCGGGATGAGTCGGAGATTCCGCGTCGTCAGCTCGAAAATGAGCAGCGACGTGCGGCCATCAAACTGATGAAGCGATGGTCACCTATCGCGCAGCTGGCATCGCGCAACACGCGGGATCTGCTAAGAAGGTACTTCAAGGCCGGCAGGCTGGAGACGCGGATCGCCGATAGGTCAGTGGAGGACCGGTTCATCGATTTGTCGCCGGCTGAGCGACTTCTGTACGAACAGGTGGAAGACTACATCTCAAACGCATACCAATCCGCGACTGCCAGCAAGCGGACGGCCGTGGGTTTCGTGATGACGATTTACCGCCGACGCATCGCCAGCAGTTTCCGGGCGCTGCAGAAGACGCTGGAGGCTCGCCGCATCCCGCGGACCGGGTACCTGGAAAGCCTCCGATTCACGGTCAGCGAAGATGCGTCGGACGACGAGAGTCAGGGCGACGTCATGGATGCGCAGGACACGCTCAAGCTCGAGAAGGAAGTCAAGGAAGACCGCGCGGCAATTGATCGGCTGCTCGCGGTGGTTAAGACACTGCCGGTCGATAGCAAGACGACGGAGCTGGTTTCCTCGCTGCGGGAACTTGCGAAACAAGGCTACGCGCTAGTGATGGTATTTACACAATACACTGACACCATGGATTTTCTGCGAGTCGAGCTTGTAAGACATGGCTTCGACCGGCTGCTCTGTCTGTCCGGCCGCGGCGGCGAGGCACCTACGGGCAACCAATCATGGACCAACATCTCACGTGATGAAGTCAAGCGTCGATTCCGTGAGGGCGTTGCCCAAATTCTGCTTTGCACGGACGCGGCAGCCGAGGGTCTGAACTTCCAATTCTGTGGCGCGTTGATCAATTACGACATGCCGTGGAATCCCATGCGTGTCGAACAGCGCATTGGGCGCATCGACCGGCTCGGGCAGAAGTACGACCGCGTTCAGGTCATTAATCTGCATTACCGAGGGACGGTCGAGGCGGACGTGTATCAGGCCCTCCGGTCGCGGATTAAACTCTTCGAGTCGGTGGTGGGCCGGTTGCAGCCGATCCTGTCACGATTGTCATCGCGGATCAGTAACGTGGTTCTGCAAGGGTCTACTCAGGCACGCGAGCAAGCGCGTGAGGAAACTGTACATGCGCTGCAAGATGAGATCGAAGAGCTTGGCGGCCACGGTTTTGATCTCGATGAATACGCCTGGGTCGATTTACCGTTAGATTCGCGGCCGTCTGCCGCGCTCACCCTGGATATGCTGGACGCCGTCATCAGCCGGCCGGATCTCCTGCCACCCGGTTTCGAAGCTTCTCGACTGGCCACGCGCGAGTACTCATACCTCGGGCCTGGCCTGCCCAAGCGGGTGCGCGTGACTACCGATTCGAAATTCTACGAAGAAAACCCGGACAGTGTGGAATTGTGGTCGCCAGGAAGCCCGCTTTTCCCAACGCCCGACGTCCCAGAATTCACCGTGACGAAACACGACATTGACGAAGTACTGCATCACCCAGTGGCCCCGAGTTAACTTCTTTAGCGAGTGCGGGGAGTTCGGAATAGCTGACATCCATATAGCTGAGGACATCGGCTGTGGTAAGGACGCCGGTTTCCACCGCGTCCAGGAAGACTTTGACGGTACGTGTACCCAGTTGATCGCGACGCGCAACGTACCGCGGCCGGCCGCCGCCCCCGCCGCCTCCGCCGCGTTTGTGGTCCGTATTAGTTGGAATTGCGCCATACAATCGCGGGCTGGCCAAGCCGGCCTTGATCAGGCGCAACGCCGTCGCTCGCAAACTCGCGTTGAGTTTCCTGGCAACTCGCGAAATGGGTCGTAACTCTGAGATCGGCTCGCCGGGTTGCCAGCCTGTCTCGTTCAACTGGCGTTTGACTTCACCGAGTGGCAGAAGGACTGCGGCCGCGAACTCTTCGCACCATCTCTCTGTGGCGTCGCCCTGATTTGCGCGCAGCGCGACGAGCTGCCCCACGCATGCGGAGCTGGTCCGGGTCACCAGGTGCCCAAGTTCGTGGAGTAGCGTGAACGTCCTTGCGGCTGAGTTCCACCACGTATTCGCGACAATCATCGGTGCGTGCTCATCCCACACGGAGAATCCGCGGCATGAGTCCTTTCCGATCGGAACCGCGATGACGATGATGCCAATTCGTTCGAGTGCCGCTCGCCAACCCGCAAACGCCTTCGACGGCGTCCGCCATTCCAGTTGGGTCGCTTCCGAAACAGCCAACAGCCGGCGAATCGCGTTTGCAGTTGACTCGGGGTCGGCGGCGACTGTGTGACGAGGAATTCTAAGCGGCGGTGTGGCGCGTTCCGACTCCGCCCACGCCACGACGCGTTGAATTCGTACCGCGTCCCGCAGCACCAACCGTTCGTCAGAATTAAGGTCTCGACGTCGAACACCAGGTGTAGCCCGGAATTGCACCGGCGGCGGCTGAATCCTGGGCGTGCGGGGAAGCAGGAAAGACGCGAGCGGTCTACGAAGCTTGCCGGACAACGCCCGCGCTTGCGTGAGGGTTGGGCGATCAAGCCCAGCAAGCCAGGCGGTCAGAACATTGGGCGCAACCGACGCCGCGGACGCCACATCGTCCGGGGTGAGCCCTGATTCGTCGATCGCCCAGAGGAGGACTTCGGGCGTAATCGGAACCTTCGTGACCCGTCCCATTCGGAAGTGCCCTCCAGATGCTTGTGTTGCTTCCGCGTTATTCTACTTCGACGTGGCCGGTTTCACACGCTCATCCCTTTGTGGCATGAGGATTCGGAACGGCTTCGCCATCCGAGTTTCCGAACAACGATCTGCGCGCGGCTATCGCTCAGGCGCCGAGCCAGCCAAAACGGTGGTGGATCCCGCCAAATTCAACGCCGACCGCGAGCGAGAAGCGCCGGCAATTTCGGTGCGTCAGCGAGTTCCGTGAAGCTAAAAGCGGACAGGCAGCCTTCGAATCGTATCTCGCCTACTTGGGAGGCTCTGATCAAGTTCAGCTAGCCTTGTTTCAGGCGAGACGTTGACCCTGTGAACAGACCAGGCGTTTATGCTGGATACGGCAGAAACCCCCGCAGAAGTACCACAGCAAGAAAATCGACACCCGTTTATGCCGTATCCGGCATAAACGCCAGAGTCTGTTCACAGGGTCTACGTCTCGCCTTACCGTTAGCTCAACTTGATGAGAGCTTCGCTAGTTGAGAGCGACGCCGGTGATCCGCTGGATCTGGCCGTTCGCGAGCGGGATTTCCGCGAGCACCATGTACGGCGATGCGTTGGTCAGCCACCAGGTGGCCTTCAGCTCGCCGGTCGCGTGCAGTCGCTCTTCCACCCTCCACGCCTTTACGTCTGCACCTTCGACCTGGACCGTCTCCTCGCGCAGCACGCTGAACACGCGCGTTTCGACCGTCGTGCTCTGCGGTGACCAGACCGGCGCCGTCATCACCACGCCGGCGCGCAGTCCAACTGCCATGGGCACCAGGTCCGACGCGCTGGCGATAAAGCCGGCGCGCGGGATCGTACGGTCGACTTGCGTGGGTGCCGCATTGCCTGGTCCCTTGAGGACGCCCCGCACACGCGTACCGTCGATGACGAGCCGCGAGTCGGCACCCACACTCGAGCGCTGCGCCCATTGGAGCGGTGCCAGCGTCCGGCCGTTGTAGGTCTGATACAGCTCCCACGTGGCGCCATTCGCTTGCGTACCCTTCGTCACCCAGCGATGCACGCGAATTCCTGCGGAGTCACCGACCATCAGCTCGTTCGTCCACGTCGTCGTCGGCGTCTTCGCATCGCCGATGTAGACGGAATTGCGCGCGCGGTGCGGCGGAAAGAACAGCGCGTTGACTTGGGGTGAGCCAAACCTCGAGGCGCATTGTGTCCGCGGCCTGCGCCGTCGGCATAAGTGGCGCTGATGCGCTCACGGCGAGCAATACGAGCATTGGCGTCATGCGAGGCTCCTGGATTCTGAGTGCAGTCTGAGGCCTAAGAGGGGGCCGACTTCGTCGAACCGGCAAGAGCGAGGGGCTGAAACCGCTCAACCGTGGGACGAGATTCGGCAGCACTCGTCCCAAAGCACTTGACCGTCTAGTGGTCTGCCGCCATCCTTTCGGCGATCACTAGATGAACTAGTGCAATGGGCATGATTATGACTCAGGGTAACACACCATTTCTCGCCGGTACGCTCGAGCTGATCGTACTGCAGCTGCTCGAGGGTGAGCCGACCAACGGGTACGACCTCACACTCCGTATCCAGGCGATTTCGAAAGATGTGCTCAAGGTGAACGCAGGCTCGCTGTATCCCGCGCTGTACCGGCTGGAGCAGCGCGGGCTGCTGAAGCCTAGCTGGGTCATGTCAGAAACCGGGCGGCGCACGAAGTCATACACGGTAACGGCGGCCGGTCGCAAACAACTCGCGGAGCAGCGTGCGGACTGGAAGCGGTTCACCGGCGCACTTGCCGCAATTCTACAGACAGGCTGATGACATGTTGAAGCGTGCAGGACTGTGGCTTCGCTCGAACCTCGAGCGCCGCCGACACGAGAAGGACATGCGCGAGGAGATGGACGAACATCTCGAACGCGCTACGCGGCTGCTGATGGACCGTGGACTCCCTAATGATGACGCACGGCGCCAGGCGATTCGTGAGTTTGGGGACCTCACCTATCATCAGATGAAAGCCAGGGACGCGCGCGGTACGCTTTGGCTTGACGATCTCGAGGCTGACAGTCGTTTTGCGTTGCGGCATTTTGCGCGCAAGCCGGGCACTACGATCATGATGTTCATCGTGCTGGCTTTTGGAATGAGCATCAGCACGCTGCTCTTCTCGTGGGTACACGGGCTGTCGGTTCTGCCGCCACCCTCGGTGACGCTCGAGGATGATCTCGTGCGCATCCGCGGGAGCCGCGTTCTTTCCTCGGGCGATCTCGGTTCGCGGCCGCTCGACGAGCAGGAATTTTTCGCCTATCGCAACCTGACCAGCCATTTCACCGCTGTTGCGGGATGGATCGATCAGACCGGTGTGCTGCAGCTTCCAGACGACGCGGCACGAATCGGATATTCGGCCGACCTCATTTTTGTGACCGAGAATTATTTTCGGGTGCTGGGGGTTCAGCCGATACTCGGCGCGGGTCTGCCTTCGGTGACACCGGAGGATCCAGCGGCGAATGCGGTCGCTGTGATCGACTACGATACCTGGAGGGATCGCTTCGACCTGCGCCGGGACGTTCTTGGGTCGATCATTACGATCAATGGCGTTCCCCTCACGGTTGTTGGTGTGGCCCCGAATCGGTTTCACGGCGCGCGCATTCTTTCGGGGGTGCAAGTGTGGCTGCCGCTTCCCGCACGGCACCTGGTGCTCACAAATCCGGCAGGAGAAAGCAACGTCAGCGCGGTCGCCCGCCTGCGGCCGGACGTGACCCGGGAAGCGGCGACAGCAGCCGTGCAGACCATCGCCGCGCGCGCGGACACGATGGTCGGCAAGACGGTCATCCGGCAACCAGGCGCGCAGGTCGTTCCCGTCCTCGCGGCAAACACTGATCCGGATTTCGACGGTGAAATCGGGACCATCGCCCTGCTGCTTGGTTTGCTGGGCGCGGTCGTGCTGCTGGTCACGTGCACCAACGTGAGTGGATTGCTGACCGGTCTTGCGTCTGCTC
>JBBDWZ010000019.1:0-9358 GCA_040902615.1 Gemmatimonadota bacterium | reverse complement strand
CGGTGGCGGAGGCGGTCGGAGGGTAAAATCGCGTTACGACATCCGCCAACGACCGCCGCCGCCAACGCACGCGCCAACGCCACCGCTAACCGCCAACGGGACCTCCATTTGCTCCCCTGTGCCGCCTCGCTACCGCTCGTGCAGCAGCCAGCCGTCCGGGTCGACCCGGAAAGCGGTTGGCGCGGAGGCCAATCTGAACCGCGCGGTCTGGCGCCGGGCGGCCACTTCGGTCCGATGCCTGACTTCTGACCCATTCACGGTGAAGCCCAGTTCCAAAGGGAACCGGAAGGTCGGCCACTCGGCCTTCTGGGTCTGTTCGATCGTGACAATGACCTCAGCGCTGGCGGCGTCCCAGGTGTGGGACACGTTGAGCACGGGGTGGCCGGGACGGTAAACCCATTGATCGAAGAACCAGCCCAGATCGCGGCCGGCCTGCTCCTCGAGTGCGCGGCGCAGGTCGGGTGTGCGTGCGGTGCCGTGGGCGAATCGGCCGTAGTAGCGGCGGATCCCGCCAAAGAACACGGAATCGCCGAGCAGTCCGCGCGCCATGTGCAGGACGGCGCCGCCCTTGTTGTAGGAATTGGCGTTGAGCAATTGCAGCAGGTCATTGCCGGGAGTCCTCACCGAGTCGACGATGGCGAGGTCTTTCACCTGCGATTGCAGGTAGCCGCGCCACGAGTTTGCGGTCACTTCGCGGAAACGCTGCACACCATCGGCGTGCTCGAAGAACAGGTTGCCGAAATACGTGGCGAATCCTTCGGACAGCCAGAGATCGCTCCAGTGACCGGGCGTCACGGCATCGCCGAACCATTGGTGTGCGGTCTCGTGGGACACAGTGCCTTCGCCGAGCGTACCGCCGGCGATCGCCTGCTCCGAATAGAAGATGGCGCCCGCGTTCTCCATCCCGCCGAAACGCGTGGATGATTGCACGTGCGCGAGTTCTGCATACGGGAAAGGCGCAACCAGGTTCGAGTAGTACGTAACCATTTGGCCGCCGCGGCGAAAGATGCGTGCGGCGTTCGCACTGTCCTGCGGGAATGACCAGGAGCTGACCGGCACACAACCGTCCGGATGTGGCGGTACGTTGCCGGCCTGGGCACAGCGATCGATCGTGCCGATTGCAAAATTGGTTGCACCGATCACCATCAGGTAGGTCGGTATGGGCTGATCGATGCGCCAGCGCGAGACGCGTTTGCCCGTGCTGTCGACGACGCTCTCACCGCGCCGCGTGCCGTTGGCCACGACCTCCCATTGCGGCGATGCGCGCACCTCGAACTCGACCGTGGCCTTGTCACTGGGATGATCGATGACCGGCATCCAGAAACGCGCGCGGTCCGGCCAGTTGTCGCCGAAGGCGCCCCAGGCACCGTGTACGTTCTTGCGAATGATCAGGCCATCATCGGGCTCGCCGTTGTAGTTGACCACGACCTGAATCGTGTCATTGAACCGGCGGCCGCCCGGCAAATCGATGTGCACGCGCGCGGAATCCTGCTCGAAGGCAACGTCGTCGGGCTCATCGCCGCGCATCTGGGCCGTCACGCTCAGTACGCGCATGCCGGTCAGGTCGAGGCTGAGGGTGTCGCGCTGCGGGTCCCGCAACACCAGCCGGATGCGTGCGGTCGCCGTGATAAACTTGCCGGTATCGGGCAGGGTGAGGGTTATACCGTAGTGGACCGCGTCGTAGCTCTGGTTGTACGGGCCCGGCGGCGGCACAATACCGATGCGGGTGGGCCGTGGCTCGGGTCGCGTCGGCAGTGGCAATGGCGCCCCGCCGCCGCAGCCGATCAGGCCCAGCAGCGTGAGAACGGCCAAACTATTCCTGGACAAAGCTGGCATAACACCTCGGTGGTCGTGGACCTGAATCAGACTGCCACGTGTGAAGGTCTGTCAAGCATTGATCGAGTACGGCTCGACCATCGAGATTGCGGCATGCTGGAAACCAACCTGATCGAAAGAGTCGCCGCCGAGCTGGCCATCGCGCCCCGGCAGGCGGCGGCCGCCCTCGCGTTGTTCGAGGAAGGCGCCACGGTTCCGTTCGTCGCGCGCTACCGCAAGGAAGTCACCGGCGGCCTGGATGAGGTGCAGCTGCGCGACCTGCACGAGCGTGCCGAATACGTCGAAGAGCTGGAGGAGCGCCGCACCGCGGTTTTGACGTCGATCCAGGAGCAAGGCAAGCTCGACGATGCGCTGCGCGCCCGCATCCTGGGTGCTGCCACCAAGCAGGCACTCGAGGACCTGTACCTGCCGTTCAAGCCGAAGCGCCGCACCCGCGCGACCATCGCGAAAGAGCGAGGCCTCGAGCCGCTGGCTGATTTGATCTGGGGCGGCACTGCGACCGACAATGCCGTCGAGCAGGCTGCGACCGGCTTTGTCGATCCGGAAAAGGAAGTGCCGACCGCGGACGATGCACTGCGCGGCGCGCGCGACATCCTGGCCGAGCGATTTGCCGAGGATGCCGATGTACGTGCCTGGCTGCGCGATCGCATGCGCAGTACCGGCATTGTGCACTCGAAGGTCAAGCCGAACGTCGACGCGGCGACCTCGAAGTTCTCCGACTACTTCGACTTCTCGCAGAAGGTCACCGACATCCCGTCGCATCGCATGCTGGCGATCCGGCGCGGCGATGAGGAAGAGCAGCTCACCTGGGGCATCGAAACCATTGCCGATGAGATGGTGCCGCACCTGCAACGCCGAATCACGGCGGGCCGCCGCGCACATCGTCAGCTCGTGATGGTGGCCGAGGACGCCTACAAGCGACTGCTCGAACCATCGATCGAAGTCGAGCTGCGCCTCGAGCTGAAGCAGAAGGCCGATGAAGATGCAATCGCCATCTTCGGCATGAACCTGGAGCAGCTGCTGCTCGGCTCACCCGCCGGCGAGCGCGTCGTACTGGGACTCGATCCCGGCTATCGCACCGGTGTGAAAGTCGCCGTTGTCTCACGCACGGGGTCCCTCCTCGACACAACCACGCTGTACCTGCACCAGGAAGACCGCTTCCCGGTTGCGATCCGCGAGCTGGTCGAACGTCACCAGGTCGATCTGGTTGCGATCGGCAACGGCACCGCATCGCGTGAGACGGAAACGCTGGTCATAACCTCGATCGCGGGACTACTCAATCCACCTAAGGTGGTGACGGTCAATGAAGCCGGCGCATCGGTCTACTCCGCATCAGATGTAGCGCGCGATGAGTTTCCCGACCTGGATGTATCGCTGCGCGGCGCGCCATCGATCGCACGAAGGCTGCAGGACCCGCTGGCCGAGCTGGTCAAGATCGATCCCAAGTCGATCGGCGTCGGACAATACCAGCACGATGTGAATCAGACGCGCCTCAAGAAACGCCTCGACGATGTGGTGGAGAGCTGTGTCAACCGCGTGGGCGTCGAAGTCAACACCGCGTCGGTGCCGCTGCTGTCCTACGTGGCCGGTGTCGGCGCCACCCTCGCCAAGAACATTGTCGATCTACGCGACAAACGTGGCGGCTTCAAATCACGCAAGGAATTGCTCGAAGTGCCGCGTCTGGGTGCCAAAGCCTTCGAACAGGCTGCCGGCTTCCTGCGCGTGCGCGGCGGTGTGCACCCGCTGGACGCGACCGCGGTGCATCCCGAGCGCTACACACTGGTCGAGCGCATGGCCAAAGATCTCGGGTTGCAACTGAAGCAACTGATCGCCAATGATGCGCAGATCGATCGCATCGAGCTGAAGCAGTATGTCTCGGATGATGTCGGTCTGCCGACGCTGCAGGACATCATTGCCGAGCTGCGCAAACCCGGCCGTGACCCGCGCGTGGCGTTCGTGCTGCCCAACTTCCGCGAGGATGTGCGCACGCCGAAGGACTTGCAGGCGGGGATGCGGCTGGAAGGTGTGGTCACCAACCTGGTCGCGTTCGGCGCCTTCGTCGACATCGGCGTGCACCAGGACGGACTCGTTCATATCTCACAGCTGGCCGATCGCTTCGTGAAGGATCCTGCCGACATCGTGAAAGTCGGTCAGAAGGTGGATGTCACCGTGCTCGCGGTGGACCTCGAGCGCAATCGCATATCGCTCACAATGCGAAAGGAAGAGGCCGCGAAGCCCGTGCAAAACACGCAGCCAGCGCAGTCACGCGAGCGAAAGCCGCCACCACGACGTGAGCCACCCAAACCCGCACCACCCAAGCCCGTGCCGGCCAAAGGCACAATTGCGCCGAACGGCATGCGCTTCACGTGAGCTGCTCGAAGGCACGCGGGATGATGCGCGTCGCTGCACCTGCATTCTGACGCGACATGCACACTCGGTTTCTGGCAGTAGAGCTGCGGACGCACGTGGCGGATGCGTTGCGGGACTTCTATGGCAGTGTGCTCGGCCTGCGACTGGAAACCCTCGCGCAGGGCTTCCTGGCCCGGACTGGCGCATCGCTCCTGCGGTTCCGACCAACCACTGACAGCGAGCCGGTGTATCACATCGCCTTCAACATCCCCGAGAACCAGATCGACGCTGCTCGAGACTGGCTGCGGGATCGCGCCGAGCTGATCCCGCACTTCAAGACCGGTGACACGATCGTGGACTGGCCCGCCTGGAATGCGCACTCGGTCTATTTTCTCGATCCGGCCGGCAACCTGCTGGAAGCCATCGCACGTCATGCGCTCGCCAACGCGCGGCGCGGCGATTTCGACACGACCTCATTCCTCAACATCAGCGAGCTGGGACTGGTCGTGCCGGATCCGCACGTCACGATAGATCAGTTGAGCACGACGTTCGAGCTGCCCAAGAAGAGCGTGCTCCACGATTTTGGTGCGGTCGGCGATGATAACGGCCTGTTCATCGTCTCTGCCGAGCATCGTGCCTGGATGCCGACCACGGACGTCCTCGCCGAGCCCTTCCCGGCCCGCGCGTTTGTGTACCACCATCACAACATCGAGCTCAGCCTGCCCGGCACCGATTACACGATTCATGGGAGAGTGCATCGGCCGCGATAGCTGGATTGTTGCTCAGAGGTGCAGAGCTGTAATCAACGGCGCACATCACTAGCGCGGTTGTCTCATCCAGGCATGGCACAGCTTTTCTCGAGAGCGACTTTGGCAGGATGGACAATGCAGCCTTGCTCGAGCGGCTTGATGAAGAGCTTCTTCTTCGGCGCTACAGCCCGAAAACTCGACGATCGTATGGCGGACATGTGCGCCGGTTGTTGTCCACACATGCGCATGATGCCCTGACCGCGGAATACATTCAATCGTTCCTGCTTGCACGAGTCGATCGAGGCTTTTCCAGATCGAACCAGGACCAGGCATTGAGTGCGGTGAGATTTCTGGCCCGCCATATCCTACATCGCCCGGAATTGCTCGTTTACAAGATCTTTTCGACGCTGCGAACGGGATGTGGCGGTCGGACCGGGCGCCAGGGAAGCGCCATCCGCTGGCGCGGCGCGGCACGAATTCCTGCAGACAGATGACACACGCGTCCGCGAGCAGGCTATAGCGATCCTTCCCACCCTTGCCGCCGCGCACATGGATTTGCTTGCGATCGAAATCGACATCCGAATTGAGCCGAACCGCTTCGCCAACGACAACCCAGCCGAATACAATCACCGTGAGAATCGCACGATGTTTGATGTGGTGGGGCGCAGTCAGAATAGGCTTGACCTCTTCACGGCTGAGAAACGGCGGGCAGTTTCTGTTCACACTTCGGTCGTGGGATGTACAGAATGCCGCCGTCACAGCAGGAATTCTGAAGCCTATAAAGGTCCACACACTCCGCCAGAGCTTTGCCACACATCTACTCGAGACTGGCACGGACCTGCGTTACATCCAGGAACGACTTGGTCATGCGAGTCCGAAGACCACGCAGATCTACATTCATGTGAGCACGAACGACCTGCTACGGATTCGCAGCCCACTCGATCTCATATAGCCCTTAACCAAACCTCCAACGGTTTGCCCACGACGTTGAATGCCGGAGCCGACCCAACCAACGCCTTTCCGGGCTGTCTATGGCTTATCCCGCCATGTCATCGCATCCTGGTCCAGCAGCATCTTGCTACGAGACCGTTATTCCGTAATCGTTTGTTAGCCGCCATGTTCCGTGGAATGCAGGATAGATATGATTATCGAGGAAGAAACGATTGGGGGTGCGATGACCAAGGTACAGATTGACGAACTGCTTAAACTGTCAGTTGCCGAACGAATTCAACTGGTTGAAGATCTCTGGGACAGCATCGCAGCGGATCCGGAAAATATCCCGCTTAGTGAACCTCAGCTCCAGGAACTACGCCGTAGACTCGCCGAGCACCGCGCCAATCCGGATTCTG
Organism: Gemmatimonadota bacterium; assembly: GCA_040902615.1. Lineage (GTDB taxonomy): Bacteria > Gemmatimonadota > Gemmatimonadetes > Longimicrobiales > RSA9 > JBBDWZ01. The sequence continues at coordinate 3,075 of JBBDWZ010000019.1, read as the reverse complement.
CACTGCCTTGGGAGGAAGTTCGCCGACGACTCTATGAGCGGTACGGGTGACGCGGCGCTTCGTTGTTCGACCCCAGGCTGACCTCGAGATCGCCGAAGCAGCTGAATGGTATTTTGAGCGTGCGCGGGGTCTAGCCGCCGAATTCGTCCGAGTTGTTGACGCAGCCTCTGCCACCATCGAACGCAACCCTTGCAGTTTCCGCTCGTTGATCCACCAATTCGTAGAGCCGTCCTTCGCCGGTTTCCTTATAGCATTCTGTTCACAGCAGATGATGTTGAGATTGTTGTGCTTTCATGCTTCCACTCGCGCCGGGACCCGAAACGTTGGCAGACTGGTCGCTAAGGGGAATCGACCATGGAACACGGCGGCTAACATCGCATGAGCACGTCGGAGCCTTCGGCTCCTCCGCCCTGCGGGAAACTCGGCTCACTTCACTTCGGCCTTGCGGCCTCCGCTCAGCTTCCCCGAGCTTCACTCATGCTTGTACGTTAGATGCCATGGTCCTATTCGCCGGGAAAACAATGCAGCGCTTCCAGTCTTGCGTTGAGCCGTCGATGAAGCGTCGGTCAGTGAGCTTCTTGGGGACCATCGCGGTTGCTGCTACTGCGAGTTGCTCTGCAGATCCGTCAGACGGCGGAAGCTTCACCACACGGGACAGCGCGGGGATCATCTTCCTTATGAATCAGACTCCCGTTCTTGACCGCCCGAATGCCTGGTCGCTCTCGGACCGTCCCGATTTGGTCATTGGTGGGGAGAGCGACTCCACGCAGCAACTGCATCGAGTCCGCGGCGCGGCCCGTTTGGAGAGCGGCGCTCTGGCAATAGCGAATGGCGGCACGTTGCAAGTCCGAGTGTATGATGCCGTCGGCGAAGTGGTTCGAACGTTTGGCCGGAAAGGGTCCGGTCCTGGCGAGTTCTCCTCCCTTGACGCGATCTGGACAATTCGTGACGACTCGATCTTGGCATGGGATGGGAGCACGCGGCAGATCCACGCCTTTGATAACTTCGGTCGATATGTCCGCACTATTCGATTCAACAGTCGAATTGCGAATCGTCTTCAGCGTTATCCTAATGGCGAGTTCCTCGGATTTCACCTTCGTTCACGATACGCTGCCCCGCTCCCCAAACGAGATGTGGTGGGAATCGTACACCTATCTTCGGTTCACCTCAGACGGAGATTCGCTCGGTGCGATCGGACCGCTCCGCGGGATGGAATACATGTCTTCGGAATGGGAGGGGTCCCAGCTTCGAGCACAGAGACCGCTGGGCCACAATGCGGCGGTTGCGGTTGGCCCGGCCGTTTTCTATTACGGCGACTCGGAAAGCTATCGCGTTTTAGCATTCGAGCCAGGCGGCCGGCTGACGCGAATCGTTGAACGTGTCGCGGAACTCAAGCCTGTCACCGACCAAGTCCGCACCGGTTACATCAACGATCGCCTTGGCGCGGCAACCGATCCCCAGCTTCGACTCGCATGGGACAAGTATTTCGCGAAGGTACCGTTTCCGAACCTTCTGCCCGCGTATCGGCGGTTCGACGTGGATCCGGAAGGCAATCTGTGGGTTCAGGATTGGGATCTCCCGGGAAGCTCTGAAGTCGCATGGTCGGTCTTCTCCCCAGCCGGCCGCTGGATCACCGACGTATGGGGCCCTCAGGGCCAGATTCTCGAAGTCGGCGTCGAACACTTGATTCTCCTGCTTCGAGACGAGGTGGGCGTGGAGCGCGTTGCGATGTTCCGGATTATCAAGCCAAGTCAGGCAACTCGCTGATGCAAGGCCAGACATCGTGCGAGATCGGACCATGGCATCTAACAACGGGTTAGCGCGTCGTCGCCTGCGGCGTCTCCACCCTCTGGGAAATCTGGCTCACCTCACCTCGCGCTGTCGCGCTCGCCTCGGCTTCCCCAGATTTCGCTAACCCTGAGACGTTAGGCGCAATAACCTGCTCTGGTTTATGAAGCTACGCAAGACTGGGGGGCGGATGTCGTCGCGTTCCTTCGTGAGCACGATGCAAAGCGAAATTAGCGCTGTGCAATTTTCGTATTGCACGGTCGGGGCTATTGCTTTGTTTGTAAGCAACCCTTGGACGATACAGCGTAGTGATCTATGCGGACGTGAAGCACAGCAACGGCGCAGAACAACGGCTTCACGCATCGCCGCTTCGCGGCTCGGCCTTCGCGAACTGCAGGTAGATCATTGAACAGAAGAAAGTGGCGCTCGGCACATGCTCCGCTCAGCTTACCGCTGAGCTCCGCACGTCGTGAAGCCTGAGCGTTAGTGGCCATTCCTTCGGAGTTTCACTAGCAAAGAAAGGAAAGACATGTCCATGAACCGCCTGCTCTTCGCCGGCACCGCGGCCGCTGTAGCCTTTTGCGTCGGCCTTGCTTTAGGGCTGCTTCTCGATCCCGGTAGAAGCTGGCTCGTCAGCGTTGGAGCTGGAGTTCTCATGGGCATCTGGGCGTATATCAAGTTCCCAAGGGTTTTCGCGACTCAACCGCGGAACGGCCGCTAACATCGCATGAGCGCGTCGGCCGCTGCGCGGCACGACCGCCACATCCACGTTCGCACCGTCGAAAAGATTTTACAGAATGCCGCTGTCACCGCAGGCATACTCAAGCCTGTCAAGGTCCACACGCTCCGACACAGCTTTGCCACGCATCTACTCGAGACGCCAGACGTTGCACGTGTCGTTGTCGCGTTGTACATGGACGTGCATCCTGCGTTGCCTTTTTGCGGAGCGGTCTTACGAGCTGAAAACCGAAGGTCGACAGGTACCGTAAAGCCCTTGTCACGCTTGGCGATATGCTCAGAACTCGCAGACTAGACCTGGGCCTAGAGCAGCACGAAGTCGCAACAACGCTCGGCGTGAGTCTCATCAGCGTTGTCAATTGGGAGAGGAACCGAAACCAGATCGCGATTCGTTTTCCCGGTACTCATTGGTTCCTGGGCTTCAACCCATTGGCTTCAACCCATTGCCGGAACCGCACACAACGGGAGAGAGAATCGCCCACGCCCGCACAACTCGTGGACTGTCCGTTAAGGCTCTCGCGCGCTAGACTGGAGATGACGATGACACGA
>JBBDWZ010000018.1:0-9428 GCA_040902615.1 Gemmatimonadota bacterium | reverse complement strand
GGAGCCCGTAAATCGTAGTCGTAGGCGTGGTCGTAGTCGTTCTCGTTCGTTGATGACTTGACGTCCACCTAAAACGGCGTTCTGCCTCAACCACCAGCCTGCCCCAGCCTATAGCCATTGACAATATATCCACCATGGCTATAGTGTGATTCATGACCGCGTCACGCGAAGCCATTGAAGCCCTGCTGCCGCTGCCGCCGGCGACCTTGCACATCCTGGTATCGCTGGCCGAAGGCGAGCGGCACGGCTACGCCATCATCCAGGATGTAGAGGCGCGCACGGCGGGCGAGCTGCGGCTCAGCGCCGGCACGCTGTACCGCTCGATCCAGCGGATGCTGGACCAGGGGCTGATCGTCGAATCGCGGCGGCGGCCGGCGGCGGCGCTGGATGACGAGCGGCGGCGGTACTATCGCATAACACCGTTGGGCAAAAGCGCGGCGCGCGCCGAAGTGGGGCGTCTGAGCGAGCTGGTCCGGCTGGCCCGCGCGAGTGGGCTTTCGCCGGAGACCGCATGATTCGCTTCTATCGCGCGCTGTTGCACCTGTATCCGGCCGGCTTCCGGCGGGAGTACGATAGCGAGCTCAGCGCCGTGTTCGAGCAGCGCATGCGAGACCGCACGGGTCCGTTCGCCTCAATTCTGCTCGCGCTCGAAGCGATCGCCGATGTCGTGCCGAATGCGATCGCGGCGCACAGCGATATTCTGCGCCAGGACTTGCGGTACACGGTGCGTGCGCTGCTGCGTGCGCCCGGTTTCGCTTTCGCGGCAATCCTGGTGGTAGCGCTCGGTGTGGGCGCGAATACGGCGGCGTTTTCGCTTGCGGATTTCGTGCTGCTGCGGCCGTTGCCGTTCCCGGAATCCGATCGCCTGGTCAGCCTCTGGCAGAGCACGCCGGGTTACCCGCAGATGGAGCTTTCGCCACCCAACTATCGTGACTGGAAATCCAGTGCAAAGTCGTTCACGGGCATGGCCGCATACAGTGGGTGGGCGGGTAACCTGGTCGGCAGCGGCGAGCCGCGCCGACTCATCACAACTGCCGTAACGCCGGAGCTGATGCCGCTCATGGGTGTGCCCGCGCTGATGGGTCGTGTGATCGGCGGCGGTGACACCCTCGGCGTTGCGGTGTTGAGTTACAGTCTTTGGCAAGGTCAGTTTGGCGCCGACCCGGGCGTGCTCGGCCGCTGGATTCTGCTGGATGGCGAGCCTTACTCCGTGATTGGTGTGATGCCACCGACGTTTCATTTTCCGGGGCGCGACATCGCTCTCTGGATGCCACTGAGTTTTCTAAACGATGACGATCGCGCCAACAACATGCTCAATGTGGTCGCTCGGCTGGCACCCGGTGCAACGCTCGAAAGTGCGCGGGTCGAGCTGAGCGGGATCGCCGCGCGTCTGGCGCAGGAATACCCCAAGGAAAACCGCGATAGCGGCGCCACCATCTACGGGATGCGTACCCAGCTGTCCGACCGAGCGCGCGGGCTGGTGCTGGCGTTGTGTGGCGCCGCGCTCTGCATTTTGCTGCTCGCGTGCGCAAACCTGGCCAGTCTGCTGCTCGCACGTGGATTGACCCGCACGCGCGAGTTGGCGGTGCGTAACGCGCTCGGTGCCGGACGTGAGCGGCTGGTGCGTCAGCTCATGACCGAGAGTGTCGGACTCGCGGTGTTGGGCGGACTGTTGGGCATCGCCATGGCAGCGGCCGGAGTACCGCTACTGGGCCGCCTGGTACCGAGCACGCTGCCTATCAGTGATGTGCCGACGGTCGATCTGCGCGTCCTCGTTTTTGCCGGTGCGTTGATCGCGATCACCGGTATCGGCTTTGGCATCGCACCCGCGTTGGGCGCCGGCAAAGGCGGCGCACTGGCCGCGCTGCGCGATGGCGGACGAACGGGTGGCGGCCGCACCCAACGCACGCGGAGTGTGTTGGTCATCATCGAAGTCGCCGGCTCGGTCGTTCTGCTGGTCTCGGCCGGCCTGCTGGTGCGCACGATCTGGCAGATCCAGGCGATCGACCCGGGATTCCGTGCCGAAGGCGTCATCGCGGCGCACACGCCGTTACCGACGACCAAGTATCTGACGGTAGCAGCCCGCCAGCTGTTCTATACGCGGGTGCTGCAGGACGTACGTGCACTGCCGGGCGTTCAAAACGCAGCGTACATTACTGGACTACCGATGGTGTTTCGCGGTGGCATCTGGCCGGTTTCGCTGACCGGCGAGGATGTGGTCCGCGAGGCGACCAACACCGCCAGCCTGAGGTATGTCACGTCCGGCTTGTTTGCCACACTCGACATTCCGCTGCGGCGCGGCCGGGATATCGCCGAAACCGATGACGCCAATCATCCTTTTGTCGCGGTCGTGAGCGAGTCATTCGCGCAACGTCATTGGCCGGGGGAAGACCCGATCGGCAAGCGATTCTGGTTTGCCTTCGATCAACGCTCCGTGATCGGCGTCGCCGGTGATGTCCGCGTGCGAGGTCTCGAGCGGGTCAGTGAGCCGCAAGTCTATCTGCCGTTCAAACAGGTCAAGGACGGCTGGGTGCTGGGTTACTCGCCCAAAGAGCTGGTCGTCCGGTCGAATGCGCCATTCGCGCAGATGCTACCGTCGATTCGGCGCATCCTCACCGAGGCGGATCCCGACCAGCCCATCGATAACGTGCGTGCGCTGTCCGCCATCGTCGATGAAGAAACCGCGCCGCGCCGCGTGCAGGTCCGACTGCTCGCCATACTCGCAACGATTGCACTGCTCATTGCGGGTGTCGGCGTGCACGGCCTCTTGAGCTTCAGCGTGAGCCAGCGTTCCCAGGAGATCAGCATCCGGCGGGCACTGGGCGCTCAGGCCGGCCCGATGGTCCGCATGGTTCTTCGTGAAGGGTTGGCGTTGGCATTGCTCGGAACCGTCGTGGGCGTCGCGATCGCTTATGCGGCCGGGCGCGCGATGGGTTCATTGCTTTACGGCATTCAACCCAATGATCCGGTCACGATCCTGACCGCGGTCGCACTCGGATTGACCACTGCGGTGCTGGGTTGTCTGCGGCCGGCGTTGCGGGCGGCGCGCGTGGATCCAATAAGTGCGCTGAGGCAGGGATAAGGTCATTGGATCGCATCCGATGACGCGTGTTCACGGTGGGCCAGCCAGATGAAGGGGATGGCAAGCGCCTGAATCGCGGAGCCCGCGATGTAGGAGATTGGATAGCTCCAGACATCGGCGGCTTTGCCCAGGACCGGCTGCACGACCACACCGCCTCCAGATCCCAGCAGTGAATCGAATGAGAGCACGGTTGCCCGATGCTCCGATGAGATCAGGCCGTTCAGATAGGCCTGCCTGACCGGCATCACCACGGCGAATACCAAACCCCAAAGCACTAGCAACACGATCACCACCCAGAAGTTCCGGATGGTTCCGGCCAGCAGCAATGCGGCCGCACCGACCGAGGCAGCGAGCAGCAATACGGACGTGCGGCGGTGGAAAACGCGCCCGACGTGGGGTACCAGCAATCCGCCCACGATCTGGGCACCGGCGACGATCGCCGCGGTGAGTCCGGCAATTCCGTAGGCCTCGGTACTGCCATACAGCTCGAGCAAGTATGGCTGCATGGCGTAGAACGCGTAGATGCTGACACCATCGATGAACGGCGCCGCCAGCATGAGCCAGCGTACGGATGGATTGCCCAACCCGTGTTTGATCGAGCCTCTCAGTACCTTCTTCACTTCCGTCGTCAGCCGCTTGCTCCTGGTGGGCGCGAAGCCGATGTCCCGCATCAGGAAGAAAGCCGCGACCAACGTGATCGCCAGTACGATCGCCCGCAGGATGTAGGGCACACCGAGGTTGGTCGCCTGCGCGATCACACCACCGGCCACCGATCCGCCGAGCATGGCAATGCCCTCCACGATTTCACCTCTGGCGAACACGGAATCGAGTTTGCCATCGAAGCCGCTGGCTGCCAGCGCATCGACCAGCCAGGCCTGCACCGCTCCGGAGAAGAAGGTGAAGCCCAGCCCCAGGAACGCGGACGTCAGCGCCCACGCCCAGAATGGTGCGGTTACTTTCCACATCAACAAGTACAGCAATGTCGAAAGTGTCAGTGTGATGGTACCGAGCAGGTATGAGAGCCTGCGGCCACGAGTGTCGGCAATCACGCCGGTCGGTATTTCGAAGAGAACCAGCCCGGCCGTGAAGAATGCATTGGCCGAAAATGCCTGCGCGTTGCTCAGTCCAGCGTCGAGCAGGAAAAGCGTATTGATGCCCCAGATGAACGAAGCGGCCAGCGTGTGCAGCAGCAGGAGCAGCAGGTAGGTCCTTTGAATGCGTCGCGAACCAGCATTCACGGAATCGGCACCTGGGACATGCGGTGACGGCAAGCGAAAGGCCGAGCAATAATTGCCTCGGCCCCTGCGTGTGTGAAACCGGTGCGAAACATCAAACGGTCGGTTTTACATTGGCATTCAACCGAAACAGGTTGCGTGGGTCATACTTGGTCTTGGTCGCGACCAGCCGATCGTAGTTGCGGCCGAAGTTGTCGGTCACGTCGGAAGCTTTCAAGCTCGTCATATCCAGGTCATTGGTATAGAACCCGTGGGTGAACGGCTCGAGCGCCGCCCAGTACTGCTTGATGTAGGCGACGTGCTGAGCCGACTCGCTCCCGTTCGGCCAGCCGACGATGCCCAGCATGTTGGCCTGCGCCGAACGCTGCGAAAACGCCGTTGTTTCGGTGCCTACGCGCGAGATCGCACCCGCGCTCTGCACGAACACGATCTGGGTATACCGGGTCGGATCTCCCCGGAAGCCATCGACCATTGCCTTGAGCAGCGCGGCCGGTATCTGCGGGACGAATCCGCTCTTGAGGTACATGGCCATCGCGCGTGGATCACTGATGTCACCGGACTTTTGTACTGCAACGTAATCCTTGGCACCGACATCGTCGGCCAGCGGAGTGCCGAGTTTGCGCAGCGGGGCAAGGACTGCCTCGGCTCTGCTCGCAGGACCGGAGTAACAAACGCCAAAGCTTGCCATGCCGGGGGCGTCACCGGGCGGCTTGAGCAACGCCACGTCGAGCTGCAGCTCATCCGGCGCGGTCGGCGCGTAGTCGGCGTACAGACTGAGCACTTCCTGCGCGCGGGCAATGGGATACCTGATGCTGCCGGCAATGACTTGCCGCTGCATCGGGTGCAGGCGGAACTCGAACGATGTGACGATGCCGAAGTTGCCGCCGCCGCCACGGACGCCCCAGAACAAATCGGGATTCACGTCCTTGCTGGCGTGACGCAACTGGCCATCGGCCGTGACCACATCGACGGCTACGAGATTGTCGATCGCCAGGCCAAAGCGGCGGGCGAGTCGTCCAAAACCGCCACCGGTGACCAGGCCGCCCACACCGGTATGTGACACGGTACCGAGCGGAGTGACCAGTCCATACGCCATGGCTTCGTGATCGACGTGTCCGAGCAAACTGCCACCGGTGACCACCGCGCGGCGTGCAACCGGATCAACGCGGACGTTGCGCATTCCCGACAGGTCGACCATCAGCCCGCGATCACAGGTGGATTGGCCGGAGAAGCTGTGGCCGCCGCACTTGACGGCCGTGAGCAGACCCTGGTTCTCACGCGCAAAGTCGACCGCGGCGCGGACGTCAGCGGCGCCCGTCACCTGCGCGATCAACGCGGGCCGCTTGTCGAAGGACGGGTTCAGGATACGCCTGGCATCGTCGTATCCAGGGTCGGCCGACAACAACACGCGACCACGCAAGCGGGCACGCAGATCCGCGATGGCTTTGCTGCTCAACGTGATCTGCTTGCCATCGCCGGTTACAGCGGCAAGATCCTGCGGCTGCTGGTCGGCAGCGCGATACAACTCTGCGAACGAGTGACGATCGGGAAATGAAAGCGCCGCGGCAGCCACGGCGGTCGACCGGAAAAACGTGCGTCGTTGCATCGTGTTCCTCGGTTCTATCTAGAGAGGAGTAATAGCGGGCAACCGTTCGTTGCCCGCCGGTTAGTCGAGCAATGCTTTTACCGCAGGTTCGAAATCACCCGTTGTGTCGTGGGTTTCTCAAGGGTCTTCAGCACATCGCGCCAGGCGAACTTGTTGCCGCGGCCACGCACGTAATAATCCATCCACGCCATTTCGGCCACTGCTTTCACCAGGCGATTGCGCGGATCGGGGATGCCATGCGTGTCACCCGGATACATGTATAGCTCGGTCGGCACGCCGACCTTCTTGAGCGCCATGTGCAGCTCGATGGACTGCGGGCTGGGCACGCGCGGATCGCCCTTCACGACGTGGATCATGGTCGGCGTCTTCGCATTCCTGATGTACTTGAGCGGTGACTGGTCCCAGTACGCATCGAAATCGTCGTAGGGCAGCTTGCCGCCGAAGTAGTCCTGGCGATGTCGCTGTCCGTCGGTCTGCGCGAACATGGAGATCCAGTTCGATGCACCCGCGCCCGAGCTGATCGCCTTGAACCGGTCCGTGTGCGTCAGGATCCAATTCGACCAGTGGCCGCCCGCGCTCCAGCCCATCGCGCCCAACTGGTTGCCGTCAGCGATGCCTTGCGCGATCAGGTGATCGACGCCAGTCATGATATCGTCGAATCCCTGCGGGAAGTATTTGCCGTTGATCATGCCGAACTCTTCGCCATAGCTCGACGACCCGCGGTAATTGGGCTGGAGCACAGCGTAGCCCGCACCGGCATACACCTGCATCGCCGCGCCGAAATCGTTGGCATCCGCGGACGCCGGGCCACCGTGAATCTGCACGACCAGCGGATAGCGTTGCCCGCGCTGATAGTTGACCGGCAGTGTCAAAATGCCGCCCACTTCTTTTCCATCAGTGGATTTCCAGGTGACTTCCTTCTGCTCACCCAGCGCGAAGTCGCGCGTCTGCGGATTCACATCGGTGAGCTGGCGCCACGCCGTGCGATTACCCAGCTGATCGAGCGAGGGCACTGTGTAGAGCGTCGACGGTGTGGTCGGGTTGGAATACGTGACCAGGAGCACGCCCGTGTCATCGTCCCGGCGCACCGTCATCGTTGCATCCTGGCTGGTGAGCTGACGGACCGTGCCGCGCTGCACGTCGAGTGCGAACAGCTGGCGCGTCGTGCGCAGGCCCTGGTTGAAATAGATCGTGTTGCCGTCCTGCGACCAGAATTCGATGCCGACATTGCCGTCGAAGGCATCGCCCAGCCGACGGAACTGGCCACCACGTTCACCAATCGCACGGATATACACGCGATTGTTCAGGCCGCGCACGTAGCGACTCATATCGCGTGTCGAGGTGAAGGCAACCCACCGTCCGTCCGGTGAGAAAAACGGACCGCCCTCGCTGATCTCCTCGGCTTTCGTGAGCTGCTCGATCTGGGCATTGGCGACGTCGAGCAGGTATAGATCGGACCAGAGATTCTCCTCGTTGGTGCCGCCGCCGAAGCCGTTGCGCTTGTATCGCTCGTCCGGCGCCGCGCGGAATCCCACGTACCGAGAGTCATCGGAAATCGTGAAGGAGCTCACGCTGAGCTTGGCGTCGTTGGTCAGCCGCGTGGTGCGCAATCCGTTCAGATCGAGCGCCCACAGGCCCTCGCGCGGCCGCATCGAGTGATAGATGTCGACCGTGAACTTTTTCTCACGACGCAGCTTCTCATCTTCATCCACGCTGTCTGCCGTGATGAAGTAGATGCGACGGCTGTCCGGTGCCAGTTCCCAAACCCGAATGCCCGCGGCCTGTCGCGTGATCTGCTCCGGTTCCGCCGGTCCGGCCGCAATCGCCTTGACCGACAGCCGGTACAGTTGTTCCTCACCTGTTTTGCCCGCGCGGAAGATCAGCGATTGGCCATCGCGGCTGAACACGAAATCACGCACGCCCTCGCGCGCGTCGGTAATGCGGCGAGCCTCTCCGCCATCCGGACGCAGCAGGAAGAGCTGGTTCTGGCTGGTGGCATTGGCGGGAGCGTTGCGGTTCGATGCGAACACGAAGAAACCGCCGTCCCGCGACCACTGCGGCGCCGTTTCGTTATGCTCCGATGTGAAGGTCAGCTGCCGCGTGGAGCCGAGGCCCCCGCGAACCGATACGACGTAAAGGTCCGATTGATCTCGCGCCGTCTCCCAGTCCGGTGTCGAAACCGTGTAGAGCAGCAGGTTGCCATCCGGACTCGGCACTGCCGAGCCAGCGGAACGCATCTCCTGCACGTCCATGAAAGTGACTGCGCGTTTTGCCGCCTGGGCCGACGTGGTTGCAGCGAATCCGAGACTCAGGGCTACGGCGATCAGGGCCCGGAGGGGCCTCAGTGCGGAGCGATGCATGGTTTTTCTCGCGGATCGAGGGAAGGAGGCGTGACAAATGCGCTTGGTCACGGACTGCCATGATAGGACGGCGTTCAAACTGACCGCAATACCGGACCGACTCGGAGCCGTGCCCTCTGCCCGGATCCCGCTGCTGAAATAGGCATAGGATTAAATTGTCGTGTGCCCGCGGGCGGCTTCAGGTTTGCAATACAGGCCGATGGATCTGAAACCGTAGAATGGGAGCTATGGGAAGGAAACTTGGAGTTGGGGTTGGGCTGCTGGTCGCAGTCAATTTCACGACCGTTGGCTGCTGGAGCAGCGACCCCGCACACGCCGCCGAAGAGACCCAGGCCGCGGCCGTTCCGGCAACGGCCGGCGTAACGAACACACCGGCCAGCCGGCCCAGCCCGTTATCGACCATGTCGTTCGAGAGCATCACAGCGCTGACCCAGTCGGTCGATGGGAAATTGCGCAAAGTACGGGGACTGACGCGCGAGGAGCGCGCACGACTTCGTCGGGACGTCAACGCAGTACAGATCGAGCGCGCGCGCAAACTCGGCATCGCGCCCGGCTCCCCGATCGAGCCTCTGATCGCCGCGGGCCGGCTGGTTCGCGTGGCGGACACGACCGGGCATTGGGTCGTGCGCGACTTGAAATATTCGGAGCCCTACGTCACACCAGCCACCCTTACAATGCTCACTGAAATCGGGGAGCGCTTCCACGCCCGCCTGGACAGCCTGGGAGTGCCGCGTTACCGGCTGGACATTACGTCGGTGCTGCGCACATCGGACAAACAAGCCGCGCTGCGCCGGGCCAATTCCAATGCATCGAAGATCGAGAGCGCTCACGAGTTCGGCACGACCTTAGACATTGCGTATCGCCGGTTCAAGGCACCTGCCGAAGAAATCGCCGTTCTCTCGGATCCGTTTCTACGCGATTCTCTGCTCGAGGCAACCGCAAACCTGCGCAGCGGCGAGCTGCAGGCCGTGCTTGGACGCGTGCTGGCAGAAATGCAGAGCGAGAACAAGGTGCTGGTCCGGATGGAACGTCGGCAAACCGTCTATCACATCACAGTTGGCAGGTGATTGCGGGACTGAACTGCGGCACGGGACTGCGGCACTGAACGGCGGCACTGAACGGCAGCACGGGACTGCGGCACGGGA
>JBBDWZ010000017.1:755-9525 GCA_040902615.1 Gemmatimonadota bacterium | reverse complement strand
GGGTCCAGTCGACCGGCGCGTACGTAGTTCCTGCCGCGGCCGGGGTTCACGTCCCGGCCGGTACCCCAGCGGGTCCAGTGATGGGCGTCGTCAGAGGCAACGCCATAGATGCGCTTGCCCCGGGTCAGGAGCTGGTCCCACAAGCCCTCGGTGGAGGGCACATCGGCACCGCCGGCGTTGTGTACGTGCGGGTGACCATTGAACAGCTCGAACAGTGAAATTCCCGTGGTTTCGAGAATGGTCTGCCAGTTCAGGGCCCAGCGGTAGTTGGGATGGTTGATCAGCGGAAAGCCACCCGCTGCCCGGATCGCGTCGGCATTGGATTGCAGGGTGCCGAGCAGGGTGGGCGCGCTGGCCGGCTTGACGACGCGTTTGAGGTTAATGGCAGTAAGGTGTACTGGCGCACCACTAAAACGACCGGTGACTTCCTCGCCTGGAACCAGAATGAAGTTGGCCTCCGTGAACTGAGCGAGCGTGGCCGGCTCCGTAATCGTATCGTGGTCCGAGATGACCAGGAAGTTGTAGCCGCGATCGCGGTACCACTTCACGACCGTGTCGGGCGGACTGTCACCGTCGGTGTTAATGGTGTGCGCGTGGGTGTTGCCCTTGAACCAGCGCAGGCCGGCCGAGCTGACGGTCTGCTCGAAGCGAACCGCTTGCTGCGCCAGGCCATGAACCGGGGCCAATGTGAGCAGGGATATCAGCCAGCCGGAGAACGGTCCACGCATTGCTTCTCCAAGTATTTCAGAAGTATTTCAGAATCTTCACGAAGCTGCTTCTGGCCGTAGCGCTGAGCAAGTGTCTTTTGACGAATGACACGCCGATTCATAGCCTACAAAGCCCTCTGGACCCAAGGCGCTCATGCCGTTGAATCCGGCCTATGATGGTTGGCTGGTCGTCCTCTCCGTAGTCGTGGCGTTTGGCGCCGGCTATTCAGCGCTGGAAATGATCTCTCGCGGGCATTCGTTCAATCAGGCACAAAAACGAATCGTATTGCTGGCCGGCGGGCTCGTGCTCGGCCTCGGCATGTGGAGCGACCACTTCGTCGGGATGCTGGCGTACGAGCTGCCCATTCAGGCTAAGTACGACACGTTCCTGCTGCCGCTGTCGCTGGCGGCAGCGACTGTAGGCAGTGTAGTGGCGCTCTGGATCGCATTCGACCGCGAGTGGACGGCCGCTCGTGTGGTGGCGGCGGGTTCGGCGCTCGGTGCGGGCATGCTGCTGATGGAGTACATCGCGATGGCGGCGATGCAGACAGTCGCGGAGCTGCACTACAACGTAACGCTGCTCGCACTCGCCGCGGTCATGGCCTTCGCCGGATCGAATGTCACCGCATTGATCGCGTTTCCCTGGCGCGCCCGTCGCGCCGACCTTCGTCAGATCATCATCGCAGCCATGATTCTCGCCGCCACCGTCGCCGGATCGCATTACGTAGTCATGGCGGGGACACAGCTGGTGATACCGAGTGGCCAATTCGTGCCGGAGTGGGACGCGCAGGAGATGCTGCGACTGGCAACGGTGGCGGGCGGACTCGGTCTGCTGGCGATCACGCTTGCCATCGCGTTTGTGGGCGCGGGCGAAAACCGACGGCGCGTGGCTTCCCTCACGTTGATCATGAGTGCGGTGAGTGTGGTCGTATTTGCGGTCAGCCTGGTCATGGTGTACCGCGACTCACTCGAGCAGCGGCGGGCGACGCTGTTGAATCTGGTGACGGCCCAAAGCGAGCTGATCGAGGCGGTTGCCTGGTACGATCGCCAGCACATGGATTCTCTGGCCGCCCTTGAGGCCACGCTTTCACAGCTACGCGTCGGTCTGCGTGACATGAGAACGGCAGGACAAACCGGCAAGTTCTACCTGGTCGGTGTAGAGAACGGGCAGCTGGTCAATCTCGTGAGACGTCCCGACACCAACCAGATACCGAGCATGTTCGCCGCGCCTCTGCGAGAAGCGCTGGCCGGTAACCGGTCCTCCATGATTGTGCGTGACGAGAGCGGGCGCGCACTGCTGGTTGCATACGCGCCTGAGCCAACGCTGGGCGTGGCGATGATCGCGGCGATCGATCTGGTCGAGTTGCGCGCGCCCTTCATCCGAACCGGAATGCTCGCCCTGGGCGCGACCGTCCTGCTGGTGATCATGGGATCGATCATGTTCGTGCGTGTGAGCAAGCCTATGCTGGCGCGGCTGCGTCAGGGGCAGGTTCTCGAGGCCGTGCTGGGCAGTGCACCGCAGGCCATGTTCATTGCGGATCGTTTCGGCATGATCAAACTGGTGAACGCGGGCTTTCAGCGATTGTTCGGCCCGGTACCGGACGGCGACGAAGCGCGCGTATCGAACCTGTTCACGGCCGATGGGTTCTACCCCGTGCGCGAATTGCAGGAGCGCGTGGGCGAGGGTGGTGCCGATGAAGTCGAAGTCGATGGCGCGCGCCGGGCAGCCGGCAAGCGGATCCGTCTGTCGGCCGCGCAAGCCAAGGACCTGGGAGCCGGTACGGTGTTATTCACGGCTGAAGACGTCACATCGGTAAAACAGGCGGAGCGCGCGCGGCTGGACGCAGAGCAACGGTATCGCGAGCTGATCGAGAGCTCGAGCGACCTGGTCTGGTCACTCGACGCGGACGGCCGATTCACCTACGTGAACGCAACATCGTTCGACATTTATGGCGAACCGCCGGAGCGCGTGATCGGCGCGCATTTCAGCGAGCGGATCGATCCGGACAGTGCCGCGCACGCGCAGTTATCCTGGGAAGCGCTCAAACGCGGCGAGCCGTTGATGGACAAGGGCACAGTGCACCGCAATGTGCGCGGCGAGCGAGTCCACCTCGCAATTTCCGCGAAGCCGGTGTTCGATGAGCGAGGCGGGTTCCAGGGCGCTCGCGGCACGATGCGCGACATCACGGCGCGGGCAAAGATCGAGGAACAGCTGACGGCCGCCGCGCAGGAGGCCGCGCGTGCGAGCCGGGCCAAGAGCTCATTCGTCGCTAATATGAGTCACGAGATCCGCACACCAATGAATGGTGTGCTGGGAATGACCGAGCTGTTGCTCGACACATCTCTGGATGAGGACCAGCGTCAGGCCGCCGAGATGATCCGCTCCTCGGCAGAATCGCTGCTGGTGATCCTGAACGATGTGTTGGACCTCTCGAAGATCGAAGCGGGTCAGCTCGACATCGAGGAGACCTCGGTCGACCTGCCACGAGTGATCGAGCTCGCCTCGCGAGTCATGTCGATGAGGGCCGCGGAGAATTTGACGGACCTGATCGTCGACGTACGATCCGATGTACCACGCTGGGTAAAAGGCGATCCCGGCCGGCTCCGCCAGGTACTGACCAACCTGGTGAGCAATGCCGTCAAGTTCACGCGCGATGGCTCGGTGATCGTCACGGTCGAGCGCGGAGATCAGAGCAATGGCACCTTCCCGCTGCGGTTCAGTGTCAAGGACACGGGAATCGGCATTCCACCGGACAAGCTGGACGTCATCTTCGAAGAATTTGCCCAGGCGGATACATCGACCACCCGCAAATACGGCGGGACCGGTCTCGGCCTCGCGATTTGCCGTCGAATCGTGAGCCTCATGGGCGGTGAACTTCAGGTCCGGAGCACGGTGGGCGCCGGCAGCGAATTTTTCTTCACGTTGAACACCACGGAGGCACCGCCCGCAGAACCGAGCGTGGCGATCGATCCTGAGCTCAGCATGCGCGGCCGGCGGATCCTCGTAGTGGACGATCATCCGATCAATCGCCGCGTGGTCCGCGATCAGCTCGAACAGTTCGGTGCGACCGTAGTGGAGGCCGAGGGCTACACAGAAGCGTTGGAACGATTGGCCAGCGCGAAGGAAACGGCCGAGCCGTTCGACGCCGCCGTCATCGATTACCTCATGCCCGACTACGACGGACTGGAGCTGGTCGAAACGATTCGGTCGGATCCGTCAAACGCCGCGCTCAAGCTGGTCATGCTGAGCTCGGCGGGCCGAGTCGGCGAGGCCCACCTTGCCTCCACGCTCGGGGCACAGGCATTCCTGAACAAGCCTGCCTCGCAAGCCGATCTGGTCGGTGTGCTGGCCACAGTTATGGCGACGGACAGCCGGCCTGGGCGCGCGGTGGTCACACCTGAATCGATCGAGACGTCCAGGGTGTCGCGCCGCGTCCTGCTGGCCGAGGACAATCCGGTCAATCAACATGTGGCCGCGAGCATGCTGCGCAGGCGTGGACATGATGTGGATGTGGTCGAAAATGGACTGGAGGCTCTGTCGGCTATTGGCACCAAGGTCTACGACGTGATCCTGATGGATGTGCAGATGCCGGAAATGGACGGCATAACCGCGACGCGCCGGATCCGGGCCATGCCGGGCGGCGCGGAGATTCCTATTTATGCACTCACCGCGCATGCGCTGGCAGAGGAGCGACAGCGCTGCCTGGACGCGGGGATGACCGGCTTTCTGTCGAAACCATTCCGCCCGCGCGATCTGTTCAGTCTGGTCGAAGCGCGGACCGGGACCGAACCGTCCGAGCCTCTCGCTGCTGTGCCAACCGATAATGGTGGAGCACCGGTTCGACTGGACGCTTTCCGCGCATCAATGCGTAGTGCCGGCATCGAAGACATCGTCGAGCCAACCCTCGTCATCTTCGAGGCCGAGACACCGCCCCGGATGGCCGAGCTGTCACGCGCGGTCCGTGCGGGTGACCTTGCAGCGGCGGGAACGGCGGCACACGCCGTAAAATCGGCGGCACGCAACGTTCACGCGGTCGAGCTTGCCAGCAGGCTCGAGAAGGTCGAGCTTGCCGCGAGGAACAGCGATGCATCAGGCGTTGAAACAGCGCATACTGAAACCGAGAGGGAATTCAATCGGGTGATGGAGTACCTGGCCAATCGAAACAAGGCCGCTTCTTGATCACACAGGGACAACACTGGCTGGTCCGGGTGGTCCGGCAAGCCAAACTGCAAGGCGCGGACGCGCTCGACGTCAAGTCGGATCTGCCCCTGACCATCGCGTGGCAGCGCGTGTGCGCACTGTGCAGCATTGATACGGATACGCTGGCCGCGGTTGTTGCATCAGCATTTCGAACCACCACCGCCAACCTGTCGGCTGCCGAGCCGACCGCGACCAAGCTTTTGCCGGCATCAATCGCACGCAAGCACATGGTCTTTCCCATCCGCGACCGCGAGCGGTACCTGGTCATTGCCACCGCGAATCCCACTGATCCTGATGCGGAGAGTGCAGTCGGTTTTGCGTCGGGACGCATGCCGCAGCTCGAGATCGCTCCGCCGGAGGCGATCGAGCGCGCGATTGAAGCGGCCTACTCGGTGGACGGCGCGGTTGAATCGATACTGCGGCTGGTCGGCGAAGGTGATGTCCGGCTGGTTTCCGACACCGAGGCCGAGAAAGTCAGCCTCGATGAGATCGGCAGCCCACCAGTCGTACGGCTGACCAACGCCATTATCTCGGAAGCGATCCGTCAGGGTGCGAGCGACATCCATCTGCAGCCGACACCGAACATCGGCGTGGTCCGAAACCGCGTTGACGGCGTGCTCCGTAACACCATGCAGGTGCCGTTGCCGGTTATGACCCGCGTCATCTCGCGGATCAAGATATTGTCGAAGCTGGACATCACCGAACACATGCGGCCCCAGGATGGCAGCATGCGGGTTGCGATCAGCGACCGCAATTACGACTTGCGCGTGTCAACCGTGCCGACGCGTGGCGCGGAGAAATGCGTGATCCGCATCCTCGATACGCAGGCCAGCAAGACGCTGTCTGAGATTGGCCTCCCCGCGCGCGAGCTGGAGCTGCTACGGAAACAGCTGAAACGGCGGGATGGCATCGTCGTGGTCAGTGGACCGACCGGCTCGGGCAAAACGACTACGCTCTACGCCGCGCTTGGAGAGATCGCAACTGAAGATCTCAATGCAATGACCGTGGAAGATCCAGTCGAGTACGAGCTGGCCGGTCTCACCCAGATACCCATCGAAAGCAAGCGCGGCGTCACGTTCGCATCGGCATTGCGCGCGATCCTGCGTCAGGACCCGGATGTGATCTTCGTCGGTGAGATCCGCGATGCAGAAACGGCCGACGTGACCATCCAGGCCAGCCTGACCGGGCACCTGGTACTCACCACGCTCCACACCAACGATGCATTGGGTGCGATACGCCGGCTGTCGGACCTCGGCGTCGACCCTGCGGCCATCACGCAGACACTCCGCGCCTCGCTGGCACAACGGCTGATCAGACGCGTCTGCCCGGATTGTGCAAAGCCGATCGGCGCACAACTGACCACCGAAGAAAATCGGCTCGAGCAGGAGTTCGGAACCAGGCCGACGGTTCGCGCGATCGGCTGTGATCGCTGCGCCGACACCGGCTACCGGGGCCGCCTGCCGGTCGTCGAGCTGTTTGTGATGTCTCCAGAAGTCGAACGGCTGGTCCTGGCCGGCGCCGCGTCCACGGATGTGAGTGTCGCCGCGATCGCGGGCGGAATGCGCACGCTCAGAGATAGCGCTTTGGAGCGCGTCCGGGCCGGTGAGACTACACTGGAAGAAGTCGAGCGCGTGGTCGGCGAAAAAGCAGAGGGTGACGGCAGTGAACCCGCGAAAACATCGATCGCTACCACCGCCGCCGCGAGTGCAAAACCCGAAGAGGACGCCTCACCCAGCGTGCTCGTGGTCGATGATGATTCGGCCAATCGATTGATCGCTCGCGCGCTCCTGGATCGGGCCGGCTACAAGGTGGTCGAAGCCGAGAACGGCGAGCAGGCGTGGGAGCTGATCTCGGCTCGGCCCTTCCACCTGGTTGTTCTCGACCTAGACATGCCTCGCATGGGCGGCCGCGAAGTATTGAAAAAAATGCGGTCGACTCCGGCTACCTCCAGCATCCTGGTTATTGTGCTGACCGGTACCAGTGACCCCGAATCGGAGATGGAGCTACTCGAACAGGGCGCTGACGATTACATGCGCAAACCAATGGATCCAAACCGTTTCCTCTCGCGCGTCAAAGCGGCACTACGCCGGGCCCAGGGATGACAGTAGCGAGCCATAACACGCCGGTAAAATGGGCAAAGGTCATCGACCACAGCCGGTGCATCGGCTGTCATGCGTGTACAACCGCGTGCAAATCAGAAAACCTGGTACCGCTCTCGGTAACGCGTACGTACGTGAAGTACGTTGATATCGGCGAATTCCCGCAGACCCGACGTGCGTTTCAGGTCACGCGCTGCAACCAGTGCGATGATGCGCCGTGCACGCACGCATGTCCGACCGGCGCAATGTTCCGCCGGCCGGATGGCATCGTGGATTTCGACAAGTCGATCTGCATTGGCTGCAAGGCCTGCATCGCAGCGTGTCCGTATGACGCCATCTTCATCAATCCGGATGATCACTCGGCCGAGAAGTGTAACTTCTGCGCACACCGCGTGGACTCGGGACTCGAGCCTGCGTGTGTCGTGGTTTGCCCGACCGAGGCGATCCTGATTGGCGACCTGAACGATCCGCTGGCCAAGGTCACACAGATCATCAATCGCGATGTGGTCAACGTCAGAAGGCCCGAAAAGGAGACGCACCCCAAGCTGTTCTACAAGGGAGCCCACCAGGCGACACTCGATCCGATTGCTGCGCGAAGACCGGATGGTGGCCTGTTCATGTGGAGCCAACAGCGTAAGGGCGGTCACGGCTCGGGAATGGGGAATAGGGAATGGGGAATAGGGAATACGGAGGTGACGTCGGGGCACCCAGGGGCTTTTAACAACGCAGCATCGGCAGTACTTAGCTATGACATCCCGCACCGCATGCCGTGGGATTGGCGGGTCAGCCTGTACACCTGGACCAAGGCGATTGCGGCCGGTGCGTATATGGTGCCGCTGCTGCTCATCCTGGGCGGATTCAGTACCTGGACCAGCCCGCTGTGGCTCAGGTTTGCGCCGCTCCTTGGACTTGCCTTTCTTGCGATTACGGGACTGCTGCTGATCTGGGACCTCGAGCACCCAGCGCGCTTCTACATGATCTTCACACGGCCACATTGGAAGAGCTGGCTGGTGAAGGGAGCATTCATCATCGGAGCGTACGGACTGCTGCTCAGCGCGCACTTCATCGGCGGCTTCTATGGGAAACCAGCGCTCCTGCGATCGCTGGCCTGGGTCGGGATGCCCCTCGCGGCCGGGACCGCGGTTTATACGGCGTACCTGTTCGCCCAATCGAAGGCGCGTGACCTCTGGCAGAACCCGCTGCTTGCTCCACAGATGCTGATGCAGTCGTTGCTGGCCGGCGCCGCTGCTATCCTGCCATTCGCGTTGCCGGACGGCGGAAGCGGTATCGATGTGCTGCAATGGGTCGTGGCCATTGCATCCGGCGTGATTCTGCTGTTCATCCTGTTCGAGACCACTATGGTGCACGTGACCGCGCACTCGCGGCTGGCGGTGTGGGAGATGACGCGGGGGAGGTATGCACAGTGGTTCTGGGCGGGGGTTGTGGGGTTGGCGTTTGGTGTGGTGACTGGGTGGATTAGTGGATGGATGGCTTTGCCGGCGCTGGTTGGGTTGTTGTTGTATGAGCATGCGTATGTGCAGGCGGGGCAGGCGGTACCGCTTGCGTAGGGCATTTGTGGTCGGGCGGGAAACGGAGAACGGCAATTCAAATTCAATTTCAATTTCAATTTCAAATTAGGCTCACTCCACTTGGCACATTTCTGCACAACTTCAATTTCGAATTTCGAATTGTGAATTCAAATTCAAATTTTGAGGAAGAGGGGTTGTGCATCTGGTGGCGGCGGGGGGGGGGGGGGGGGGGGG
>JBBDWZ010000017.1:0-745 GCA_040902615.1 Gemmatimonadota bacterium | reverse complement strand
GCGCCCCTAATTCGAAATTTGAATTCCTAGTTCGGCATAGTTCGGCATTCGAAATTGCAGTTGAACCTAATTTGAAATTGAATTTGAAATTGAATTTGAATTTATTTGTTCCTGAACCTCGCGAGAGTGCAATCGCATGACCCAATACGCCGGCCCCTCCGGCATTCACTTGACTGCTTATCCTCCGCGAGACCGGTGGCTGGACTGGTCGGAGCTCGAGTCGACGGCATGGCCGAAGCGCGTCGAGAAGCGCTATACACTGGTACCGACCACCTGCTTCAACTGCGAGTCGGCTTGTGGGCTGCTGGCCTATGTCGATCGGCAAACGCTCGAGATCAGGAAGTTCGAGGGGAATCCGGAGCACCCGGGATCGCGCGGGCGAAACTGCGCGAAGGGACCGGCAACCATCAACCAGGTCAACGATGCGGATCGGATCCTTCAGCCGTTGAAGCGCGTGGGCAAACGGGGCGAGGGGAAATGGACACCGGTATCGTGGGACGAAGCACTGGATGACATCGCGGGTCGCATCAGGAAGGCGATCCAGGAAGACCGTCGCAACGAGGTGATGTACCACGTCGGCCGGCCGGGTGAGGATGGCTACACCGAGCGCGTGCTGGCGGCCTGGGGCTGCGATGGGCACAACTCGCATACCAACATCTGCTCGAGCGGTGCGCGCGCGGGCTACCACTTCTGGATGGGGCTGGACCGGCCGAGTCCGGATCACGCCAATGCCAAGGTGATGTTG
>JBBDWZ010000016.1:0-9548 GCA_040902615.1 Gemmatimonadota bacterium | reverse complement strand
GGCGGTACCGACCTTCGTGCCGTGCCGATTCTCCTGCAGTTAGTACGCGATCCGGAGCCACGCGTGCGCGCGCTGGCCGTGGCCGGATTGCGCGTGCCCGCCGTGGACTCGGTCGTACGCAGACTCGAAGTGGTGGCCAGCCTGACCGCCGCCCTTACGGACGCGCATCCGCACGTCCGGATCAATGCGGTCCGTTCGCTGTCAGCGTTTCGCGAGCCCGGCAGCGCTGCTTCGATAACCGTGCTGCTACGCGATCCGGATCCGAACGTGGTACTGGCAACGGTCGAGGCCATGGCCAATTACGGTCTCGCCGCGGCCGATCTGCGTACGCTCGCGCGCGACCCGGCCCGCTCGGTTGCCCTGCGCAGTACGGCGCTCAATAGTCTGCTGCGCAGTGATACGTCCTTCGTGGCTTCGGTCGCACGCGAATGGACCGCTGCCGCCGGGTGGTTGCAGCGGTTGTACGGCGTGCGCCTGCTGATTGCTGTGGCCCGCACTCAGCCGGTTCAGAACGAGCTTCGCCGCGCGGTTGAAGACCAGGACGCCAGGGTAGCCGCGGCTGCTCTGCAGGCCGTCGCCGCGGACACGACCAACCCGCCCTATGCGTTGTTCATCGAGAAGCTGGCGGATCGCGACCCGCACGTACGCGCGGCCGCCACTCGCGGGCTGCAACGTCGCCGCAGCCCCAGCGATCTCGAGCCGCTGCTGCGCGCGTACGAGCGGGCGCTTCAGGACACGCCGCGCGTTGCATTGCAGGCCGCGATTAACGCCCTTGGCGCATTGGCCCAGCGTGGCGTTCCGGTCGCGAACAGTTTTTTCCTGCGATTTCGCAAGCCGGCCGACCCGCTTGTGCACCAAAGCGTCGTGAATCAACTCGGCGCTGGTGATTGGGGTCCTTTGAAGCTGAACGAGCCGGGTCGTGCACCAGAGTATTACAGAAGCGTCGCTCACCGGTACCTGAACCCGGACAGCACTTGCGCGCGTCCGCGCGTACGCATTCGGATGGCCATCGGCGCGATTGTGCTCGAGCTTCTGCCGAGTGACGCACCCCTCACCGTCATCAACTTCCTCACGCTGGCCGAACGCGGATATTTCAACGGCAGCCGCTGGCATCGTGTGGTTCCGAATTTCGTGCTGCAGGACGGCGAGCCGCGCGGTGATGGCAGCGGCAGCCCGGGCTACTCGATTCGTGATGAGATCAACCGGTTGCGTTACAGTCGCGGCGCGGTCGGCATGGCGCTGTCGGGTCCCAACACCGGGGGAAGTCAGTTCTTCATCACCCATTCCCCGCAGCCGCACCTGGATGGTGGCTATACCATCTTCGGATTCGTTGTCGAGGGCATGAACGTGGCCGACGCCGTTACGCTCGACGACCCGATCATCGCTATCGAAGTCATCCGATGAAGCTGCTTGCTGCTCTGGTCATTGCGTTGAGCCTGCCCATCGCAGCGCGCGCCGCGGCGCAAACCGTGCCGTTCGGAAAGAACAAAATCCAGTA
Organism: Gemmatimonadota bacterium; assembly: GCA_040902615.1. Lineage (GTDB taxonomy): Bacteria > Gemmatimonadota > Gemmatimonadetes > Longimicrobiales > RSA9 > JBBDWZ01. Next base: position 8,050 of record JBBDWZ010000016.1, on the reverse strand, counting down.
CATGGATTTCGAGTGGCGCGTTCTCTCCGGTGAGCACATCGATGTCTACTACTATCCGGAAGAGGAAGACGTCGCGCGCCTCGCGCTCAGCTACGGCGAGCAGAGCTACTCAGTGCTCGAGCGCCGCTTCCAGCACCATCCCTTTCGCCGCATTCCGCTGATCGTCTACTCGTCGGATCAGCATTTCGAGCAGACCAACGTTTTTCCCGGTTTCATTCCCGAAGGCGTGCTCGGCTTCACCGAGTATCTCAAGCGCCGGGTCGCACTTCCGTTTCGTGGTGACTACGACCAGTTCCGAAACACGCTCCGCCACGAGCTGGTCCATGCGTTCCAGATCTCGAAGATTTCGGAGAGCGCCGTCCAGCATCCGCGCGTGCGCCGCGCGCCACCACAACAGGTGCACTGGTGGACCGAAGGGTTGGCCGAGTTCTGGTCCAGTGAACAGACCAATGAGGACGAGATGTTCATCCGCGACCTGGTCGTGCGCGGTCGCATTCCGGACATCGAGCGCTTCACGTACACCTACAGCTACATGTCCTACCCGCTGGGCGCCGAGCTGCACAAGTACCTGAACCAGCGCTTCGGTGACGAGTACGTAGTGCGCGTCTACGAGGACTACTGGAAGTACGATTCGTTTCTGAAAACGCTGGAGGGCGTGCTCGGTATCGATCTCGATCAGCTCAGCCGCGAGTTTCGCTACTCACTCGAGCAGCGCTTCTTCCCGGCGTACGCCGAAAGGCCGCCCCTCGCGATTGGCGCGCGCGAGGTCATTGCCGAAGGCGGCGCCAACGTAAAACCGGTTTCGTACCGGCTGCCCAACGACACGACCACGCGACTGCTCTATCTGTCGGCGCACACTGGATATACCACGCTGTACGGCGCAAGCTTGTCGCGCGGCGAGTCGAGTGCCGAGAAGATTCTCGAAGGCGAGCGCTCCGCCGAATTCGAGTCGTTCCATGCGTACGAATCGAGCTACGACATCAACGGCAGCGGCATTGTCGCGCTCGTCACCAAGTACCTCGAACGTGACGCGCTCGTGTTGTGGGATCTCGGAAAGAGGGAAACGGTCGGCCGGTATCAATGGCCCGACCTGGTTGGCGTAAAGTCCCCGGCCTGGGATCGCGCCGGCAAACGCGTAGTCTTCGAGGGCCTCTCAACCGCGGGCTTCTCCGATCTCTACGTCATCGATTTCGACACGCAGCGTCGCAGTGCGCTGACTGCGGACCGTTATGCCGATCGGGATCCCGATTGGTCCCCGGATGGCAGTACTGTGGTCTTCTCATCCGACCGGACCCGCTTCGGCGACCAGGGGTTCACCAATCTGTACGCGGTCGATGTCCGCAGCAGGGCCATTCGCGCGCTAACCCAGGGCCGATGGCACGACCAGCAGCCCAACTGGTCGAATGCCGGGGATCGCATTGCATTTACATCCGATCGGGCCGGCACATACGACCTGCACTCAATCGATGGTAATGGTACCGGCTCGCGCATTACCTATCTCACCGGCGGCGTTTTCGATCCCGATTGGCTGCCCGATGATCGCGGCCTGGTCTTCGCCGGATTCGATGAAGGCAGTTTCCGCATCTATCACCATCCGCTGGCAATCGAGTCCGCGAATTCGCCCATAATCGCCCTGGCCATCGACACGGTGGCGGGACACTGGCAATGGGAGCTGACTGACGCGGTCGATCGGCCGGCTCCGCAAACCAGCACCTACAGCGCGCTGGATAAGATCACACTCGACGTCGCCAGTGGTGATGCCGTCTTTGCGCCCGGTCTCGGCACGGCACAGGGCGCGCAGTTCCTGCTCACTGACATGCTCGGCGATCACATCCTCTTCGCAGGCGTAGCAGCCGTACAGGCCGACCAGCTGTCCGACCTGGTCGACAACTTCAGCGGTAATCTTTTTTATTTGAACCTTGCCCGGCGGCTGAACTACGGCGTTGGACTCTTCCGCTTCGAAGGTCGTTTCCGTGACGTGACCTTTGACATCTACGATGAGAAAACGGTGGGCGGCTATTTCCTGGCCAGCTACCCGTTCTCGAAATTCAATCGGGTCGAACTGCAGGTCGCGGTCGAGCGCAGCAACCGTGATGACATAGCCGACATCTTCGAGGATCACTTCACGGGAAACGGCGAAAGCAGCAACCTGACGCGGTCGGGCACGCTGGCCAGCAACTATCTCTCGTATGTAAAAGACAACACGCTGTGGCTGCCGACCGGCCCGATCGATGGTGAACGTTTCAACGTCACGGCCGGGTTGGTCAGCTGTTTTGCCTGCAGCTATCCGAGCCAGGTCACCGGACTGCTGGTCGATCGTGCGGCCGCAGTCGACAACTTCGTGGTTTACGGCGATTATCGCCGCTACCTGCGCACCACCCAGTACAGCGCGTATGCGCTGCGCGCGTATTTGTTCTACAGCTCGGGCACGCTGCCAGCCCGCTCCGTGCTCGGCGGACCGCATCAGTTGCGGGGCTACCCGCGGTTTTCCATGGCCGGTTCCCGGGTGTGGCTGCTCAGTCAGGAATGGCGGTTTCCGATCCTTCAATCCTTGAGTTTGACCTTCCCGTTCGGTGAACTCAGGTTGCCGGGGATTCAAGGCGCGTTCTTTGCCGATGCCGGGTCGAGCTGGCTCGACACGCAATCCAAGCCACGCGGCACCTGGGGCAGCTACGGTATGGGATTCAGGACTTCGCTGGGCGCACCCTTCGTTCTGCGCATGGACGTCGGCCGGCGTTATCGAATCGGTGCGCCGCCGCCGGTCCTGTTCAGCGGCCGTGAGCAATTCAATGACACGTTTGTGGACTTCTTTTTTGGATTCAATTATTGACCTCCTCTCGCTCTGACCTCACTGTGCGCCGCACATTCTTGCGGCCGATTCAATCCCTGTGCCTCTGCTTCCTGCTGGGTTGCGCGACCACGCAGCCGCCAGAGCAGTCGCCGGTTCCGCTCGATCCTGCCATCGCTGCACGCGCAACCGAGCAGACTCAGCTCGATGCCAAACTGCGACTCGTTTTCAATTGGACGCTGCAGGATCGGGACGCGCGTTTCTCCGGTGACGGGGTCACCCGCATCGAGCCGACCTACAAAGCGCGGCTGGATCTTTTCGGACCGCGCGGGGAAGCATACCTCAGCGCTGCGCTGGTCGATTTCGATCTGCGGATTCCGCCCGGCGCACCGGCTGAACTGCTGCCGCCGCCCACCATGCTCTGGTCTGTGCTTGGGGTATTTCGTGCACCGCAGAATGCCCAGCTGGTGGCTGCGCACGGTGACAGCACAAACACGGAGCTGCAGTATCGTTCAGGTCAGGAGACCTGGACTTTTGTACTCGCGAATGGCAGGCTCCAGCGCTCGGAATGGCAGGGCCCGCAGCAAGGCCGGCAAACCGTCGAGATCAAGGGGTATCACGAACGTGGATTGCCAGCCCGGGTCGTCTATCGTGACTGGCGAGCCTTCCGCGAGCTCACACTGACGCTGGATCAGGTGCATGACGTTGTTTCGTTCCCGCCGGATACCTGGACACCGGGCCGCTAGCCTGCTGCTGCTGGCAGCACTCACGTTGTCCAGTGGCTGCATCTACAGGCTGCGTGGCGGCGGTGGTTTGCCCGATGAGATCCGCACGATGTACATCCAGCCATTCGACAACACGACACCCCAGTTCGAGCTGGGTCAGCAACTGTTCAACAAGCTGAGCGAAAAACTCCCGCGAGCCCTGGGCATTCGCCAGGCTGGTGAAACCAACGCCGATTCGTGGGTACGCGGGCAGATCACGCGCTATGAAGATGCGGCCCAGAACTATCGGCCCGGTGAGGCGGGCGCTCGGGTGCAGGTCGAGCTGCATCAGGTGCAGATCACGGTCAACGTTCAGCTCATCAATCGCAAGAACAACACGATTCTGTGGGAGCAATCCGTGACCGGTCGCGGTGAGTACAAGCCCGCGTCGGAGCAGGACGTCGCCGCCCGCGACAAAGCCCTCGATCACATACTTCAGCAGATCATTGACGGCGCGCAATCGCAGTGGTGAGCCTGCCGGCACACAAGCTCGTCTAAGCTCATGAAACTGCGCATTGGCTCCCGCGGCAGCCGGCTCGCACTCTGGCAGGCAGAACACGTTCGTGCCCGCCTGTTACAGCTTCGGAGCGCGGACCAGATCGAGATCGTCGTCATTCAGACGACCGGTGATCGGGTCACCGATGTTGCCCTCACACAGATCGGCGATAAAGGGTTGTTCACCAAGGAGCTGGATCACGCCGTGCTCGAGGGAACCGTCGACCTGGCGGTGCACTCATTCAAGGACCTTCCGACCCGGTTGACGGCCGGGTTGGCGCTCTCCAGCGTTCTCGAGCGGGCGGACGCACGCGATGCGTTGGTGGTCGCACCCGCGATGCCGCGGACCTTGATGGCTTTGCCTGCGGGTGCACGCGTAGGCACCAGCTCGCTCCGCCGACGGGCACAACTGCTCGCATGCCGGCCGGATCTGAACGTCGTCGATCTGCGTGGTAACGTCGACACGAGATTGCGTCGCATTCAGGCCGCTGACGTCGACGCAGCATTGCTGGCCTTTGCCGGCTTACAGCGGCTGGATGTCGCGGACCAGGCCGCGCAAGTGCTGGATGCGCCGGGCTGGCTGCCGGCTCCCGCACAGGGCGCGCTCGGCATTGTCTCGCGCGACGATGACCCGCATACTCGCAGCATGGTGCAACCACTCGATCACGCGCCGACCCGCATCGCTACAACGGCTGAGCGAGCGTTTCTCGCCGCGCTGGAAGGCGGCTGTCAGGTTCCGATCGGCGCCTGGTGCGTCGGCGCTGATGAAATCACTCTGTACGGGTTGATCGCGGCGGTGGATGGTCAGCGACTGGTGCGCGGAACCCGGACCGGCCCAGCGCAGCGCGCCGACGAATTGGGTAGATCGCTTGCGCAGGAGTTGCTCGCGCTGGGCGGCGGCGACATCCTCGCCGAGCTTCGAGCATCGGCTCCGCCCGCTCCGGCGCTACCGTGATGAGCGCGCTCCAGCTGCAGGAAAAGATTCTCTCGATTCCTACCCTGCTGAATCGCTATGCCCGGCCTCGTTCCGAAACGATTGTATTCACGAATGGCGTCTTCGATCTGCTACATCGCGGTCACGTCGAGTATCTCAACGCGGCGCGACAACTGGGTGACCGCCTGGTGATCGGACTCAATACCGATGAATCGGTGAGGCGTTTGAAGGGCCCGAGTCGGCCGATCACGTACGAGGTCGACCGCGCAATTGTGCTGGCTGGTCTCGCCTGCGTCGATGCCATCACCTTCTTCGATGAAGACACGCCTCAGCAATTGATCTCGGTCCTCCTTCCGGACGTACTGGTCAAGGGCGGCGACTACCGGCCGGAAGACATCGTCGGCAGGCCCGAAGTCGAAGCCGCCGGTGGAAGAGTGGTCGTGCTCCCTTTTCTCGAGGGCCGCTCTACCACAGACATTCTGCAACGCGCGGGAAAAATCAAATGAGCGGCACTCCCAGACAGGGTCGCGAACCGTCGGAGATACGACCCACCACCATTGAGTTATCGGCGGCACCGTACGCCGAAGGCTCGTGCATTATCAGTACGGGCCGGACTCGCGTCTTGTGCACGGCATCGGTCGAGGAGACGCTGCCGGACTGGCGGAGAGGGTCAGGCAAAGGATGGGTTACCGCCGAATACGCGATGCTGCCGCGAGCGACCCATACCCGCACCGGACGGGAGCGCAGCAAACTGGGCGGACGCACGCAGGAGATACAGCGCTTGATTGGTCGCGCTCTGCGCGCCTGCATCGATCTTCGGATGCTGGGCGAGCGTTCCATTCTGATTGATTGCGACGTACTGGTTGCGGACGGCGGGACGCGCACGGCTGCGGTCACCGGAGCAGCCGTCGCATTGCATCAGGCGTGCAGGTGGCTGGTCACTCAGCAGAAGATTACGTCCTCGCCTATGAAACAACTGGTGGCCGCCGTGAGTGTCGGCGTCATTAATGGTGAGCCGCGCCTCGACCTCGAGTACTCCGAAGACGTCGCCGCGGACGTCGATCTGAATCTGGTTGTACTCGAGGATGGCGGCCTGGTCGAAGTTCAGGGGACCGCGGAGAAAAACAGTTACAACCGTCGCGAGCTCGATCAGCTGCTCGATCTCGGCATGCTCGGCATCCACCACCTGCTCGAACAACAGCGGCGCGCGCTTCAATTTTGAGTCGCGTTCTCCTCGCTACCCGCAGTTCCCACAAGGCAGCCGAAATCCAGCGCATTGTACCCGCCACTCGGCGATTCGAACTGATCACCCTCCACGATCTCCAGGTCCCGGAAACGGCCGACGAGGAAACGATCGAAAACGCGCCGACCTTCCTCGCCAATGCGACTGCGAAGGCCCTGTACTTCGCCCGGCGTTTCGCGTTGCCGACCATTGCCGACGATTCCGGGCTCGAAGTTTCCGCGCTCGGCAATGCGCCCGGAGTGCGTACCCGCCGATTTGCGATCGACCACGGACATATCGGTCTCGCCGGCGCGGAACTGGATGAGGCCAACAACCGCTTGTTGCTCGACCGAATGCATGGCATCGCGCAGAAGCAGCGCGCGGCTCGTTACGTTTGCGCCGCCGCATTCGCCCTCGATCCGCAAAACGTCCTGCAGGCCATCGGCACCTGTCGTGGTGAAGTGGCACTCGAGCCGCAGGGCGTGGGTGGATTCGGTTACGATCCGATATTCCTTTTGCCTGACCTCGGCGTCACCTTCGCTCAGCTCTCGCCCGATCAGAAAAACACGCGGAGTCATCGCGCGCGCGCGTTTCGTGCTCTCGCGGTTTTACTGCCGGCTTCGGTTGACCCTAAACCGCGTCACGGTTAGCTTTTCGTGCTCTCGTTTAGTGTATAGCGGGGCGTAGCGCAGCCTGGTAGCGCGCCTGCTTTGGGAGCAGGAAGTCCTCGGTTCAAATCCGAGCGCCCCGACTTGCGGCGCGATTTGGGTTGGCGTTTCACCAACTGCGCGCGTGCAGCGCCGCTCTGGCGCCCGTAGCTCAGTTGGACAGAGCAACGGCCTTCTAAGCCGTGGGTCATAGGTTCGAATCCTATCGGGCGCGTGCATGTAGTTTCGACGTTGGCGAACTCACACTGCCAGCGGATCACGGCAGCGCCGGCTCGCCGAGCCGATGGTGCTTCGCAATCGATGGATGACTCGGCAATGGTGGGCGTAGCTCAGGTGGTTAGAGCGCCAGGTTGTGGCCCTGGAGGCCGGGGGTTCAAGTCCCCTCGCTCACCCTGATGGTGATTTTCGCGCGTGTTGGCGTGCACCGGGATGGTCGCGGTGCTGAAGTGCGGATCTCCTGGAAAGCTCGCGAGCTTGGGAGGCTTGCGGCTGTTTCGCTCGAATTGGATTTCCCGGTTTGGGGCTGGCGTCAAACGTTCAGCCCGCCAGCTCTCGCAAGCGTCCCCAGCCGCAAGCTGTTGGTGCGTTCGCGTACGTTGTTGATGCTCAACCCGCGCCCGTAGCTCAATTGGCAGAGCAGGGGACTCTTAATCCCAAGGTTGAAGGTTCGATTCCTTCCGGGCGCATACACTCTCGAGACAGCCCAGGCAGTGATTGGGCTTGCCCACCTGATCGCTCCGGCCAGGTTGGTCGTTCCGCAGCAGCGGTCTAAATCATTGACAATTCAACTCTTACTCCTCTTGGTTAACCGCTTTGGTTAGGCCGGGGAAACCCGCGACATCGCGTGTCACTGTATGACAATTGATGTCGCGGAGAATTGAGCCGGGAGTGACCGAGTCCGAGTACCATCAAGGAGGCACTGATTGGCAGTCAACTCGCGTCTCTTCGATGCGAAGGCTCTCAGAATCGCGCCGTCCGAATCTCCCTGACATCAATTGATTTTTTTGCGATGAATGTCGTCGTCGCGCTGCGCTGTTTTGCGCGTATGACACGTCGACGTCTGATCCGCTGTACGCTGTCCAACGCCTGCATCGTCAGGTTGACAGTGAGAGCGGATCTTTTATTTTTCAAAGCTTGACGCGAAATGCGTCATGGGTGATTACGCGCTTCGAGCGCGAA
>JBBDWZ010000015.1:0-54190 GCA_040902615.1 Gemmatimonadota bacterium | reverse complement strand
GTCACTTTCACGTAGATGTGGACGTCTGCCGCGAAGGTTGTCCCAATCCGCTATGTCTCACTGATCCCATCGGTTGCATCTTCGCGCTGCAACTGCGCAGTGCACTGCAGTTGCAATGCAATTGCAGAGCGACCGTGCAATTCGAAATCGTGCAACCATTAGTGCGACAGAGATTTTTTCTTTCCTCGAGTCTGGCAGGGCGAGTGCTTGATCCGGCGGGTGGTGACGCTCCGGAGCCGGCACCACAACCAAACCCTGTAATTCATCAAGGAGAGAACATGAGTACCTCGAAGGCTGCAGCGGCCAGCGCTGCAACGCAACGTCGCCGGCCCAGGTTGCGCTGGTCGTTCTTTATCGTGCCCCTGATGCTTGCGCTGCTGGTGGCGACATCGGCGTCAGCGCAGGAAGACAATGAGGAAGAGAAATGCTCCGACTTCACGGAAGACCACCGGCCCTGCACGACAACAGAGGAGTATGGCTACTGCCTCAGCAACGCCATCGAGTCATACGACGAATGCAAGGAAGGCGCGAGCCTTCTCGGCAAGGTTGGCTGCTACATCGCGTATGACGCGGACTTCTGGGCTTGCGGTTTGGCGCTGCCATTCTGGGCGATCAAAAGCGCATTGAAGTAACCCACGCGACCCATGGCGGGCGGGCCCTGTGATCACGCGGCAGGGCCTGCCTGGAATCGATGAGGAGCAATGCATCACACTGCACGCAATACAATGCGATGGATTCTCGGCTGCCTGACGCTGTGCGGGTTCGCGCTAATGGGTGCGCGCGTGGTGAGACGTCAGCCGATCAACTCGCCTGGCCCTTCGTTGCGTTCCGCAGAGGTGGGAGTCGAAGCGGCTGTACTCTCGGTCGAGAGCGCGGTGGAACTGGCTGGCCGCTGGTATATCGCGGATCAGCGAGGCCATCGTGTGCACGTGCTCGACCGCACGGGCGCATTGCATCGGTCTTTTGGACGGCGCGGCCAGGGACCCGGCGAGTTCATCGCGCCGTCGAGAATTGCCGGAACACGTGCATACACGTTTGTCGCGGAGATGGGAAGGCCGGACGTCAGCGTGTTCGACTCAGCCGGCAAATTCGTTCGGTTTCTGCGCGTGCGCGGCACGTGTGCCGACGGCAACATTGCGGCAATGGCGGCCAGCGGCAGCACGCTGTACGTGCTGCGCCGCTGCGTCGAGCTGCCGCACCGAATCCGTCTGCAGGTGGAGCGCAGCCGTGATGCCGGTGCACTCACAGTCTGGGCCGCAGTCAGTGACACCACCGCCATCGAAGCGCGTGATGGTTTGCCGATTCACGTGCCGGTTTTGGCCGTCAATGAGACCCGGCTGGTGATGGGCGATGGTGTCCATGCCTGCCTGCGTGTGGTGCGGCTTCCGGACGGCGCGCCCGAGGGGTCACGCTGTTTCGACGAATTGCCTCGGCGGCCGGTTCCTGCAGAAGAACGGCAGAAGCTGAGTGCGCGCTGGGCTGGCCGGATCGTGGTACCGGATTCATTGCCGCGCGTTATGGCGATCGCCCTTCGGGATTCCACTGTTGCCTTGCAGATACCGGAGAGCGCGGAAACGATGACCTGGGTCGAGGTGCACTGGCAATCGCGTCCGTTCGAGCCCGTGCGAGCACTCGGGCGCTCGGCAGTCGAGAAGTCGTTTCTCGGCACCCAGAGTCAGCTCGTCGCATTCGACGATGCCAACGGTGTGCGTTTGCAGGTGGTGCCCCTTGCCCGATAGCCGAGTCGACCTGGTCGCCCGCGACATTACGACCGGCTACCTGAAGTTTCGTTCCGAGCAGGTGGTTACGCGCGCCAGTTTCAAAGTCGATGCTGGTACCGTCGTTGCGCTGGTCGGCCCCAACGGGTCGGGCAAGTCCACGTTGCTGCATACGATTGCCGGTCTGATTCCCGTGTTGTCAGGATCGGTCAGCATTGGCGGGCAGCCTCCAACCGAGTATCGGCTCAGGCACGGCATCGGCTACCTGGCAGAGGGTATGACCTTGCCTGACGCGTGGTCTGCGCGCGGCATGCTCACCCTTACAGCGCTGACCTGCGGCGGACACGCTGCAGCCGCGATTCCCGCAGCGCTCGAGATCGCGGGCGTCGATTTCGATCTCACTCATCCAATCCGGCAATTGAGCAAAGGCATGCGCCAGCGGCTGCTGCTTGCGCTGACCCTGATTCCACTCCCGCGCCTGCTGCTGCTCGATGAACCGGAAGCCGGTCTCGATCCGGGTCAGAGAGTCAGCCTTCGCCAGCGCATCCGCACGTTTGCGGCCGAGGGCCGCACCGTCATCGTGGCCAGTCACGATGTGTCCAGCCTCAGCACGATTGCCGATCAGACCTATCTCATATCGAGGGGAGCGATGCATTTGCTCGAGCCGTCCGATCTGTCCAGGCCTGAGCGCCTCATGTCGCTGTTCGCACCAACCCATGGTGACTCATGACCAGCCTGACCGGATCAAACCTCTGGGTTACACTCGTCTTGGAAACCGGCCGCTTCCTGCTGCGGCGTCATATCCCCTTGTTCGTAGTCATGGCAATGAGCGCGATCCTCGGCGCAACTCTGCTGTTCGCGGGGATCGAGTACGGCGAATCGATCGTCCTGGGCATGGCCTTCTATGCACCGTTCATCGCCGGACTCGTCATCATGAGCGGGCTCGTGTCCGATGAACGCGCGTCCGGCTTCTTCTTGCTCTGGGTGCAGAAACCCGCATGGCTGTCACGTTCCTACGCCATCCGCTACGCACTGTATCTGCTGCTGCTCGCACTGGTAGCCGCCACACTCGGCAGCGCGATTGGCGCGCTCGGCGTCGCCGGCAACCTGTTCACGATCACCAAAGCGTTCAGGCTGGGGGCCGGCATGATTCCACTGGCTTTGCTTCCCGCCGCAATGGTCTTCGCATTCTCAGCCTGGGGCGTGCGCCGCGATGCCGTGTTCGCCTTCCTCACGGTCGTCATCGGTGTGAGTCTTGCCGGCATCACGAGTTTCGAACGCTCCGAAGCCAGCGGCCTGATTCAATTCCTCGCATTTCCGCTCGATCCGGTAATGGCCATCATTGGTGCCAGGTCATTTCCGCTGGATCTGACCCGTGCCATCGCGATCATTTGCGCGCAGCTTGCCGGTTGGTCTCTCATAGGATTCCTCGGGTTGGGCTTTTCCGAACGACTGCTTCAGCGCAGCTGAAAACACGCCTCGCGCGACGCAGCCGCGCACCTCAGATTTGTCGCGACTATCCTTTGGACGCGACCAACCTCGTGGATGCCGACGAATGCAACCTGCTGATCTGCTGCGGAAACACATACTGACGCGCGCGCTGACCGATGTTGAGCTCGAATTCCTGGGCTCACTGGCAAACACAACAGAGTACGCTCCCGGCGTTTTCATTTTTCGGGAGAGTCAGCCCCGGCGGCTGCTCGGCATCATCATCGGCGGCCGGGTTGCATTGCAGAAAGGACTGCGTGGTCAACCCAGGGTGCTGGCCGTGCTCGGGCCAGGCGACTCGTATGGCGAGGGCAGCCTGCTGGACGACTATCCTCATTCGGTCTCCGCGCTGGTGCTGGATCCGACTACCGTGCTCGAGTTCACGCGCGAGGCGGTGGCTGAGTTGCCGCGGCAGCGCCCGGAGCTTTTCTCGAAACTTGCGGTTGGTGCCGCGAAAATCCTTGCGAGCCGGTTGCGAGCGGCCAATCAGGGCCGCGGTGTTGCCGATTCGTACATCTCCGGTGAGCTGCGTTCAGAAAAGGATCTGCTTGGTAAGCGGGATGTGCCGGATAGCTACTACTACGGCATCCAAACGTTGCGAGCGGTCGAAAACTTTCCGATCACCGGCATTCCCATCGCGCAGTACCCGTATCTGATCAACGCAATTGCCGCAGTCAAGGAAGCCGCCGCACTGGCCAATCACGAGCTGGGCCTGCTCGATCGAGATATCACGGAAGCCATGGTGCGTGCCTGTCAGGAGATCCGCTCGGGCAGCATGCACAACGAATTCGTAGTCGATGTCATCCAGGGCGGCGCCGGCACGTCGACCAACATGAATGCAAACGAAGTCATCGCAAATCGGACGCTCGAGCTGCTGGGTGACAAGCGCGGCCGCTACGAGCGGGTCCATCCGAACAATCACGTCAATCTCTCGCAATCGACCAATGACGTGTATCCCACGTCGATCCGGATTGCCGGGATGTGGGCGCTGGTCGATTTGCAGCAGGCTCTTGCCAGCCTGCGCGATGCCTTCCGGGAAAAGGGAGCTGAATTCGCCGATATCGTGAAGATGGGACGCACCCAGCTGCAGGACGCCGTGCCCATGACGCTGGGCCAGGAATTCACGGCCGCCGCGGTAACCATTGGCGAAGACATCGATCGCCTGCGTGAAACCGCGCTACTCATGCGCGAGATCAACATGGGCGCAACCGCAATCGGCACCGGCATCAACACCGACCCGCGGTACGCGGCGCTGGTGCGCGACAAACTTTCAGCCGTCACCGGTTTGCCCCTGGTTACGAGCCCGGACCTGGTCGAGGCAACGCAGGACACGGGTGCGTTCGTGCAGCTGTCCGGTGTGCTGAAACGGGTGGCCGTGAAACTATCGAAGATCTGCAACGACCTGCGCCTGCTCTCCAGCGGGCCGCGCGCCGGCCTGGCGGAGATTCGACTGCCGCCCATGCAGCCGGGCTCGAGCATCATGCCCGGCAAGGTCAATCCGGTGATCCCGGAGGTGGTGAACCAGGTCTGCTTCCAGGTGGTTGGCAACGATCTCACCGTGACCATGGCCGCCGAGGCAGGCCAGCTTCAGCTGAACGTGTTCGAGCCCGTGATCGCCTTCAACATCTTTCAATCGGTCGACATGCTGACCCAGGCGTGCGTCGTTCTGCGCGAACGCTGCGTCCTGGGCATTGAAGCCAACCGCGAGTGGATCCGCCAGATGCTGGAGCGCAGCATCGGTATCGTCACTGCCCTCGTGCCCTACATCGGCTACGAGCGCGCCAGTGCAGTCGCCAAGGAAGCGCTCGAGACCGATCGCGGCGTGTACGAGCTGGTGCTGGAGAAAGGCTGGCTGACCAAGGCAGAGCTGAACGAGATCCTCTCACCCGAAGCCATGACCAAACCTCGAGCCATGCCGGTCATGCGCAGCCGCTTCGATGCGCAGGGTGAGGAGTCGGACAATCTGAAGCGTGGGCAGTGACGCTTGGTTGGGCACGGATGAACGAATCAACGGACGAGCACGAGCACGACCACGAGTACGATTACGATTACGCGGTGCGTTAATTGGGGTGATCCAATACGGCACCGCCAAGTTATGAGCGCCCGTAATCGTCAATCGTACTCGTGGTCGTGCTCGTGCTCGTCCGTTAATTCGTTTATATGTTTCAAAACGTCATGCTGGAGCTGCCCGGATACGTGGCCGGTAGTCGCAGCGTGAACGTCGACCCTCGACCTTCGTCACTTTCAACCATGATCTCACCACCCAGCAGCCGGGTGAGGTGAAGGCAGAGTGAGAGCCCGAGGCCGGTGCCGCCGTACAGCCGGGTGGAGGAGCCGTCGACCTGGCGGAACTCGTCAAAGATCGTAGGCAGCAGTTCACGCGGAATGCCAATGCCGGTATCGCGTACGGTCCACTCGATCCGCTGCTGCTCACCGAAGCCGAGCCGCCTCACGCTCAACACGACTTCGCCCTGCTTTGTGAACTTGAATGCATTCGAGAGCAGGTTCTCGAGAATACGCAGGATTTTTTCGACGTCGGTCTGGATCGGCACTCGCTCTTCGGACGCCTCGATCGAGAAGCGAACCCTCGCGCTGGGCTCGGCTTTCTCGGCGGCACGCCGCGCGATCAACACCGCGTCTTCCGGTATGGCCACGACTTCGGACCGGCCGAGCTTGAGCTCGGTCAGGGCCAGCAGATCGTTGATCAGCTGCAGCAGCACGTTGGCCGAGCCATCGATCTTGCGCAGAGCGGCTGCCTGTGCATCCGTCAGATGGCCATTCTGACCCTCGAGCAGCAGGTATGAGTAGCCCAGGATCGAGGTGAGCGGCGTGCGCAGCTCATGACTGATGTTCGACAGGAATTCGGTCTTGAGCCGTTGCATCTCCTCAGACTGGCCGACTCGAGCCGTCAGTGATTCGGCCTGCTCCCGCAGCTTCTGATTCTCGAGTTGCAGCTCCTGGGTCTGGCCGGCGCGCTCCGCGGTGATCGAGAGCTGCCCGGCAATCAGTGACAACAACTGCCGTTCGTCGTCATTGAATTCGTGGGGTCGGTCGTAGTAGAACGTGAGCGCACCCATGCACCGCCCGGCCTCCAGCGGAAGCGAGATCAGTGACGCGAAGCCGAGCTCGCGGGCGGGCTCCCACCAGTCACGCAGGGAGAGGTCGGCAAAGACATGGCTGACTTCGATCGGTCGCCGCTCGGCGACGGCACGACCGGTCGGACCACGGCCCGTCCGAATCCGCAGTTGGCCGAGGAAGCGCGCCGAGGACTGTGGCCAGTTATGCGCACAGACCAGTCGCAACAACTCGGGCTCGGTTGGATCACGCAAAAACACCGAACTGAACGAGGCGGCGATCAGCGGCGTGACTCGTGCCAGAGCCAGGCGGTAGACTTCGATGGGAGATTGTGCGTTGAAGTACGCCTCGGCGATGTCTCGCCGCAACTCCAGCTCACGCTGCTGGAGCGGCGTTGGTGGTTTGCTGCGGCGCACTGCTGGTTCTGCCGACACCTGTTTTCTTGTGAAGTCAGGATCGCTGGGGCGCACCGGGTATCCCTTGACGCGTTCCGGCACCCCGCATACTGTATTCCGGCCCTGCCGACCGGCATGCAGGTCGTGCACGGGGAGTAATCATTGGGAAGACAGCGCATTGTATGACGCGCGCCGCAAGTTCGTCGTGCGCTGAGCATGGCGCAAGAGCGATTCTACATGAGGAGCGAAGCGCATGAACAAGTCCGATCTGGTCCAGGCCCTATCCACGAAGTCCGACCTCAGCAAGGCGCAGGCACTAAAGGCGATCGAGGCCCTATTCAGCACCGATGATGGCCTCATCATCGACGCGCTCAAGCGCGGCGAGAAGGTGCAAATCTCCGGCTTCGGCACCTTCGAAACCAAACAGCGCAAAGCGCGCACGGGACGCAATCCGCGCACCGGCACCGAGATTCGCATCGGGCCAACCGTCAGCGCATCGTTCCGGCCGGGGAAAGCATTAAAGGAGTCGGTCAAGCCGACCGAGTAGGGCGGATCAGAGTTACGACACGGGCCGCGTCGACGTCGACGCGGCTTTTTTATTGGCGGGGCGGGCGCGTGCGGCGCACAGGCATAACCCGCCGCTGTGTGCTCGGCTTGCGGTCATAATCCACGCGCAGGCTGCGGCCGCGCAGACTGGTTCCATTCAATGATCGGATCACGCGCTCCGCAACCTCCGCGGCCACTTCCACGACGCTGAACGTATCGCGGATTTCGACCTTCCCGATTTGATCGCCGGCTACACCGGCTTCCCCCGTAATCGCACCCACGATCTCACGCGCTGAAATCGTGTCGCGCGAGCCGATGCTGAGAAACAGCTTCGCGAACGCAGGTGGCGCGCTGCCGGTCGGTGCAGTCCGGTCGGCCGCAGCCGGTGCTACCGCCGTTCGCTTGCGCAGCAGGCTGGTCACCGCGGCAGCCACTTCCGCGGCGGAGAACTCCGCCAGGAGCGGCTCGATCACCAGTAATTGAGCGTCGACATCCTCCTCGCGCAGCGCACGTCGGATGCTTTCGCGGAAACTCTCGAGACCCGCCTGTTCCGGCGCCGCGCGGGTCGCGGCCACGCGCAAGCCGGTCCTGGTCTGAACGGCGAGGTGCTTGAGGTGCGGCAGCTCGCCCAGTGCGATCACCACCAATCCGCCGGCGCCGAACGCAGTCCGGAAAGTCTCCGCATCGAAGGGTGCGCCCAACCCCAGTGAAGGCTCGTCGCTTTCAGCATCGACGTATAACCGGACCGCGGCGCGCAACCCGCGCAGTGCAAGTTCCTCTTCCAGCGCGGCGCGGTCAGATTCGCGACGACAGTAGACCACCTTCGAGGCAGACCCGGCCACTCTCTCGGCAACCGCCTCGCGCGCGCCGGACGGGTTCGTCACCTCATACTCGAGCGTGCCAGACTCTCCACCCTGCGGGTCACCATCAGCCGGCCGCGGCGGTATGTGCAGCGCTTTGCGCGCGTGCGCATCGGCCAGCTTCTCAATCGCGGGATTCAACTCGGTAGTAACGACAATGCGCTGCGCACCGCGCGGTACGGCAGGCATGAGCGAATCGAGAGCATCACCAGCGCCCAGTTCGAGCAGCGTCGAAGCATCGTGCAGAACGAGCGCTGCCAGGTCGTCCAGCTTGAGTACGGAAGATTGCATGAGCGGCAGGATATCATGAGCCGGCACGACGACGATTGCTGCAGCTTTGCTCCACGCAGGCCCGAGCACGGCCGCGCGGACGCCCGCCGACTGGCCAAGCTGTCCCAGCTCGAGCGCAATCGCGCTGGCTCGTTCCGCGGTCGGTGTTACCACCAGCGCGCGCACAGTTTCGATCTCACCCAGCTCGCGCAGCCGATCGATCAGCGCCAGCCCGTACGCGCCGGTGACACCCGCACCGCTGGCCGCATGAATGAGTGCATTGCCACCGCGACGCAGCACCGGAATGGCCGCGCGCTGAATCGCGGTCGGACGCACGTAGCCCAGCCGGTCCAGCCCACTCACAACGTCCGCACTCAACCCGAGTTCTTGAAAAGCGCCCAACCGTCCTCCACCGTGCATCATTCGAGTCCATCGCCGGGTGCGTTCCTGACAGCTGCTACTGCCGCCAGCTCCCGCAAGCCATCGCCAGCCTCCGAGCTCCCGCCCAGCCCACCTCTTTCCGCTTTACTGCAGATTCCTGTCGCCTGGCTGATACGGCAGGAGGCCCATAAAAAACTGCGTATCGAGATCGAGCCGGGACGTACGCAGCTGGTCCGTGGCGGCTACCACGACCGTGTCCAGACCGTGCCGGTGCGCCTTGATCGTCACCGTACCATCCGCACCACTCAACGTGACCGAGTGGTGATCATGTTTCACTTTCTTCAGTGGCAGCCGTGCGATCAAAACCTGCTCAGCCCGTTGCAGGATATCGCTGACTTTTGCCGCTGTCGTCCGCTCGTAGCTCGCCATCTTCCCTCCTGGTCGCGCGTCAATCTGTCCGCCGCCTGTATACTGCAGCAAGCGGCAGACTGCTGAAGGCCCCGACCCCGCTTGTCGCCTGCCGCACGGTCCGGCATATTGGGATTACGTTCCCGCTTTCCATCTCTCCCGCGGACCATTTGTTATGCGCCTGAGTGAAAACGTTCGGCAGATCGAGCCGTCTGGTACGATCGCGATTGCAGCACTGTGTCGTGAGCTTCGAGCCAAGGGCCGCGACGTAATCGATCTCGGAGTCGGCGAGCCGGACTTTCGGACTCCCGACTTCATCGCCGAAGCCGGCATTGCGTCGATTCAACAAGGCATGACGCAGTACACGCCGGTGCCAGGCATCGCGCCGCTCCGCGAGGCGATTGCGAAGCACATTACGACTACCGTAGGAAAACCCGCGGACGCGGCGGGCGTAGTGGTCACGTCGGGGGCCAAGCAGGCGCTCTTCAATGCCTGCTTCACGCTCTTCGGGCCGGGCGATGAGGTGCTCATTCCGGCGCCGTACTGGACCAGCTATCCCGCTCTGGTGCGCCTGGCTCGCGCCCAGCCAAAGATCCTTGAAACCACATCAGAGCAGGGCTTCAAGGTGAGTGTTGCCGCACTGGAAGCGGCCTGGTCGCCCAGTGTACGCGGTCTGATCATCAACTCACCATCGAATCCCACAGGAGCCGTGTACACGCGCGACGAGTTGGCAGCGATCGCGGCCTGGGCCGCCCGGCGCGATGTCTGGATCATCAGCGATGAGATCTATATGCGCATTTGCTTCAATGCAGCGCGCGCAACCAGCCTGCTGGATGTGATCGACTCGTTGGACCGCGCGGTCATCATCGATGGCGCATCGAAAGCCTATGCAATGACCGGTTGGCGCCTGGGCTACAGCTATACGTCGAAGCCGCTCGCCGAACAGTTTTCGACGGTGCAGAGCCAGATCACGTCCGGTGCATCATCACCGGCGCAGTATGCGGCGACTGCCGCCTACAAGGACGCGGCGCGCGCGGATGGCGCGGTCAGGGCGATGGCCAGCGTTTTCAGCAAGCGGCGTGATAAAGTGCTCGAGCATTTCCGCGAGCATGCGCCCGAGATCTATTGTTTTCCTCCCGATGGTGCGTTTTACGTCTTCATCCGAATCGACAACTACTTTTCGCCCCTGGTGCCCGACTCGGCAGCGTTTTGCCACTGGCTGCTCGAGAACACGGACGTCGCACTGGTTCCCGGTTCCGCCTTCGGCGCTGACCAGTACGCACGCATCTCGATTGCTGCACCCAATGCGGCTCTCGAAGAAGCAGTCCGTCGTATGGGAACGGCCTTGCGCGGCGTGGAAGTGCGCGTGTAGAGCAGCCAGCTATTTCAACGCTGTGAGCAGCGCACTGCGCGTGCCGGCAAGGTAGCCGGCACCGAAGAGATTGAGGTGCACGAGCAGGTAGTAGAGCTGATAGATGGCGCGGCGCGGCTCGAGCGCTTCCGAGTGCAACGGCCACTCCGCCGCATACCCCTCCCAGAACGTGCGCGGAAACCCGCCAAAGAGCTCGGCCATTGCCAGGTCGACTTCACGGTGTCCGTGGTACGCGGACGGATCGACCGCCGCAATCACCTGCGACCCGCGGTGCGCGTTGCCGCTCCAGAGATCGCCGTGCAGCAGTGAGGCGCCTTCCTGATCGACGATCGTCAGCCGCTCAGCGAGTTCACCATACAACTGCTCGAACTTGCGCACGTCGTCGCGGCCCAGATAGCCGCGCTGCAAGGCGGTTTCGACCTGCGGCTGCAGCCTGCGCTCCTGCCAGAATCGCGGCCACGACACTGACCAGTCGTTCTGCTGTGGCAGCGATCCAATGAAGTTGGACCGGTTCCACCCGAACCGGTCGTGTCGTACGCGGTGCATTCGCGCCAGCGCCGCGCCAAATGCCCGCCATGCTTCACGGCTCGGCGGTCCCGGCTCGAGCCACTCCAGCAAAAGCCAGCGGCTGCCCCGCGCAACTACGTGCGGTACCCTCACAGTTTGTGTAGCACCAATTTCCTGCAGCGCAAACGACTCTGTCTCGAACATCGCGCCGCCCCTGGCATCACCGTATTTCGCGAAGTAGGTGCCCAGATCGGTTTGAAGGCGCAGGGCCGTGTGAATGCACCCGCCTGAAACCGGGGTGGTCTGATCGATGCGCTGACCGAGCTCGGTTTCGATCTCCGCGGCAATTGCGGCCGGCAGGGTCACCAGCCGTGTTCCTTCACGATCGCGTCGAGCAGCCGCTCGCATGAGCGCTCAACCATGTCCTGCACGTGCTCGAAGCCGGATGCGCCACCATAGTACGGATCTGGAACGTCCAGCTGTCCGCTTGCATCGGGATCGAACTCGCGCAGGTATTGAATCCGCGCCGATGGCGCCGCACCGATGGCCAGACGCTGGACACCCGCAAGGTTTTCGCTGTCCATGACGATGACGTAATCGAAGTGCTCGAGATCCCGGCGCTTGAGAGGGCGGGACTGTCCGGTCAACTCGATCCCGCGTTGCCTGGCGACGGCTGCACTGCGTGCGTCTGGAGGATCTCCCTCATGGTATCCGGAAATCCCCGCGGAATCGATCGCGAAGCGGTCGGTCAGGCCGCGCTTCGCCACCAGATGCCGGAACACGCCCTCGGCCAATGGTGAACGGCAGATGTTGCCCATGCACACAAATACGACGCGTACGGGATCGGATTGAGGCGGCACGTCTTTCGCTCGCTTGTTCATTCGCCCAATCTACCGCCGCAATGGAAACTGGTAAGCGGTTCCGAATACTGCATGCGGCTGTCCTGCTCTCGCTGATGGCCTGCGCGGAGAAACCCAGGCCGGGAACCGAGCCGCCCGGGATTGCCTGCGGCCCGCCCGAGATCACCGGCCGACTTCCCTCTGAGTTGCGCGAGGCCAGTGGCATTGCGTCGAGCGCGCTGCATCCAGGCGTAATCTGGGTGGTGGTCGATGGAGGCGGACCGGTGCTGACTGCAATCGACTCGACCGGCAGGATCATTGCTCGGATCGAGGTTGCCGGTGCCGGCAACACGGATTGGGAATCGCTGGCAGTCGCGCCCTGTGGCCAGCAGTCCTGCCTCTACATCGGCGACATCGGCGACAATCTTCGCGCCCGTGAATCGATCCGGATCTACCGCGTGGCCGAGCCCGGCCTCGCCGACCGCACCACCGCGCCCGCAGATCGATTCGCGTTTCGCTACCCCGACGGCGCGCATGATGCCGAGGCCGTTTTCATTCTGCCCGATGAGCTGCCCTATGTGATCACCAAAGGGCGCAGTGAGCCGATCAGTGTCTACCGCGCGCCGGCGCCGCTTACCTCGGACAGCGTCACTACGCTGCGACTGGTTCAACCGTTGAGTGCTTCCTTCGTGCAGTTGCCGGATATGATAACCGGCGCGGGTGCTACCGCCGACGGGCAATGGGTCGTCCTGCGCACGTATGCGAGCGTACAACTCTACCGAATGGTCGAGGGATCCATGCAGCCACAACTGCCCGGCCGCGGCATTGAGCTGGAAGCGCTGAAGGAGTCTCAGGGAGAAGGTGCAGATCTGCGAGCCGATGGCACTATACTGCTGCTGAGTGAAAAAGGTCTGGGCGACGGACCTGCGCCGCTGTCACGCGTGCGCTGCAGCCTCACGTCCTGATCCGAATTTCCCTGCGCGTAAACTGCGAGGTTGCACCTGTGCCGACCCGGAGTCGGAGTACGAGTCGCTGGTTGACCTGCTCGATGATGTCCGCACCGGTCACCGAACGAACGCGCGTTTCCGATCGCAGAGCGAGTGTGTACGTAGCGGTCGGCACACCTTCTACCAGTACCACGTAATCACGACCAACGCGCCGGAAATCCAGAACCTTCAAAGCACTCGAACGGTCGCCGATCTCGAGCGATTCAGCTGGCGTAACCACTTCCATGCCACCGCTGTACTCGATTTCTACCTCAGCCGCGCTGCTCAGCGAGAACTCGATGCTGGCGTGAACATCGTGCGCGGTTTGTTCGGCCTGCACGGGCACATCGCGATCGTCGACTTTCGCGCGCTCTACCCGGGCGCCCAGTGGCAGGGCGGGTGACAGTCGCACGAACAATGGCGCGGCCGGCCCGGTCCTTCGCAGGCTGACCTCGTATTTGCCCTGTCCCCGGCGGATAGTCAGCCACACGCGATGCGCGCCGACCGGAATGTTGCTGACTGCGAGCGTGTTCCACTCGGCGGGCAGATGCGGATCCAGTGACAAGGCACGATTCGGCGCATCGGCCTGGATGCCGATCAATCCCTTCACCAGCGGAGAAACGAACATGGACGTGGCAAAGAACTGCTGCGGAACCGCCGTGTCGAGTACGTCGTAGAACGCACCCGACAAGAGCTCCGGAGGGCGGCCTCGCGCAACAACGACCGGCGCGCGCGCGACGTCGCGTACCAGATCGAAGCCGGCCCAGCCACGGTGATATCGATAGTGCGCCAACGCCGCGAAGCCGGTTACGAATGGCCAGACTGTGCCATTGATGTAATGCAGCGGATCATAAAGTGGGTGGTTGCGCGAAAGCATGCGCGTGCCCCAATCCGTCGTGATTGCCGACGACCCGATCTCCCGGAGCATCCGATCGGCGCGTGCATCATCGAGAAGGCCGAACGACATCGCAGTGCTCGGCCACACGGTCAGTGCATCGTTCAGCCGAGGAGCAGTTGCGCCCGCTGCAGGCTCCAGCAGCGCGAATGCGTAAATACCAGCGGCGTCCAGCCAGAATTTTGTTTCCAGACTGCGTTGCGCCCGCTCGAACAGCGCAGCTGCCTGGTTGGCGGCCGCGACGTCACCAGCTGCGCGCGCCATGTCAGCCACGCCTTCCAGTGCCGCCACCCACACGCCGGCGAGATAAATGTCGGTCCACAGCCCTTCACCAAGTCCGCCCACCTCAATGGCTCCTGCACCGGCTTTTGGATTCTCCATCAGCGCATCGCCGTCGGTGTCGGTCGAGACCGACCAGCGAAATGCCCTGGCAATGTTCGGCCAGAGCTGTTTCAGAAAATCCTCATCACCGCTGGCCGACCAGTAGGTGTAACAGGCCATGATCCAGAACGGAGTGGTATCGCCATGAAACCAGGTGTACGGATAGTCGGTGAACCAGGGCAGCCGACCGGCCGCTTGCGAAATCTCATGCGCGATCTTGCCGTCCTCACGCTGGTGTCGCGCCAGGAAGCGTAGTCCATCGCGCACCAGCTCGAATTGGCCAATGCTGCTCATTGCAAAGGAATTGATGGCGGCATCACCGCCGAAGAACCAACCGAAGCCGGGACGGAAATTACCGGCGCCGGCCCGCCCGAATCCTGCGACAAGTCCGCAACCGAGATCGGGATTGCACACCAATTGCTGGTCGAGGTTCACCTTCGACCACTCGAGCGCCTGATTCAGCAGCACATCCGGCGAAGTGATCGAAAGCAGACCCTGCCGCACACCCCGGTAGTGCTCGACCTTGTCGCGCCAGTATGAAGGGGCCTGGTCGAGCAGCCTCCGGTACACCAGCTCGACGCTGTCACGCACAGTCGCACCACCGGCAATCACGATCGGGATGTATTCGGCGGGTAAGGACCTAGGATCGAACTTGAGCAGGAATTGCGACGGAACGGTCGGCGCATCGTGAGCCGCGTGAGAAGTGCCATTGCTCGCGAATGGCGAGCCGATGAACGCGTTGTACAAACGCACACCGCCCTGCGATAACAGAAATCGCTGACGATCCGGCTGCCACGTAATGTACCCGCCGCCGAAGCTGCCTGGCCACGCAAGATTGAACTCGGCGTGCATGCGGACCATGATCTCGAGCGGACGCACGCTCTCGATTTCGAGCAGCATCACGATGCCCGGCTCGTTCATGGGCACGAACACGTGCTGGCGAACGGTGAAGCTCGGATGCGCGTATACGATGGTCGCGCCCTCCGGCCGCGCGATTACGTCGCGCGCAATCGCCGAGCCCGCGATCGGCTCGTCGTATTCGGGAACCTTGAAGGCAAGTCGAAAATCGCGCACCAGCTTCAGCGGCCAGACCCAGGCCTCGAAGCTGCCGCTTTCATCACCGAACACGGCCGCACGTCGGCCCTGGTCTGCCAGATAGGCCCAGGGACGCACCGGCCCGCGAGAGAAAAGCCCGGTCGTTTCCAGGGTAAAGCGCGGCACGCCCCGAGGTGTTTGCGAAGGCGGCGGGGTCTGGGCAACGCCCGTCGCGCAGAGCAGACTTACATATGCGACTGCGACAATCGCCTTTTTCATGTCCCCAAGCTCTCCCGGAGGCATAGATGCTGCAATACCCGTCACGGCATTAGCAGGAGAGTAGTATGACCGAACATCCCCACCGGCGCGCCGAAGACAGAGCCGTTCAGAACGGCGCAACGGACGGCTCCCAGGCTGGCAAGGACCCTGACCCCTCGAAGCGCAGTTCTCGCGATTTCTTTCGGAAATTTCGCCAGCCACTGATCGGTCTCGGACTCGCAGGCGCTGCCACACCGCTGATCAACGCCGGCAAGACCGTGAAAGTACATGAGGGCGTCACCGAAGCCTCGGAGCAGCCCGACATCGCAGCGGCCGCGGAAGTCGATGGCGCCGACCTCGAGGAAAAGATCGCAACCCGCATTGGAGAAACTCGCGCGGTCGATGAGCGCGAACAGGCTGTGGTCTCAGCGGTGGACCGCTACGGCATTGAGCGTGACCTGGCCGAGTCCATCTACGACAAAGCAGCCGAAGCGGGAATCGAGCCCAGGCTGGCATACGGACTGGTCAAGACTGAAAGCTCATTCAAGCAACGAGCAGTCAGTCATGTCGGGGCGCGCGGATTCACCCAGGTCATGCCGCGTACCGCGAAATGGCTGCGTCCCGGCACGACGGCAGAAGACCTCTACGATCGTGACGTGAACCTCGGCCTCGGCTTCAAGTATTTGAATCAGCTCATCGACAAATACCGCGGCGATGTCGAGCTGGCTTTGCTCGCGTACAACCGCGGACCCGGCACTGTCGACAAGATCCTCAAGCGCGGTGGCGATCCCGACAACGGTTACGCCCGCAAAGTCATGGGCGGGTAGGGCGCTCTGCGCTCGGCCGCCATTGAGTGGAGCGCGCCGGTTTTGAATCGCCCCACGGCCAGAGCTATTCTTCATTCATGATCCTCCCATTACTGGCACTCGCGCTGACCACCCAGCAAATCGACACCATGGCGCTGCGCGCTCACACGCGCTTTCTCTCCAGCGATCTGCTCCAGGGCCGCGGTACGGGCACGTTGGGGGAGCGCATCGCGGCGCAATACATCGAGGCGCAGTTGCTGGAAATGGGACTTCACGCGCGCTCCGACAGCTTTTCCCAGTCCGTTCCGCTGAAGCAGGCACACATCGATGCGGCTCGACTGGTCGTGCGCGCTGGCCCCGATTCCGCGGTGTTCTCAACCACCGACTTCGTGATCAACACTGGTGGTGAGCGCGCGCTACGGAACTTCGCCGGAAGCGCAGTTTTCGTCGGTACGGTCGAGCATGCACGCGCCGCCAACGATGCCACATTGGCCGGACAGGTCCTGGTCATCGCCGGAACGCTCGGAGCCGATGCGCAGCTGCTGGTGCCACGCTGGTTGAAAGCAGGCGTGCAGGCCGTGATCCTGCTGATCCCGGACAGCGCCCAATTTCAGCTGTTCAGCCGGAGTCGCGGTGAGGCGCGCTATTTCATTGCCAGTGAAGTGAACGAGCCCATCTGGCAATCGGCGTTGCCAATGGTCCTGGCTGGACCGCGTTTGCTGCGGGCACTCACACCCGAGATCGGCGCGCTCATGAGTCAGCTTTCCCGCAACGGAACCATGGCACCGGTTGCGCTGCAACGACGGATCGAGCTGAGTGTGCAAACCACAGTGCGCGATCTACCTACTCGTAACCTCATTGGCTTCGTGCCGGGCAGCGATCCACGGCTGCGCGGTCAGTACGTGATTTACACCGCGCATTACGATCACCTCGGCATCAGCACTCCCGATGCTCGTGGTGATTCGATCTATAACGGCTTCTCCGACAATGCCGCCGGTGTCGCCATGCTGCTCGCGATTGCGCAGGACATGAAGCGCAGCCCACCCGCGCGATCGGTCGCATTCCTGTTCCTCACAGGAGAGGAACGAGGACTGCTGGGTGCAACCTATTACGTCTCCAATCCGGTCATCCCGCTCGATAGCACGGTTGCCGTCATCAACCTCGATGCAGGTGCGCCGCCGGCTCCTCCGGTCGAGTGGCGGATCGCGGGCGGCACCAGCAACGCGTTAGGTGCGATGGCGCAGCGCATCGGCACACGACACGGCTGGAAAGTGGATTTGAGCGAGCCATCGCCCAACTCCGATTATTGGTCGTTTCACACGCACCAGGTTCCGGCCGTGTTCATTGTGCCGGGAGCGCGCTGGGAAAACACCACCGATGCGCAGCGCGATGCGTTGCGCGCGCGCTGGGATCGCTACCATCGCGCCGACGATGAATGGTCGGCCCAGTTTCCCTTCTCGGGCCTGCGACGCTACGCCGAGTTCGCCCTCGAGCTGGGGCGTTCCGCCGCCGCCGTTACTGCCACGAACAGAGAAGCTCCAGGTTTCTGATCCACTGTAATGCCGGCTCGCCAATCGGCGCACCCGGCGGTACGGCCGGAGCATTCGGCATTGCATACGGCGCGGCCGGCCGGTTCAGGAAGCGTTCGATGTCACCCGCCAGCAATCCTGCATGAGCCGCATCGGATTCGTTGGCTTGCGCTCGTGTTGCGTCACTCATGCGCTGGCGCAGCTTGAGCGTAGCGATCGCGCGTACTTGCGGCATGGATGCATTGCCAGCCAGCCCGATCAATCGCTCGACCACCAGCCGCTCGGTTGCCCGCTTGATCTCGCGCTCGTAATCGTCTGCCGCACTGGCTCCGAACGTCGCGCCAATGACCGCATCGATCACGCCTTCCAATCCCATGATTGCCGGATCCACCGCATGCTGCTGCACCAGCCGCGCGGCACGCTGCGGCTCGAAAATGTTGGAGATGGTCATGTCTGCTGCTACGACTGCCGGCGAGATCAAGTCGAACATCGGCCCCGTATAGCGTGGGAACAGCTCGCGCGTCCGTTCCGTACCCGGCGGGCGTGGGGGCAGGGTGCGCACGACGGTCTGGGGCAGCCGCAGCTCGGACGGACGGATGGTCGCCAGCAGGGCGTTCAATGCGGCACGCTGCTCGGTGGCCGGTACCGCACGGACTGCTTCACGATTGTCGCCGCGCAACGCGTAGATGTAATGCATACCGCCAATGGCAGCCGCGGTGGCATCGACCTGATACCGGTGGTGCAGGAACAACGGCACCAGCGCCTCTTCCATGGTTGCCAATGGCCAGCCGCGGCGGATCGCATTTTCGCCGAACCGTGAAAGGGCTACGCGCCTGACTTCCATCATGCGATTCAGCTCGGACGCGTCATCGGCACCATTCGCCCACTGATCGACGCGCGGATTCGCGCCCAGGTCCTGGTTGCTCATGTAGCGGATGTCGCGCTGCCAGGCATCATCCAGAATCTTCTGCAGAGCCTGCTCTTCATTGACGTTCGGCGCAAAATCCTGGTAGCCGTATGCGATCGCGACCGTGTCCCACTCGGCGATGCCGCGCTCGTACACTTCGCTGTGATCCATGCTGCCATCGCTCTTGAGCGTGACTAATGGATGCGGGTAGTCCATTACCGAGATCCGGCCGGAACGGCTGTCGTAATAGTTGTGTCCCAAGCCGAGCGTATGGCCGACTTCATGGGCCGAAAGCTGCCGCAGGCGCGCCAGCGCCCACGCGGAAAGCTCGGGCGGCGTCTCGGTGCCCGTCCGATACGGAGAGAGCAACCCTTCCGCGATCAGGTAATCCTGCCGCACTCGCAATGAGCCGAGCGTGACCACGCCCTTGATGATTTCACCGGTGCGAGGATCGTCCACGCTGCCGCCGTAACTCCAGCCTCGCGTCGAGCGATGCACCCAGTTGATTACGTTATAGCGGATGTCCAATGGATGGGCGCCTTCCGGCAGCAGCTCGACCTGGAAGGCATTGCGATATCCGGCTGCCTCGAATGCCTGGTTCCACCAGCGTGCACCTTCCACGAGTGCCGATCGAATTGGCTCGGGCGTTCCCGGATCCAGGTAATAAATGATCGGCTTTACCGGATCGCTCACGCGCGCCGATGGGTCGCGCTTCTCCAGGCGATGCCGTGAGATGAATCGCTGTGTCTGCGGCTCGGTGATCGGTGCAGCGTAATTGCGGAAGCTCATCGCACCGTAACCCGCGCGCGGGTCGTACTTGCGCGCCTCGTACCCGGGCGCGGGCAACTCCACCAGCGAGTGATGCACCCGCATACTCGCGGCCTCGCCCGTCGCCGCTACGCTGCCGACGCCCTCGAAGAATGCACCCGTCGCGCCACCACCGGCACCAGGCTGCGCCGAAAACGTGAGCTCGACTTCCATCTCCGTGTTTTTTGGAAAGTTCAACGTGCCCGGCATATAGATCGAGCTGCGCGAAGGCTCCAGGCGGAAAACACCGGGCCGCAGGCGCTGCGTGATGTTGGCATGGTCGCGCACGAGGAAGTCGGTGGCATCCACCAGCACGCGCTCCCCGGTTTGTCCACCAACCGTGAACCCCCAGATGATGGAGCGCGCAAAGGCGTCGCGAACTGCCCGCGCCTCGGCGGCGTTCTGCGTAAGCGCTCGGAACTCGTAGTTGGGCTGCACCATCAGCACCTTCGGCCCGACCCGCTCGAACTCCACGATCCGCGAACCCATCAGTTGCCCTCGGTCCAGCCCGATGTCGTTCGAGCCCAGTCCGGCCGCCAGGCCGGTGATGTACAGCACCTCGGTGTCCAGACGCGGTATCTCCAGCCACAACTGGCCGGCGGCCTCATCCCAGTACAGCGGGAAAAAGCCATCCAACTTGCGCATGTTCGCAGTCCTGGTTTCGATCGATTGCAACGCCGGCCGGGGCGCAGCCTGGGCACTGACCGCGATGGGCAGCACCAGCGCAAGCAGCGCTCGAGCGATTCCGCGCATACAAACTCCTTAGGAATGAGCGACGAGCGAAGAGCAACGAGAATGGATGCTGGACAGTGTAGGAAGAATCACCACAAAAAGAAAAGCCCCGGAAAATCTCCGGGGCCTTTCAATGTCATACGCTGCGGCGCCAGCCACAGCGCCTCCGAACAGGATCCGACCGCGCGCAGCGCCGGTCGTGCCCGCCGCGCCAGGCGGCGCCTCCGCGGCACCCTAGTTCAGCAACGGCTCGATGCGTTCCGCGAAACTCGTGCGGGCGCGGTGCAGCCGGCTTTTTACGGTTCCGAGGTTCACGCCCGTAATATCGGCGATCTCCTCGTAGCTCTTGCCTTCGAGCTCACGCAGCTTGAACACCAGTTTGTGGTGTTCCGGCAGTTCTTCAACGATTTCCTCGACAATCTCCTGCAAATAGCGCTTGCGATAAAGATCGTCCGGCCGGTTGCCGATGTCCTCGAACTGCAGCGGCCGATGGTCCGGTTCCCAATGTGTGGTCAGCTTCTGGAACAGAACCAGTGGGCTGCGCGAACGGTTGCGCAGCTCGTTCTTGGCCAGGTTCGAGCAGATCGTGTAGATCCAGGTCGAAAACTTCTTGTCCTGCTCGAACCGGTGCAGGTGTCGCGTGACCCGGATGAACGCTTCCTGAACCAGATCTTCGGCACGGTCGCGGTCTCCGGTTTTACGGGCGATGAACTGGACCAACCGATCGCGGTATCGATCGTAGAGCTCGGCGAAAGCGCTCGGATGTCCGCCCAAATGCCGGGCTACGAGCTGGCTGTCGCTCAGGAGCCGGAGCGGCCGGACTTCGGACCTGCCCTTTTCCTGGGTGGCAGTCGCCATGCTACTCCTTTCAGTAAAAGAGGAACGGGGGTGCCGGCCTGGCCGGAGCGCCCCCGTCCGCCTCAAAATATTCGATAAAAAACTGCGATTTCCAGCGGCCAACATACGCCCGCTGAGCGCGTGAAATCGCTAGTAAATATAAGCAGATAGGCCCCCGGACTCAAGCGTTCCGGCGCGCAAAACTTTAGTGGTTTCCAATTGCGGTTGAAAACACTGATACCAGGGACGAAACCCGGGCACGAACCCTCGTCGGCTCGCGGCAAAACTTGCTGGCCAGCTTCAGTTTTTCGGCCTTTTTTCGGGCTAGTCCCGAACTCTGACCGAACTGCGCAGCCTCGATTTCCGAGGGTGGGTTTCGACGAAAAACGCCCGAGAAAGCTACCTGCAAATCAATCGGTTGCTCGGCGTGTAGGTGTAGATGATTCGGCCCTCCCTGAGGCGTTGCGAGACCAGCTGTTCGCAATAGGAGCGGATCTCGCCGCCCTTCGCCTCGAGGGCCAGCTTGCCGCCGAGGACGAGGCGAAACTCACGGGTATCGATCGGCAGCGTGGCGATCAGTTTGGAGCCAGCTTGCCCCGCCCGGTATTCGATATGATCCGCCCGGCCCTCGCGAACGGCGACCGGGCGGTCGGTTTCCAGTCTGAAGTCATTGCCGCCAAAACGCACTTCGAGGAGAGCCAGGTTTCCGGGATCGTCGACGGACAGGGTCCTCGGAACCCCGCGGCTGTGATAGCTCAGGTAGTAACCGCCTTCCGGTGTCATGGCCGCCAGGTCGGCCAGGCGGCTTCGCTGCGGTTGCCGTCCCCACGTGTAGTTGGCGGCAGGCCGCGTCGACGGGACTTCAACGTTCCTTCTCTCCGGCAAGCGTACACGAACGCGAATGTCTTCAGGCACCATCACCAGATAATCGACCTGTCCGGCGCCCAGCGCGGTCAAACGCAATTCGTCGCCCTCGCGTCCTCCCAGGGCGAAGCCTGGAAGCCCGCGCGGCGCCCGCGCTGCGACTTCGATGCGTCCGGCTTCCCCGCGCAGGATCTGCAGCGAACCGGATCCTTCCGAGATGACGTCGATTGTGAGAGTACCGTCAAGAAACGTGAACGCGCGGCGGGTTACTTCCCATTCCTGCGCACGCGCGGGCGGCGTCAGCGCGAAGCTCAGCCCAAGGACGATCACATTCCAGGCTACCGTCATTGTGTGGTTTGTGTCTGCGGAACAGTCGTCTCCGCATCCCGATTACCCAACACTCGCGCTGCCAGATAGATCACCGCAATCACGATGACGACGCCCACTATCCATAACGCCAGTGATGGCCGTTTCCGTTCGATGTTTATGTCTGCCATTGGCTGGTATCCTGGTTTCTGGTCATGATGACAGCTATTCCGGCTTGATCAGCGACTCTTCGCGGCGCTCGATGTGTATGCCGCGCTGATCGAGCTCGGCAATGTAAGCGTCTGCCGGCACGGCCTGATCCGGCGTGAACACGCCTGGAGTCCTGGTCCGCCCGCTCGCTTGCAGCTGCCCCGTGATCGAGAGGGAGAACCCGGTCGTGCGCTCCATCGCACTGATGCCGTTCGCTTCATCGAAATAGTCGAGCAGGTCGTACACGATCCGCAGTGGCTGTCC
The DNA here is from genome assembly GCA_040902615.1 of Gemmatimonadota bacterium. Classification (GTDB taxonomy): domain Bacteria; phylum Gemmatimonadota; class Gemmatimonadetes; order Longimicrobiales; family RSA9; genus JBBDWZ01. The sequence continues at coordinate 31,514 of JBBDWZ010000015.1, read as the reverse complement.
TGCCTTGCGGCCTTCCGCTTCCACGCGCAAAGCAACCAGGTCACGGCCTTCCGGCCGCCGCAGCCTCGGCTCGGCCGCGGCGATGAATACCTCGCGTGGCACGATCGATTGCCCGCGCACGTTGATCGGCCCGAGATCGAGCAGGCCCAGCCCACGAATCGCGCGCATGATCGTCGCATGGCCGGGATAGCGCAGCGTCTTGTACTCCATCGTTCGGACCTTGCCCTGGTAGGTCCACGGCATAGTGGACAGCCCGCCCGCTGTATGAAACGCCTCCAGCTCACCCACCGGATCAGGAAATACCACGGGCTCGATTTCCGATAGGGCTTCCACCTGTTTCGGCGCACCCTCACGCACGACCCATGACGGCGTCGTGTAGTAGTCGAGTACGCCGTGCAGCGAATAAACGATCTGGTATTTGAGCGGCGGCGTCGGATTCTGCGGCAACCCGCCCACGCGGATTTTTACGGTATCGGTTTCATCGAGATCACGAATGCCGGCTGCCGCCAGCACATTCACCATGCCGGGAGCGAGACCGCAATCGGGAATCGCGCTGGCATTGCGTGTACGCGCAATCTCATCGAGCTGCAATTGCTGGAAGACAATTGCAGTGTTCCCGCCCAGGTCGGCGTAATGTACGCCGGCCGTGACGGCCAGCGTTGCCACTTCGAGGTTGAAGTAATATGGCAACGCATTCAGGCAGCTGTCTACTCTCTGCAGCATGTTGAGCAACGCTTCCTCGTCCCGCGCATCTGCCTGAACCAACTCGAGACGGGCATCGTTGCGATACCGTTGGAGAAACGGCGGTAGCCGGTCAACCGTCAGGTCGGCCAGCACCACACGTTGCACCGCAGTGTTCTGCAGCAGATCGTACGCGCAGGCAGAGCCTTGCAGCCCCGCCCCCAACACCAAAAACCGCATCTACACGCCCTCCACATTCCCGACCCAATGACTACGGGGACGCAGAGTGGCTATTGTCTACGCTCGTGTCAATTCTCGACGAGCGTGTCCCGAGGCGGCGGGCGCATCGTATCAGTCCTCGGCCGCGTCGTGTCTGGCCTCGGCCGAAGCGTGTCTGGCCTTGGCCGAAGGGTGTCGCGGACTGGCCTGCGGATCGTGTCGATCACCGGCCTGCGGAACGTGTCGGACCGCAATGGCTGCAGTTGCCTGCCCAGCAGCGTGTCCCGGATCACCGGGTCAACGGTTGTATCGGGTGGCGGCGTGGTCACTGGCACAGTGTCGGCGCCGAGAATCCGCTTCCTCATGCGTGCCCACCAGCCATCGTCATACGTGGGCAGCGTATCGACGGCGAAACCAAGCGTGTCATACGGGTACGTGTTCACGTAGCAGGTCGCGAACGGCGCAGAGCCGGACAGGAAATACTCCTGTCGCGTCGCGCCTTGCACCGGACAATTGTCCGCGATCGCATTGCCGAATTCATCGACCAGTCTCATCTCGACGCCTTGCGGCATGATCCAGTCACCGGTTTCCTCGGCGACTCGACGCATGATCCGTCCCCAAACCGGCGCCGCCAATTCTCCACCGGTCGCGCCACGCAACACTGTCTTTCGGCGATCAAAACCCATCCAGATCGTGCCGACCAGCCGTGGCGTGAAACCGACAAACCAGACGTCGGCAGCATCATTCGTGGTTCCGGTTTTCCCGGCAGCAACGCCACTGAAGCCGGCGCCGCGAGCGGCCGTGCCCGTTCCACGCGCCACAACATCCTTCATCATGCTGGTCACGATATAGGCAACCGCCGGATCCAACGCGTTCCGCGTCACTTCCTGCTGCGCCCAAACGACGACGCCGTCGCGATCGACCACTTGCGTGATCAGCCGCGGCTCGGGATGCGTGCCCAGCGTCGCAAACGTCGAGTATGCCGACGTCAATGCCAGCGGCGTCACCTCGGCCGAACCCAGCACCACGGATGGAACGTTCGGAATCCGGCCATTCAATCCGATTTGACGTGCGGTCTCGACCACACGGTCGATCCCGATTTCCATCGCCAGACGAACCGTCGGTACGTTCCTCGAGTAAACCAACGCATCGCGCATGGTTACAACGCCTGAATACGTACCATCGTAGTTCTTGGGCTCCCAGGAATTGCGCCGATCGAGCGCCAGCCGGATCGGTTTGTCCATCAACCGGTACGACGGCGGATAGCCAGCGGCGACCGCCGTTGCGTACACGAACGGCTTGAAGGCGCTGCCCGGCTGACGCACCGCCTGCGTTGCCCGGTTGAACTGCGAGTCGTCATAGTCCCGCCCGCCAATCAATGCCCGTACATCGCCGGTGCGAGGATCCATCAACACCACCGCCGACTGTAAATACGGTGCGCCCTCTTCTTCCGTCAGCGTGTCCTTCAGCGCCACTGCCAATGTCGTATGCCGGAACCGGCCGTATGCGCCCGATTCGATCGCCAGCATCTGTTTTCGGAGTTCCTCCTCCGCCACCAGCTGAGCTTTCAGGTCCAGCGTTGTGTGAATCGTGTAGCCTTCCGTGTAAATCGCATCGCCCAGCTGTTCTTCCAGCGTACGCCGCACTGCTTCCACGAAATACGGTGCCTTGTCGTGCGTCTTCATCCGGCTCTGCTTGAGACGCAGCTTCGCGTTCTGAGCCTCGGTCGCTTCTACCTGCGTGATCACACCCTGCGTGACCATACGCTCCAGAGCTACCTTCTGACCTTGTAGCGCCAGGTCGCGATTACTGCGCGGATTCAAGCGCGATGGCGCCCGCGGTAACGCCGCCAGGATCGCTGCCTCCGAAAGCGTGAGCTTGCTCGCCGGCTTGGCAAAATACTCCTGCGCCGCCGATTCGATGCCGTACGCGCTGTTTCCAAAGTAGATCTGGTTCAGATACAGCTGGAGAATCTCTTCCTTGCTGAACTCCTGCTCGATCTCGCGCGCAACCCGCGCCTCTCCGATCTTGCGCCAGATCGTCTTCTGATTGGCTGGCAGATTCTCCGGAAATACGTTGCGCGCCAGCTGCATCGTGATCGTGCTCGAGCCTTCTTCGATCCCCAACTCCTTTATGTTCTTCCACGCGGCACCGAAAACGCGCCGCCAGTCCACTCCGTTGTGCTCCCAGAACCGCTTGTCCTCCATCGCGATGAACGCCGCCGGCACGTACTTCGGCAGACTGTCCACCGGCACAATCGTCCGCCGCTCCACAAACAACTTTCCGATTTCGACGCCCGAATGGTCGACGATCACACTCGCTTCGTCCGGCATGTAGCCCCGCAGCTTGTCTACGTCCGGGCACCCCGAAATCCCGCACCGCTGCCACAGAACTCCCGCAGCCACCAGCATCAATACCGCAAAGCCGGCCAATACCTTGGCCGCTGGCGTGCGCGAAAAACGACGCAGCCGATGCACCCACACGTTCTGTTTCCAGTCCGTCGAAACGTTCGGCTTCTCTGCCAATCCGTCCGGCGTCTCCGGCAATACGTCCGGCTTTTCCAGCGAATCGTCTGGCTTTTCCTTTGGACCGTCCGGCTTTTCCATTATGCCCTTTCATGCCCTGGCTTATCGTGGGCCAGAAAAAGGCAATTCCCGGACCGAGCCCCCACCTCCCCTCCTGGTATGGACTTACAATGCTCACACGCCGCTTTGAACCGGTCTGGCCTCATTTTTCCCGGCGTTGACGCGATGGCGTCCAGTCACCATTCTTTCGAACGACCGTTCGAAAACAGGAACCCATGAATCAGACCGCCGAAAACGAACTCAAAAAGAAGATCAACGAGGGATACGTCCTGGAGTCACCGGAGGAGATGACCGAGGGCTACAAGAAGGCCATCGTGACTCAACTCCTGGTCCAGGGGGATACCGAGCTGATCAGCGCGCCCGCGTACTGGCTGGCGGCACAGGATGCGCCGTCGACCAACACGCAGGTTTCTGCGGTTGCGATCATCCAGGATGAGCTGGCGCACGCGAACATCGCGTATCGCATTCTGGAAGATCTGGGACTCAGCCGTGAGTATCTGATTTATGAGCGTCCCGCACCCGAGTTCAAGCATCCGTATGGCTTCGATCAGCCATTGGAGAGCTGGATCGAGCTGGTGGTCGCGAACGGGTTCTTCGATCGTGCCGGGTTCACGCTGTTAGGAGATGTCTTCGAGAACACGAGTTACGGACCGCTCAAGCGTGCGCTGGTCAAGGTCGATTTGGAGGAAAACTTCCATCTGCGGCACGGCGAGAACTGGATGAAGCGGCTGGTAAAGCTGGGCGGTGAGGCGGGTGAGAAGCTTCAGCGCGCGGTCGACTGGATGTTTCCGATGACGGTGGAGTGGTTTGGTTTGCCCGACGATCGCAAGCGTCACAGCGATCAGCTGGAATACCGGCTGAAGGGAATGACCAACGACGAGCTGCGGCAGAAGTGGATGTCGGCAACGGTGCCGCTCTGCGAGTCACTGGGGTTGAAGGTGCCCGCTCATTTCGACGCGGACACCGGACAGTACGTACTGGATTATCCTTTCCCCTGTCAATACGACCCGCAGGCGAAGCGGTGGTTGTTCGAGGAAGGACTGATCAGCTGGGAACTGGTCTTCCAGCGCTGGAAGGCGCGCGGGCCCATGAACGAGTTCTACGTGAATTCAGTGCGTCGGAGCCACGGCCTGGTCAATCGCATGTTGGCCGTGGCATGATCAATACCGAACCGCTGTGGGCGGCGCTGGCGCAAGTGATGGATCCGGAGTTTCCGATCAGCCTGGTCGATCTCGGCATCATTTATGACATTCGGCGTGAGGGTCGCGCGGTTGAAATCGATCTCACCTTCACGGCCACCGCATGTCCATGCATGGAGTTCATTCGCATGGACATCCGCGAGCGCCTGCTCCAGGAGCCGGATGTCGACGAGGTGCGCATCAACGAAGTCTGGGATCCACCGTGGACGCGTGAGCGCATGACGGAAGCAGGGAAAGCGGTGCTCCGTAACTTTGGTGTGGCTGCGTAAGGGCGATGGTCTACGAAGTCTTTGCTCGCAAGAGCCGGGGTGATGTGTTGAAGCACGTGGGCAACGTTACTGCTCCCGATGATGAGCTGGCCAAGGTATACGCCTTCAGCACATACGACGAAGAGAAGTGGTTCGACATGTTCATTGCCCCACGAGATCGCTGGGTCGAAGTCTTCAACCGGTATGAGCCCGCGTCGGAACTGGGCATTGCCGCGGCCAAGCCGCGAAAGGCCGCGCGATGAACCAGACCGTCGCACCCGAACCGAAGGCCCAGGTTGCCGCCCGCGATCTGATTCTCGTGCTGGCCGACAGCAAGCGTCTGCTCGGCACGCGCTACGCCGAGTGGATCCTGGGTGCGCCCGAGCTCGAGACCGGCATCGCCTGCGCGTCGATGGCCCAGGACGAATGGGGGCATGCCCGTCTGCTGTACGCATTGCTCAAGGATTTCGATGAGGACATCGATCGCCTCGAGCACGGGCGTGAGCCGCACGAGTACGCCAGCATCGAGCTCCTGGATCGATCGCCGGCGAGCTGGGCCGAGTTCGTGGCCATCAATGCCCTGGTCGACACCGCGCTCACCGTGCAGCTACGCGCGCTCACGGAATCTTCGTATGCACCGCTGCGTCAGCGGGTCGCCAAATTGATCGATGAAGAGCGCTTCCATGAAGCCCATGGCGTCGCCTGGTCACGCCGGCTCGCTTCGACACCCGAGGGCCGTTCCGCTTTGAACGAGGCGGTGCAGCAGGTTCTGCCCAAAGCCGTACAGTGGTTCGGACTTCCCGGCGACGACGCGGCGGCTGACGGCCTAATGGCTGGCACCGCCGATGATTTGCGGGATGCGTTCATCGCCGCTATCGCGCCGGTGCTCGAGAATGTGCGCGGCACTGACGGGTCGGCCGGCCTGGATTTCGAAAGCTTCGACCCGCGTACGCGCCGCACGCGCGGTACTTCCCCGGATGCGGAAACCATTGCGCGCGTCCGCGGCGACAAGAACCGCGCATTCCTGATGGACTGATGCCTTCGCTATTCACCGCAGCGGAATTTGGTCTGCCCGATCATGCGACCTGCCCGTTTTGCGCGGGCACGCGCACCGAGTTGCACTCACCATTCGGTTCCCAGCTCGCGGTCGCCACCTATTGGTGTCTGCAGTGCTACACGGCGTTCGAGTACATGAAACGGCACCGGCCAACGCATTCACCTGCCGCACCGCCAGAACCGTCAACGTCGCCCGATGGCATGCCGCTGCGCTGACCTTGGCCTCGACCAGATCGTCGACGAAGAGTTCGCACGTCGTGATGCCGAACCTTACGGTGAGAAAGGCCCTACGATTTCGATTGCGCCAAAAACCAGTTCACGGTTTCAGGCAGGCCCTGCTCGAGCGATCGCGGTTTCCAGTTCAGCTCTTTCGTGGCCGGCTCGTGTGTGTGCAGCCACCGATGTCCCGCGGTCACGGCAACGGCTTCGCGGCTGATCGGAAACCCAAGACCAGTCAGCCGCGTCACTGCGTCGAGCAGCGTACCGGTCGCGGCTGCCATGAAAGGTGGAAACCGCAGTAGTGGAGGCTTGATCTTCGCGATTTGCGCGACTCGCCTGGCAAAGCCGGTGACCGATTCCGGTTCGCCCGACAGTACGTACGTGGCGCCGAGGCGCCCGCGTTCCCCCGCCAGTACCAGCCCCTCGACGACATCATCGACGTGCACGTAGGAAAACCACGCCGGCTTCGTCAACAAACCCGGCACTCGTTTCCGCAGTAGATCGCGCATAAAACGGCCGCCCGGTCCATTGTCGCCGGGTCCATACACGAACGCCGGACAGACAATGATCAGCGGCACGCCGCGTTTCTGCGCTTCGCGAGCCAGCCGATGCGCCGTTGCCTTCGTACGATGGTAATGCGATGGGAATGGACCGCCGTATTCCGCGACGCGATCGCTCTCCCCGCTTTCCGACGGTCCAAGCGCAGCCGTGGTCGAAACGTAAATGCCCTTGGTAACAGCGCTGGTCTGCAGAGCACCCAGAAAGGCGCGTGTGCCGTCGACGTTGGTATGCTCCATCGCATTCCGATCGATCACACCAATGTCGTAGACCGCTGCCAGGTGGTATGCGAGGGCGCAGCCGCGCATGCCGGTTTCCAGAATCCCCTGATCGGTAATCTCACCAACCAGCAGCTCGGCACCGGCTGCGCGCAACGATTCTGCCCGCGCCGCTGATCGCACCAGACACCGCACCTGCATTCCATTGGCCAGTAATCGTCGCACGAGACGCGCACCGATGAAGCCGGTTCCGCCGGTCAGGAAAATCACGCGCTCGCTCATTCAGTCGGAAACCGGACCCGAGATACGCCAGCCAATGCCGATGCTTTCGCCATCGATCGCTGCATCATCGTTCGGTACTACGATGTCGAGTTCGCGCGTGCGATCCAGACGCTGGCGCGTCACGTTGCCGCCGGTGATTGCATGGTCGAGAATTCGAATCACGCGCTCGCGTCCGTCCGGCGTGCGCAATCGTACGCGTACCCCTGCCGCTACCGCTTTTACGCTGGGCGCTCCCGACAACAGCTTCAAGCGAAGCAGCTGTCCGCGCAGAGGTATGGTCATTGAATCGGAGACGCTGTACTCGAATCGCTCGTCCATTTCCGCCTCGTCTGTCATCTTCTGTTTCGGCCGCAGGTTACTGCCTGCCCAGCAAGCCCGTCAATCGATTGCCGGGCTTCTTGACAGGCTTGTTAGGCGATCCTATTATCGCGCCGCGTACGGCGAAGGCTCTGCGCACGTCGTTGTTGAGAAGTAGTCACAAGATCCGATTTGTCGATGTAACGCGGGCTGTATCCTTTGGGGACGGGACCTGCGCCACACCGAGCAGGGTCGTCCCTTTTTTGTTATGCGCTAGCCGCGAGCGCACGTTCACGCGGCAAACACTCGCGATGGATCATCGCTCCTCGCTTGTGGTCCTTCCCCATCTCGATCCAGGAGTTCCAGCGATGGCTCGTACCAACGGCACAGTCAAATGGTTCTCGCAGGAAAAAGGCTACGGCTTCCTGCAGCGCGAAGGCGGTCCTGACGTCTTTGTGCACTACTCCGCGATTCAAGGCAACGGCTTCAAGATCCTCTATGAGGGTGAAGAGGTCGAGTTCGACATCGTGGAGGAGGCAAAAGGTCCCAAAGCCGCCAATGTCGTGCGGCTCAACCCGCCGGCTGAAGCGCCGCGCCGCAGCGGCGGCGGTCGTGAAAGCCAGGGTGGCCAGGGCGGCCAGCGCGGTGGGAGTGGTGGCTTCGGTGGTCCCCGTCGGTACGAGAGCCGCTTCTAGTCCAACGGATCAGCCAAAAAACAGCGCCCGCGTCCGAAGACGCGGGCGCTGTTTTTTTGCACACACTCCGGACGTCTATCCGTTCTACCCTTCGTTCCAGCCTGCTATCAGCAGGTAGCCTTCTACGCATAGAATTCCACCTGGCAACACCGTCCTGATCCCTGCAAGCAAATCGAATGGAAGAACGGAAAAGAAGTCTGGAGCATTCGCTCGACCTCGACGCAGACACCATGCGTCGACTGGGCTATTCCGTAGTCGACCGCATTGTCGATCGGATCACCAACCTGAGACAGGATGCGGCCTGGCGTGGCGCACTCAGAGCCCAGCTCGAGCCGCCGCTGCTCGAGCCCGCGCCAGAAGATGGCAACCCTGAGTTCGACCAGCTACTCGATCGCTTGTACGCCCGCGTGCTGCCGTTCGCTGCGCGCGTGGATCATCCGCGTTTCCTCGCCTTCGTTCCGGGGTGTCCGACCTGGCCATCGATTCTCGGCGACTGGATTGCAACCGGTCATAACATCTTTCAGGGCACCTGGCTGGGATCGTCGGGACCATCCGCGCTCGAGCTGGTCGTGCTCGAGTGGTTCCGGCAGTGGCTCGGTCTGCCCGAGACCGCAGGAGGCCTGCTGATGAGCGGCGGGTCAGCCGCCAACCTGACGGCACTCGTGTGCGCGCGTTCCGCTCGCAGCGCGGATGAGCAATCGCGTGCCGTGATCTACCTCGGCTCCGAGTCTCACTCGTCGGTGGCCAAGGCGGCGCGCATTCTCGGCTTTCCGACCGATCGCGTTCGTATTCTGCCGGTGGACGCCGATTTCAGAATCCCAATCCCGGACCTCGAGCGAGCGATCGCCCGCGATCGGGCCGACGGCAATGCACCGCTCCTCATTGTCGCGAATGCTGGCGCAACCAGCACCGGCGCGATCGACCCGCTCCCGGAGCTGGCAGCATTGGCCAAACGCGAAAGCATGTGGCTGCACGTCGACGGCGCGTACGGTGGCTTCGCTGTGCTTACCGATCGGGGTAAACGCTGGCTCACTGGTATTGAACAGGCTGACTCGGTCACACTGGATCCCCACAAATGGCTGTATCAACCGTTTGAGACCGGCTGTCTGCTCGTGCGTGACAGCGCGAACCTGGTGCAGGCATTCCATATGATGCCGGATTACCTGCAGGACACCGCGGTTGCGGGACAGGAAGTGAATTTTGGAGATCGCGGAATTCAGTTGACGCGGTCGGCTCGCGCCATCAAGGTGTGGTTGTCGCTTCAGTACTTCGGTCTCTCACGCATTCGCGCAGCGATCGATCAGACGCTGGACCTTACTCTGGACGCCGAAGCCATGCTGCGAGCCGCCGGTTGCTTCGAGATTCTCACTGGTGCGCAACTCGGCGTAGTTTGCTTTCGGCGAACCTGGCCTGGCGCGTCGGAAACCGTGCTCGAACAGAGGAACCTGCGCCTCACCCGCGACCTCGCGCAGAGCGGGCTCGCGCTCATCTCATCGACTCGCGTGCAGGGCCGTTATGCACTTCGGTTTTGTATCATGAATCATCGCACAACCAGCGTTGACATCGAGCAGGTCGTCGATTGGCTGGCCACTGCGGATGTTGGTGATTAGACCGCTCCGGCGCCGAGCACAGAGGTCACTGCCCGCGCGAGGGCCAGTGGCTCCACCGGTTTACTCAGGAAAAGCTGGCAGCCGGCAACCTCCGCTTTTTGTCGTTCGCTTTCGAACGTGAGCGCGGTCAAGACGATGATACAAATGCCGCTGGTTCGGGCATCGTTGCGCAACTGCGTAATTACGTCGAAGCCGGAAAGCTGGGGAAGGGCCAGCTCCGTAACCACCACGGCGGGCAATTCCAGGCGAGCCACACGCAACGCGGTCGGGCCATCCGGAGCTTCGAGCACGTCGAAGCCCTGGTAAGCCAGAATAGCTCGATAGACAGCACGATTGTCTGGATCGCTGTCGACCAGCAGAATACGCCTCGGCGCGTGCATCGTTGGTTCAGGCTTTGATACGGTGAAGCCGGTTGGCCAGTACCTACACTATGTAGAAGTTGGCCCGCCCCGTCAACCGAATCGACCAGTTGCGGGTCGGGTTACCATTGTGTTCCATGCAGTATTAACAATCTGCCACGGTCGAGCGCGTTGACGGAAAGCCAAGGCTCGAGAGGAATTATGTCGGAAATCATTTGCAGCCGGTGTAGTCAGTCCGGCCCTCAACTGGCCAAGCCGCCGTTGCGTAACGAGCTCGGCACACGAGTCCATGAGTCGATCTGTCAGCGCTGCTGGGATCAATGGCTTCGTTACCAGACCGCTCTGATCAATCACAATGGGTTGGATGTGCGCGACCCGCCCGCACGCGAATTCCTCATGGCAAACATGGAGGCGTTCCTGTTCAAGACTGCCGATCCCGAGTCGATCGACACCTCGCAGCAGGGAAAGATCAACTGGTAGTCTCCAGCACGAAGGCGGTCCTGCTCACCGGCGGCAGCCGCTCCCACCGACTGAGCGGCTTCGCCAGGCGCACCGACAGTCCGGCCCGCTGAAAAACGTGGCGCCACTCCAAATCCGGGCGAACCCGGCCGCTCCAGTCGATGCCGGTTCGTCTGCTGAAGCTGCGGGTATGAACCCGGCCCCACATCCGATCCGCCCATCGTTTGGGTGTGTCCTCGACGACCAGAACCGGACCGACCGACACTCGACGGGCTTCCCGCAACAGATCAACCGGACTGTGCGCGTGATGAAGGACGAACGCGACCAGAACTGCGTCGAAGCTCCCGGTTCGAAACGGGATGGTCTGGCCGTCGAAGATGCAGTACTGATCGGCGGGGTGAACCGCGGAGTTCACGACGTCACAGCAGAAGACTTCACAGGCGAACTCCTCCTCCAGGACGCGTGAGGCGTAACCGCGCCCGCAACCCAGGTCGAGCACGCGGCCCCCGCGCGGAAGATCGTCACGAAACCGGTCGAGCGTGCGTCGGGCTTCACGCAACCGTTTCCAGCCAAATGCAGTTTCCCACGCCTGTTCCGTCCGATTTACGCCCTTGGTGAATTCCAATCGAATCTCCGGTTCGGCCGTTAGCTGCGTTTGCTCGGCGGCCCGGGTTGCAACCATTGTTCCGAGATGAACGCTCCAGCCAATCTGCTCAACCTCGACGAGTTCGAACGCGCTGCACTCGCCGTGCTGCCACAGGCGGTTTACGATTATTACGCAGGCGGTGCGGAGGATGAAGTCACACTGCGGGAGAACCGAGCGGCTTTCGCCCGCTATGCCCTGCGGCCCCGCGTCCTGGTCGATGTGAGCCGAATCGACAGCACGGTCGAACTGCTCGGCAAACGCATCGCGGGACCACTGCTGATCGCCCCGACCGCGTTTCAGAAACTCGCGCACCCTGAGGGTGAGCTGGCTGCGGCTCGCGCCGCTGCGCACCGAAACACACCCTACATCGCCAGTACTGTTTCAACCACGCCGATCGAAGCCATCGCGGCCGCTGCGCCAGGTTCCAATATCTGGCTTCAGCTGTACGTATTTCGCGATCGTGAGATCACCCGCGAGCTGGTCCAGCGTGCCGAACAATCGGGCTGCCGCGCTCTCTGTCTCACGGTTACCGTGCCGGTTCAGGGCAAACGCGAACGCGATGCGCGAAACCAATTCTCGCTTCCCGACGGCATCGAGATGGCCAACTTCTCCGGGCTGCGGCAGGCGCAATTGCCCGAAGGCAAAGGCTCCCGCCTCGAGGCATTTATCCAGCGCGAGTTCGATGACTCGCTCACCTGGTCGGCGGTTGAATGGCTCGCATCCATCTCTTCTTTGCCGATCCTTTTGAAAGGGATCTGTCACCCTCAGGACGCCGAGCTCGCTATCGACCATGGCGCCGCCGGCGTGATCGTTTCCAATCACGGTGGACGTCAACTCGATTCCGCCATCGCCACCCTCGATGCGCTGCCTGCCGTGGCCGATGCCGTCGACGGACGGATTCCAGTCCTGCTCGACGGGGGCATTCGGCGCGGGAGCGACGTCTTGAAAGCACTCGCCCTCGGCGCCACGGCCACCCTCATTGGCCGACCCGTACTCTGGGGCCTCGCGGTCGGTGGGCAGGCCGGCGTCGACGCCGTCTTGAGCCTGGTGCTGGACGAAGTCGCTCGGGTCAGCGCGCTCTGCGGCCTTCGCTCTCCAACCAGCGCGTCACCGGACCTCCTGTCACGCATATGAGATATAGCTGGTGGGTATGATCATTCATTCGTATCTTTCGCCTATTCCCCCGCAATCATTAAGAGAACTAAAGGAATTCGCTTGGAGGATAGCGGTTCGCTCGCGAAGTTCCTCTGGCCAACGTTGTTGGAAATCGCACGCCCCGCCCGCGAGAAGCGCCGACTCGAGCCGGAGACTCGCGATCGGCTGATTCTCGACCTGTGCGGCCGAGCATCGCTTTCCGTTCGTGAACTCTCCCAGTTGCTGGACCGTACAGAAGCGTATGTCGGCGATGCGATCCGGCCACTCGTCGATGCACAACTCCTCACCTTTCAATATCCCGATCAGCCGCGGCATCCGCGACAACGGTATTTGACGCGAGGCTCGGATGCGGATACCGCCGTTGCACTTCCTTCCGGTACTAGCCAAGCTGTGCGCCGTTCGGATGTCCTGGCTCGGGAAACATCCAAGGAAAACCCCGCATCTCTGGTATGGGATGAGCTCGAGCGCATTGCGCGGCCTGCGCGGGACAAGCGGAGGCTATCGCCGGCCATACTGGACGATCTGGTCGTGGCGTTGTGCGGGCGGGCACCGCTGTCGGTGCGTGAGCTCGCGACGCTATTGAATCGAAGTGAAGCCTATGTTTCGGATGCGATCCAGCCACTGATTGCCCGAGGACGTCTCAGTTTTCTTTATCCTGATCAGCCGCGTCATCCAAAACAGCGTTATGCCGCCCGTTGGACCGAGGCGCCGGCCGTCAATTTAGGCGTTGCCCCGGTTGAGAAAACCGAGGATCTGCGGTTCCAGCCGCCTGCGCAAGCAGAGTCGAATGGAATAGAAGATGCCGACTTCGAGTCGGTCGATGCCAAACCAGAACCCGATGTTGAATTGGAGCCGGTGCCCGTGTACGAGCCACCTATGAGCCCGCGCCAGTCGCCCGTGGCAGTGACGATTCAGCCGCCGGCTGCGGCGCGGCCGCCTGCCGAGCCGGCGCGGGAACCGGAGGTCGCGCCGTCCTTGCTGAGTGCAAGGACGAATTGGATACTCGCGGCCATAGTCGGAGTGGTTCTGGGAATTACGCAGCCAGCTGCCTGGCCAGTCTTCGCCGTGGTCGCGGCCGGAGCGATTGCGGTTTTGCATGTCACTACCGACTCCATGCAGTACCAACGTTATCGAATCCTGGATTCAACCAGGGGCGGTCCAACCAAGTTCATCATTCTGAAGACTCTGTTTGCACTCGCGGAAATCGTCGTACTGTATTTCTTGAGCGCGGCGATCTTGTAGGCTCGAGATGTCGCGCGCAGTTCTGCTCGTTCCGGGCTGGGGTGACGGGTCACGATCCCTGCGGCATCTGCGATCCTATCTGATCAGCACTGGCTATTCCGACGAGAGCGTCCATGCGTTTGATTTTCGCTCGCCGTTTGGGAGCAACATCGCACATGCTCGGGAGCTGGCCGCATTCATCGACGCGCTGGCGCCGGCGGCCGAACCGTCGATCGACATCGTGGCTCATTCGATGGGCGGACTCGCTGTGCGGTATCTGCTGGGCCACCTCCCGGCGGCAGCCAGTCGTATCCGCCGGGTCATCTCGCTGGGCTCGCCTCACGCCGGGACCTTTTGGGCGTGGCTGGGCTGGGGTGAAGGAGCGCGGGAAATGCGGCCTGCCAGCGACTTCCTGACTGCCCTGAATCGTGCGGGAACCGCGGGGGCAGATCTGGTCAGCCTTCGTGCACCGTTTGATCTGCGGATTCTGCCTGGAACCAGCTCGATTCTGGCTGGCGCTCGTAATTATCAGTTGCGCAGCATTGGTCACCGCGATTTGCTGCGCCGGAAAGGAATTTTGGAGCGAGTTCGACAGCTATTGGAAGAGCCTTGATCAACCGGTAGTCGGTTTGACCGCGGCCCGCGCATACCTCTAGCTTGGGCGGGTGCAGCAGTCTGCCGTTTCGCTGGTTCTGGTCGATTTCGACGATACATTAGTAGACACTGCGCCGCGCTTTCAGAATGCGCGGCGCAGCCTTTTTTCCAGGCTGGAAGCGCTGGGCGCCACTGCTGACCTGATTCAGCGAATCCACCACGATCGAATCGACCCGCTGATGCTCGAGCGCTATGGGCTGGGTCCCGCGCGGCTCGAGCACAGCTTCCGCGCGACCTACGAAGCGGTTTGCCTCGAGTTAGGGCTGCCAGTGGACGAAGAGGTGGCCGAGCGCTGCATGGAGTTGGGCCGCGCCGTCGCCGGAACGCCGCCGATCCTCGAGGGCGCGCTGACTGCCCTCGAACGTCTGGCGCGGCAATTCAGAACGGTGGTCTACACACAGGCCGGGAACCGTGATTACCAGACCCGCTGCGTGCAGGAAGCCGGTGTCAGTGACGTCGCCGGGCTGGAGGCCGTTCACATCTGCGAGCTGAAGACCGTTGTCGCTTTTCGTGAAACCCTCGAGCTGCTCGGTGTTACCGACGTCGAACGGGTCTGGATGGTCGGCAACAGCATTCGCAGTGATATCAACCCCGCACTGGAGGCGGGTGCAAACGCGATCCTGGTCGAGGTCGCCGAGCCTTGGGAGTTCGATTTGGTCGAGCCCGTATCCAACGATTTTGTGCGTGCGCGCACGTTCAGTGAAGCGGTTGACTTCTTGTTGCGCCTGGATGGCTGACATGCATATCACGCTCGCTGTCCTCGCCGATTACGCCAACGTTACCGCCGATGGGAAGCTCAACATTCTCGGCATTTTCGACCGTATGAACGTGACCAATCTGCCGGCCGTGCACCCGCAAATGAACCTGGTATTGAGGCTGGAGGCCCATGCGGCTGAGCGCGATCGATCGCACCCGGTGGAAATCCGGCTGCACGATCCGGATGGCCAGACCATCTTCGAGGTCAAAGGCGAAATTGTACCGCAGGGCGATCCTGGTCAATCGATTTCGACCAATCAGATCCTTACGCTCAACAACCTGCAGCTGAACAAGACCGGAGATTACACGTTTGTCGTACTGGTGAACAACGATGTCAAGGCGGAAATACCGCTTTCTGTCGACTACGGACCCATTGCCGGACCGCCGATGCCGCCCATCGTCGGGCCTATGCACTAAAAGAAGCGCATCGGAGCTGGAATGCTGGAAGAAATCAGAGAAAAACTGGAAGGTGAGATCGAGCGACTGCTGCGTGAGTTGACCATCACGCTGCCCAAGGCGATTCAGAAGGCAGTCGAGCTGGGTGACTTGTCCGAGAATTCGGAATACAAGTCAGCGCTGGAACGTCAGCAGTTCGTGCAGGCGAGACTCAATCACCTGACGCAGCGCATGGGTGAGCTCTCGAAGATCGATCCCAACACGATCGCGCACGATCGCGTTGGTTTTGGGTCACGAGTGACCGTGCGTGACCTCGATTCGGGTGAGCACGTTACATACAACATCGTTTTTGGTGACTTCATTGATCTGGACACGAATCAGATCTCAATGGCCTCGCCCATCGGGCGCGCGTTGCTGGGCAAGCAGCTCGAGGAAGAAACCGTGGTGCGTCTGCCCCGCGGCGACCGCAAGTACCGTATCGTAGAGCTGGTCACGCTGCCGCAAATGGTGACCTAGCCAGTCCGATCAAACCTTCCCCAGCAGCCAGTACAGAAGTAGAAAAATCAGAATGGTGCTGAAGCAGCCGCCGCCCAGCTTCTTGGCGCCGTAGCCGGCCAACAATCCTCTGAAAATCCCGCGCATCCGCTGACCTCCGGTTCAGGTGCGCGGACGCGTTGTGCACTGCTCATGCCACCTGTATCCGCGGCACGAAACATGACGCGTCTCGGCCGCATGATTCCAGGATCTGACGCACTTCTGCTGCCCGCCAACCGGCGGCAATACCGCCGGTTCGAGCGCCCCGGCCTCTCCGAGCGGCAGGAGCGCATCGTCAATATCGGCAGCACGGCGCTGGTTGCTCTCTTCGCGATCGGCTGGACCTACGCGCTTTCCGACTCGCGCGTGCGGGAATCGCTGCCTTCACGGTTTGGCACCGCGGCCACGACCAACCCGCTGTCACCCGATGCGCCACCGCCGGCAGTGTACCTGATCGATGCCGCGATTCGGCAATTCGCCAGTCGCACGGACTTCCGCGGACTGAGCGGGGCCGTGAACGTCGCCGTGCAAAAACCCGGGGAAACGCTGCCGCTTCCCGATTCACTCGGTGCGGATGTTCGAGTCGAGTATGCTGCGCCGGGCGATACGATGGCGGGCGCGCCCCAGCCATCGGAACCCGGGGTCTGGAATCTGCTGGTCCGCATCGGCAACGCGATCCGACCGGTTCCTGACCTCAGCGTGATTACACTCGTACCACTCAGTCAGAAGAAGGCCGGGCGTATCGGCTCGTATGTCATTGGATCCTGGCCGTATGAAGCGGGAGGTCGGCCGCGGTCTCCTGCCTATGCGCCACCCGCGGGTCTGGTTCGAGTCACTCCTGCAAACCTGAACACGCAGCTTTCCGAACACTTCCAGCTGCGTGACTTCCTGACCAAGGGCCAAACCAATGTCTGGCCGAAGTACGTCGCGCTCTCGCCGCTGCTGCTGGATAAGCTCGAACTCACGATCCAGGAGCTGGAGCGCTCCGGTCATGACGTAAAAGACGTTGGCGTGATCAGCGGCTTTCGCACGCCCAGTTACAATGAAGCGGGCGGGGAAACCAGCGGTCGGGGCGCATTGTCCCGACACATGTACGGCGATGCCATGGATATCTACATCGACGGTGATCGCGATGGCCGAATGGATGATCTCAATCGCGATGGGCGGGTCGACATTGGTGATGCGCGAGTGCTCGGTGCGGCCGCCGATCGCGTCGAAAAAAAATACCCCAGCCTGATTGGCGGGATCGGCATCTACCGGCCAACTGGCGCTCATTCAGGATTCGTCCACATAGACACGCGCGGGTATCGAGCCCGCTGGTGACTCAGGAGGTATGACCGTGGCACAGACAGCAGCCAGAGACGAACGCAGCCGCCGCGATACGGGTGATTTGAGCGGCGTTCCCGCCGCCCGCGTCCGCGACGAAGACCTCGAACCGCACGCCGGGCTACGCTACATCGCGCGGCTGTTCAAGGTCCTGGCGATCCTGCTCGGCCTGCTGCTCGTGGCTGAAGTCATCATGGGGTTTTCACAGGAGGGCACGGCCGCGATTGGTACGCTGCTGGTTCAGGCCACGCGCCTGATCGTGTTTTCCGCGTTCCTGTGGGCGGCCGGTGACATGGCGCTCATGCTGATTGAATCGAACCACGACTTGCGCGCCACGCGAATTCTGCTTGGACGGATCAATTCGAACGTTCAGCAGGCGACTGGGTCACGGCCGGAGGATGCACCGCCGGAAATCCGCTGAGGTTCAGGCAGTAACAGCTTCGCGCAGCGAACCGGCCTCACTGCGTATTTGCTCCGCCACACGGCCGGCCAGCGCCATGATCGTCAGGTAGGGATTGATCTGCAGTGCATCCGGGAAAAGGCTGGAATCCGCTACCCGCAGCCAGGGCAGCCCATGAACCCGCCCGAGTGAATCGGTCACCGAGTCCCGCACATTCGAACCCATGGAACAGCCACCCATCAAATGCGCGGCCGAAACCGTGGTCGTTCCTGCACGGAAATGCCGGGCGTCAATCCGCCGATCGATGCGGTCTGCATCACTTCTTTCGATCAACGGTGGGTCCGCCGTCGGAGCGTGCACACGCAACGCACCCGCTCCAAAAAAAATGCGCGCCGATGCCCGCGTGCCGGCCACCAATCCAGCGATCACCTGCGGTGTGAAGCTGTAGCTCACGACCGGTTTGCCCTTGCGATCGATGGTGATGCGGTTGCCGGATACCGCGCGATCGCAGGCCAGCACGAGAATCATCTGAAGGCGCGCAAACGCGCGCATGAACCGGCTGTGTACTTCGCCAAAACCGGTGAGGTTCTTGGCCGTGGTGAACGGAAAGTACATGCAGGTCTCCAGCACATAACTCTCTTCGGCTGCGCGATCCACGAAATAACTCTTGGGATGCCCAACCGCATTCGTAATCGGCTGCGGATGCTCGGCGACCAGGATGTGAGCGGGGTGACAGGTGAAACGCTCACCCAGCATGGGCAACTGCTTTTGCAATCCCGATCGCAGCAGCAACGCGCTGGAGCCGACCGCGCCGCCGCTCACCACGATGGTTGCCGCGCGAACCCGATACTCACCCGGTACCCATTCGGAAGGCAGGCCCTTCTCACCGGCCTGCTGCGCAGCCACCTGCACGATTACAGAGCGATTCTCGATGCGGAGCGCGGTCGCACGCGTTATCACTTCCACACCGGCTTGTTCAGCTGCCGGCAGCTGCACCCGGTGCGTACCCTGCTTGGCTGCATTCGGGCAGCCCAGATTACAGAGGCTCGATCCCAAACAGCCTTTGAGATTCAGCGGAAACTGCTCGGCGTGGTACCCCGCCGCGCGTGCACCTTCCACGAATAGCCGGTTGTTGTCGTTGATTTCCGGTGCATCGAGCAGGTGCACGTTGTTATGCACCGCGTACGCCCGCGACCTCCCCGCGAGGTCGGTGAACTCCAGGCCTGGAACGCCCCACTCGCGAATGACGCGCTCGGGAGCAATCAACGATGTGCCCGTGTAGACCACCGTCGACCCGCCGTACGCCCGTCCAAACGCCAGGGTCATGGTGCCCTGTGCGGTCAGAAAACCGCCGCCGTCCTCGTACAACGCGCTCGCCATCTCGACTTCGCGGCCCGTGAAATCTTCGTCCTGCAATCGCGGCCCCTGCTCCACGACCAGAACTTTGAGACCGTGTGCAGGCAGATCACGGAGCTCCCAGGCAACCGTTCCGCCGCCCGCACCCGAGCCGATGATGACGATGTCGTACTCTCGGTCGATCACTGCGCTGTTCCTTGCGTGCGTAGCGCTGCCCAGCCGCGCGCATCGGCGCGATAGCCGATAGCGGCTCGGCCCGCCGGGCGCGCGTAGAACCCCATGAGCATTAGTGTGCGCAGTCCCCACATCCCTTTGCGCAGCGTACCCAGACGCGAGGTTTCCAAGGAGTGCAGCAACGTGTACCGCTGTCCACTCGTCAGGTACACGAATGACCGCGCATGGCGAGCCAGCGCCAGCAGATTGATCAGGGTAACGAAGGCTGAAAGTTGTTTGACGATGGCCGGCGGGCGCATGCTGAGCGCATGCTCGACCAGGCTGTAGAACTCCGCCCAGTCATCCACTCCAAGCGTTCCTGCCTCCGGAACCACGGTAGCTGCGATGGATCGGAATACCTTCTCGTTGCACCGTAATGGGAATTGACCAGCTTCAGTGTCCACGCAAATCCTCGGCTTCGGCAACGCGACGCAGCGAGATCGCGTACGCGGCCGTGCGCATCGAAACGTTGCGCTCCTTCGCGAGCGCGAATACGTCCTTGTACGCGGAAACCATTTTCCGCTCGAGGCCACTGTTGACCTGCTCCAGTTCCCAGCGCAGCTGCTGCAGGTTCTGTGTCCACTCGAAGTAGGAAACGACGACACCGCCCGCGTTCGCGAGAAAGTCCGGCAGAATCGGGATGCCGCGCTGCTCGAGTACTTTATCCGCAATCGGTGTGGTCGGGCCATTGGCCGCTTCCACTACCATCTTGCATTGCAGCTCATCCACGTTGTCTTCCTTGGTGATGACACCACCCAGGGCAGCCGGAATCAAATAGTCACACGGAATACGCCAGAGCTGCTCATTCGAGATTTGGCTCGCATTGGCAAAGCCGCCCACCGTGCCGTTGCGCTTGACGTGCTCGAACAGGGCGGGCACATCCAGGCCTTTATCGTTGTGCACACCACCATCGACATCGCTGACCGCGATCACCTTCACGCCCTCGCTGGAAAGACACGCCGACAGGTGACTGCCGACGTTGCCAAAGCCCTGGATCACCGCGGTAGCGCCCTTCCACTTCATCCCGAAATCTCGTGCTGCTTCCCGCATGATGATCATCACACCACGGCCGGTCGCTTCTTCACGGCCCAGTGATCCGCCCAGGCTGACCGGCTTACCCGTTACAATCGCAGGCGAGTATCCCTTCTTCGCGCTGTACTCATCCAGCATCCAGGCCATCACCTGGCCATTCGTGCCCATGTCCGGCGCGGGAATGTCGCGGTACGGTCCGAGTGCGAGCGCGATGCGTTCCGTGAACTTGCGGGTCAATCGCTCCAGCTCGATTCGAGAGAGCGCCCGCGGATCGACACCGACACCACCTTTCGCACCGCCGAATGGAAGATCCAGCAATGCCGTCTTCCAGGTCATCAGTGATGCCAGCCCTCGGACCTCGCTCAGGTCAACACTGGGATGATAACGAATGCCACCCTTGGTTGGTCCGCGCGCGCCGTTGTGCTGCACGCGGTAGCCCATGAAGATCTCGACGCGTCCATCATCCATCAGCACCGGGACCTGCACCGTGAGCTCGCGGAACGGTACGCTCAAGCGCGTGCGCATCGAGCGGCCCAACCCGAGTAGATCCGCCGCCGCCTCGAACTGGTTGGTCGCAATCTCGCCAACCGCAATGTGGTGTTTGGGTTCGTTCGACAGTATCTGAGATTGGGTCATGACCGGTGTTGGCATGGTCGGAGTCTCCTGGGTTGGGACGCCAGCAAGATACCTAACCGATCGACGATTCGCGCAACCGCCGGATGTAAAAAGGGGCCCCGCCGAAGCGGGACCCCAGTTTACTTGCTGCCCGTTGCTGAACTAGCGCAGGGCGTTAAGGAACGGTCTGATCTGTGTTGCTGATCAACCCACGGCCCGCGTTGATACCAATCGCACGAACCGATGTACCGGCCGGAACGACCGTATCCGAGACGGTAGTGGTGTAGACCCAACGACGGACGTTCTGAATATCGTCGTCGATCGCAGAACCAGTTGCGGTTGCAACGAAGATCCAGCGCTGCAACGCAGTGTCAAACCGGTAGAAATTCACGCCGTTCGGGAACGGATTGGCAAACGTACCCTGCGGACCACGAGCCTCGGCCTGCAAGGTGACGGTTGCGCCAGTGTGAACCGGATTATTCTGCACGAACGACGTCATTCCTACAGCGATTGTCGCGAATGATGCCGGTGCCGGCGTGCCTGCCAGAATGTTCGGTGCAATGTTGTTATTCTGGCGCTGAATGCAATTCGACCGGTTTGCCGGCGACGCAACTTCGCCAACGGCTCCATCACCCGCTGCCGGAGCCGGGCATGCCACGTTCAACTCAACGCCCGCGACATCGCGAACCGCGAAATTGATCGCATTGGCAACGCCAGGTGCACCCGACGGCACACCTGCTGCCGACGTCGCCTCCAGCGAGTAAATGAACGGGTTCATCGTCACGGACAACGCGTTACCGGTTGCTGCTGTGCGCGCGAAGTCCAGCGGGCTGATACCGTAGGTACCAATCGTCTGCCGGCCAAAGTGCGCATAGTAGTCGGTTGCGCTGATCGTATACGAATTCGAAGCAATGACGTCACCGAGTTCGACGTTATCCGTTGCATCTGCAGTAAATGTCACTGCAGCCGCGCCCGAAATCGTCGACGGAGCGGTGATACCGGCAACCGCCGGTGTGGCTTCGTCATCGAGGTGTACGAATTCACGCGACGCGCTCGTGTTCGCGGCACCCGAACCCGGGTTGGCTGCATCACGAACGTTGAACACCAGGCGGAAGTAGCCTGAGGTCGCCGCACTCGTCGCCTCAGTCAATGCGACATCGCAAGCATTGGCTCCGCCCGTTGCGCTTGGGCAGGTGACCGTTGACGCAATGTTGGTCGTAGTCGACGCCGTCCCGCCCGCCGAGTTCGTACGGGTCGAAGTGGTGACTACCAGCGGAGTGGCCAGGAAGCCCGAAGGACCACCCTGCGCGCCCGCTGCGGTGTCAGCAAAGAACACCGTGATCGTGTTCGCCACTTCATCGTTATCCGTCGAGTTGCACGGTGCCGCGTTTGCAACTGTCGTGCAGAGCAGACCAGGCGCCGAAACCGACAGGATCACCGGGTTCGTACGGTCGATACCGAACAGCTGAGCCGCTGCGGCAGTCGTCACCGGCGTTGCAGCAACCGGTCCTGCGAAGACTGCACGTGTGTTCAGCAGTGCGTCCGTCGTGTTGCCACGGATTACCAGCGTCGGGGTCTGTGTCTCTGCGTGGCTCGCGCCACTCGTTGCACCAATCGTGGCCCCAGTCGGGAAGCCCGTCTGCGGACCTACGTCGAACGTGGCGGTCTGGCTATCAACACCGTAATCAACGGTGGAGAAGAAGCCAGCACGCTCAGTGAACGTGAAGTTGCCGTTGATGAAGCAGGCAGCCTGCGTGCAGCCGAGTGTGGCCGGCGTGATGTCAAACAACCAAACGCGTGGTGCCAGGTTGTCGACCCGCATCTGGTCCGTGAGGAACCAGAAGTTCGCGGCCGAAGGAGCCGTCACAGCGGTCGGCGCCGGCGCACCCGCCGGAACTGCGCCCGTGCCGCAGAACGGAGCCGCCGCGCCTGTGCCACCACCGCCGATGATCAGCGGGTTGGTGCCAGACGTCGGATTCACGCAAGCCGGGCCGCCCAGCCCGCTTACTGTGTTGGCACTCGTGACCATGATATTCGTGATCACGTCTTCAACCGCCGAAATGTCATTCGTGGCGGTCGTAGCAGTCGTGCTCGAAGTCGAGAAGAACGTCAGTGTGTCGACGACCTGGCCACCAACGGTCGGGCCAGCTGAGGACGACTTCACGATCACGGACGACGGGCAGGTCGGGGTGCCGGTGGTCGGCGGAACCGCTGCGCTCAGAGTCGAGCAGGCAGCTGTACCGTTCGAGCCAACGCCACTGGTTGTCAGGCTGACGGTGTAGGTGTTCGGACGCGTGTTCGCGGTCGTGCTGAAGATCGTCGGCACGAAACGCATCTGCAGGTCACCACCGCACCACTGCCTGCCCAGCGCAACGTTGCCAGGTCCGGGTGTTCCACCCGCTACTGCGCAGCCGCGTGAGAACATCGACGCGAGCGTGGAGTTGGCACGCTGGCCGGTGCGGTTGCTGAAAATGCGGACGAAGTCCGGGTTGTTGAACGTGAGCAGCTGGCTGGTCGTGCTGATCGCCGTCTGGTTGCCCGGACGAGTGATCGTTGCACGCACCGAGTATGTACCATTGAGGAACCTCGGCACGCCCAAGGTATCAACTGCGACTTCAGCTGTATTGATCGAGCAGATAATCTGAACCGGCTCCGCAGCGTTCGTGCTGAGGTCTACCGACCCGGTACCCGTGAACGTCTGTGTGCAGTTTGCCAGAGGGATGGCATTCGCCGCGACACCCCCAGGCAACAGATCGAATTTGACGTCCGTTATTGCGACGCCGGTCGGTACATCCAGCACCGCCACCACATCGATCTGACCCATCACGTTAGATGTGACGACGGGGAAGAGTGTACCTCCCTGGGTCACCGCGGTGATCACGATGGTCGGTGGCTGTGCCGGTGGCGGCCCTGCCGCGACGTTGACCGTGGCTGAGCCACGGATGTTCGGGTTCACTGTCGAGGCTGCGGTTACCACGGCCTGACCGACCGCCGCTGCCGTTACCAAACCGGTTGCATTGATCGTTGCCGCTGTGCCGCTGATCGACCAGGTCACCGTGTTAGCGGCGCCCGAAACCGTTGCGGTCATCTGCTGCGAGCTCGGTGTGCCGCCCAGAACCAGGTTCACTGGATTCGGCTGAACGGTAACTGTGATTTCGGGTATCGTGTCTATCGGCGGGGGTTCAATCACTGTCTTGTCTTCGCAGGCCGACAGAATTCCCACTGCGAGCACGAGCCCGAGTAGTCCTGACTTGCGTGTTGTCATTTCCGCTCCTCCCAGAACACTGGGTTGAGTAGGGGTTAAGAAGAACTTGCTTTTGCTGCTACGACTGACTTGCCGCCTGCATTCCACCGTGCCTCAACCAACCGAGACACAAAGACACGATGAAGAAACGCAGGGCTACCGGAGGATCAGCCGATCGGGGCGAATCCAACCCTGTTTTCTGCACCGCTCAGGAGACACGTAAATCGCTTTCCTCGCCCAACTTGGACGAAGGCCGCGAAACCTACCGGGGCTCCAACGCGGGTGTCAAGGCTCGTCGGGGGGTCGAGCACAGAAAATGAGGCACGACTGCCACAAAAAGGCTGTCGCGGCGGACAAGATGGGCCGTATGACCGTGAGAGTCAAGCATCTTCTCACGGAATCAAGGTCAAAGTGTCATCAGTTAATGAGTTACGATCTATTAACAGTGGCTCCAGCGGCATTTTCACGCCGCTCTCATGCGGTAGAACTGCTACAACCGGCATCATAACCGTCACCTGATGTCCACAACTATTCGGGCTGGCGCACTGAGTTCCAGGACACGGTAGCGATTCGGCGATTTCAGGCCCGCCGCCCAACTCACAATTGCCTCGAAATCACAGATCAACTTCAACTCGAGGAGATTGGGAAGCATGGGCATTAGAGCACGGACCTTCACCGTCGGGTGCCCGTCATCATCGTGCGCATAGGCCGGCTCGAGGCTGATCTGGAGCCAGGCGTCTCCTTTCAAAGCAACTGGCTCACCCGATCCACACGCCCTCACGGGTCGGTCGACGTATTCGACGCGGTAGTTGGGCAACTGGTCGGCCTGGAATTCGAAAACGATGCGCTCGAAGCCGTCGTGGCGCGCGGTCCGGACGGCGGTCAGGATCGCAACGCGCGGCGGCGGTTTATTGCTCGCGCTGAGTCCGACGGTCCATCCGGAATCCCGGCCGGTCGGGTCTCGAGACGGCGCTTGAATCGAGTCGTCTGCGGTGGATCGCGATCCGAATGTGTTGCTATCTGCGTCGAGTTTGCGGTTGTCCGCGTCGCGTTGCTGGGGTTCGGCATCTCGGCTACAGGCGGTGACCGAAAGGGCACAAAGCGCAATCAGAACATGGCGGATTATGGAACAATTCCTTTGACTCAAGGATTTCGTGGGCGGCATCTCCTCCCCGGCGCGAACGCGGGGGAATGGAGAACGATTCACTCGAAGTAAGGACTCGACCATGCGGGCCGCGCGGCAGTTGGGCATGAGTATCCTTTGCCTTGTGTGTGCAGTTGCTCATGACGCGAGTGCGCAATCGGTGCTCCAGCGCACACCCAATCTGAGTGGCGGATGGGAGGGATCGCACGGCACGATCTTTTTCAACTTCCTGCACCGCTTCAATAACACCGGCGAACCCGCGCGCAAGGTGACGAACTCTCCGACGTTCCTGTTTGGGGCTGGTGTTCCGGGCAACATCCTGATTGCGGCCAATTACGCGACCAATTCCGATCTGGTCCCTTCGATCCCGAACGAGTGGGAGTTCTTCGCGCGTTCGCTGCCGTTGAAACAGTTCAGCGGGTTTCCCATCGATGTTTCGGTCCAGGCTGGCTACAACCACGCAGCGGAGAGTTGGGATGGCGAGCTTCTATTGGCCCGCGATCTCGGCCCGTTACGAGTCATGGGTGCGGGCCGCGGGATGACCAGGGCGTATGGTGAAGACCAGCGCTTTGCGGTTGGCGCCGGTGCGCTGCTGCGATTGCGCAACTGGCTCGCGATCGGTGGCGATGCGGTGCGCCTGACCGACCCGACCTCAGAGGAGCGCACCGCCTGGGGCGCAGCGGTGCAGATTGGGATTCCGTACACGCCGCACTCGCTGTCACTGCACGTTGCCAACACGAATACCTCCACACTGCAGGGCAGCTCGCGCGGGCAGCGCAGGAAGCGGTGGGGATTCGAGTTCACGATTCCATTCCATCCTGCCAGATATTTCACCAGACCGCCGGAGACGGCGGCACCGGCCGAGGTTCCGGAAGTTCCGGATACCGCTGCGGCGGTGGTACGCGCGGACACAGGCGTAGCCGGCGTCGATACCGTCGTCCGCACGGACACGGTGCGTCCCGTCCGCGCTGACACGGTGCGTCCTGTCCGCACGGACACGGTGCGACCCGTCCGCGATACCGCGGTCGTGCGGCCAACGCAGACCGATACGACCCGCCGTGCACAACCACCGGTACGGACGCCGCCACAACAGACGCCGCCCCGGCAACAGACGCCGCCAGCACAGGCGCCGCAGGCCCGAACGGTCACATCGCGCATGAGAAACCTCGTATTCGAGCCTGGCCGCATCCAGATACCGCCGGGTTCAACGGTGGTCTGGCGGAACGACGACCAGGTTGCGCACACGGTGAAAGCGTCGAACGGCAGCTGGGAATCGCCGATGATTCAGCCGGGCGGAACCTACCGCCGCACGTTTCCGCGCGCGGGCACGTTCCAGATCACGTGCGGCCCACACCCGTTCATGAAACAAGTCGTAGAGGTGAAGTGATGATCATGCGTCAACGACGGTTCCGGCGGTTTGCGGCGGTGTCCTCCTGCGCGTTTCTGGTCGCGAATTTTACCAGCTGCTTTTCCGAGTCCGGCTCGCAGATCGTCGATCCAGGTAGCGGCGAACTGTGCGACGTACCGGTCAGCGCGATAGCCGGATCGAAAAAGGCCGTCATCCCGATCTTTGGGTACGCGTTCTATCCTGACACGCTGAGAATCAGCGCGGGCACGGAAGTGACCTGGGTAAACTGCGATTCGCGCGCGGGAATCGATGCGCACACATCGACGTCTGATACGTGGTCGTCCCCTTTGTTCGCGAATGGCCAAACCTATAGCCGTACCTTTGGAACCACTGGCAGTTTCGCATACCACTGCTCGCCGCATCCGGCGATGCGAGGCGTGGTAATCGTTCAATAAACTGGAGGGGACATGAACATCAGAATGTTGCCAGTACTGGCAATCCTTGGCTCTGCCGCCATGATGGCCGCGTGCGACGACGATAGCGACGATCAGGGCCCGGAACCCGAAGTTTTTACCGCTTCATTGAATGCGACGAACGAACCCCCGACCGGTGGTGTTGCCGTGGTCAGTACCGCAATCGGCAATGCATCGATCATATTCTTGCCCAGCGGATTGCAGTATGACGTCGTTCTCACGTCACCGCTTACCACCGGCGTGAACAACGCGCACATTCACGGCCCCGCACTGCCCAGCGCGAACGGCGTGAGCAATGCAGGCGTTGTCCTCAACCTCAACCCGAACTTCGGTATTACGACCGGCATCGTTGCCCAAGGCGCGTTCCAGGGTACCGGCACCAGTTCGGCTACCATCTCGATGGACTCATTGAAGTCGATGATTCGCAACGGCAACGCGTACGTGAACGTACACACGACCCGCTACGGGGGCGGCGAGATCCGGGGCCAGCTGGTTCCGTCGAACTAGTTCTGGGACAGTTGAGACTGTAATAGGCTAGGGCCGGAGAATTCCGGCCCTATTTTTGGTCTGAGTTTTGCCTCCTCAAAGGTGAAGTAGTCGGCGTTCCCTTGATGGAGGAAACGATGAGAAAGATCTGGACTGCAGCATTATTGCCGGTATTCGCGCTGACACTCTCGGCGTGTTCGGTAGAGAAAACAGAAGAGGGCGAGTTGCCTGATGTGGACGTGGAAGCGGGCAAGCTGCCTGAGTACGATGTCGATCCTGCCAAGGTAGAGATCAAGACCGACACCAAGAAGGTGATCGTGCCGGATGTCGACGTGAAGCTTCCGCCAAAGACGTCAACCCACCAGTAAGACGCACGGCGTTGGTATGTGAACGGGCCCGGCTGCTCAATCGAGTGGCCGGGCCCTCACGTTTGTGGCCAATCGGCGGACGTCTGCGGTAGTGAGCAGATCGCTGCCGCGGCTGCACAGGACTGCGGCACCGGCGGCCACGGCAGTGCACAGCGCATCCTGCGGCGCGGCGCGAGACTGCAGTGAAACCAGGAGCGCGGCCAGAAATGCATCGCCGGCGCCAACCGCACTGCCGTGTGTGAATGCCGGCGGCGCGGCGTACCAGGTAAAGGTGCCGTCGGTCAGCACGGCGCCCTCAGCGCCGAGTGTAATCGCGACCAGTTTCGGGCCGCGGCCGGCCAGGTCACGTGCCACCTTGCCGGCTGCTTTCAGATCAGCGATGCCGGTTTCGGCCAATCGTTCGGCCTCGTGCTGGTTGGGCACGATCAGGTCGGCGTGATCGAAGGCGCAGCGCAGGGCCTGACCATCGCAGTCGGGGACGAAGCGTGCGCCCACCGATCGTGCGGCGATGGCAACCCGCGCGTAAAACTCTTCCGAAAGACCGGGCGGAATGCTGCCACACCCGGCCACCCACGATGGTCTGGCCCGACTGATTGCCTGTGAGATTTCATTATCGATTCGTTCCTCTTCATCGGCAGCGATCGCGGGCCCGCGCGGATTGACCAGCATGCTTCTGCCACTCTCGCGCTCGCGCACGCCGAAGAACACGCGCGTCGCACCGGCGATCGTGATGCGTTCACAACCGGTGCCCTCGTTGTTGAGAAAGCGCTCGAGCTCATCGCCGGTGGACCCGCCC
The DNA here is from genome assembly GCA_040902615.1 of Gemmatimonadota bacterium. Taxonomy (GTDB): domain Bacteria; phylum Gemmatimonadota; class Gemmatimonadetes; order Longimicrobiales; family RSA9; genus JBBDWZ01. Next base: position 2,666 of record JBBDWZ010000015.1, on the reverse strand, counting down.
AGCAGCGCAACCGCGACGCTGGACTCACCCAATGCGCGCACCGCCCGAGTCACGTTTATGCCCTGACCGCCAGGGCGCAGACGCGGCGAGTCTACGCGGTTCGCATCATCCCAGACCAGGCGGTCGGTCTCGAAGAGGTAGTCGAGTGATGGATTGGGTGTGACTGTGAGTATCACGACGCAGGCTTTCTACAACTTGATGAAGATTCGGCGCTGGTAGAGAATCGCCATGATGCCCAGGAAGAAGAGCACATAGGTGACCGCAAACAGCAACGATGCGTTAATAGGTGACAGCCACGACGTGTAGAAGCTGGTATACAGGTAGGTCTTCAACGCGATCGGGGCCCCATCCAGCCCGGCTACCTTGATCAGACTGAGAACGCGGGCAGTTATCCCCGACAGGAAGAATGCAGCGATCGCGTTCATGCCGTAGATCACGAATGGCCTGGTCCACCAGCGTTGGCCTTTGACATCGATGAGCCAGTAACACATCGCCAGGAAATGACAGGCCATGCCGGCCGTGAACAACACGTACGAGCTGGTCCAGAGGTTCTTGTTGATCGGAAAGACCCAGTTCCAGGCCAGACCGATCAGCAGTCCTGCATTGGCGGCGACGAACAGTCCGACCGTCTTGTCGGCAGGCGTGCGGTCCGATCGAATCCAATATCCAGCCAGCACACCGAGCAGCACCGTGCCAACCGCGGGCAGTGTGCTCAGCAACCCCTCGGGATCCCAGGTTCTGGCCGTGCTCCACAAATGCGCGGTCGTAAAAACGGTTCGGTCGATCCAGGCGCCGAGATCGCGGCCGGGTTCCAGGATTCCGGTGCCGCCGCCGGGCACCGGCACCGTGGTCTGCAGTATCCAATAGCCGAACAGCAATGTCGCGATGGCAATGACGATACCTCGCACGCGCGTATACAGCACGATCGGCGTTGCAATCAGATAAGCCAGCGCGATGCGCTGCAGCACGCCGGGGATTCGGAGCGTCGGCAGGTTTGCGAGGTAATTGGGAAACCCGTGCAGCAGGAGCCCGACCAGAAAGATCAAGGCAGCGCGTTTGAACGATTTGAGCAGAAGCGTGCGCCCGGTCGCACCCTGCTCGAGCAGACGGCCGTAGGAAAACGTCATGGACACGCCGACAATGAACAGAAAGAATGGGAATATCAGGTCGGTCGGCGTCCAGCCGTTCCAGGGTGCATGTTTGAGCGGTGGATAGATGTGGTTCCAGCTGCCCGGATTGTTGACCAGCAGCATGCCGGCGATGGTCACGCCGCGGAAGACGTCCAGGCTGAGTAACCGTTGTGCTGTAGCTTGGGGGCTGGCGGGCGATGCGCTCTTTATCGCGCTCTGATCAGGGGCTTGCGCGCTGCCGAGTTCGACCGCGTCGGCATCGATCAGCTGAGTGCCTGCCATTTGCATCCGCCCGCAGAACGAGAACTGGACGATGGCGGGATGCCATCGCCCATTTCTCTTTCCGGATCAGTTTCCGCTGCTGCTGATTACGCGGTCCGACTTGCGCGAGTGTTTGTCGAACCAGTGTCGGAGGTACAGCTGAGTCCGCAGGAAATTCGAAGGCTTCGAGCTGGTGCCATGCCATTCATCGTTGAATCGGAGCATGGCGGTCGGCACCTTCCGTACCTTCAATGCCTCGTAGAATTCCTCGGTTTGGCTGATCGGCGTACGCAAATCGTTTACGCCGGTCATCAGCATGGTCGGTGTCTTGACATTGCCGACGTACATCAACGGTGAGCGCCTCAAGTGCTCACTCGGATCCTCCCAGGGCATCTTGTCGAAGTTGCGATACCAGGAAGAACCGTCGGTCGTACCGACAAAGCTAAGCCAGTTGATGACTGGACAGTTCGATGAGGCCGCCGCGAACCGGTCGGTATGACCGACCGTCCAGGCCGTCAGCACTCCACCGCCGCTGCAGCCGAAGACGAACAGGTTATTGCTATCGATGTACCCTTTGGCAATTACCTGATCGACGCCTTTCATCAGATCGTCGAAGTCCTTGCTCGGGTACGCCCGCTTGATCGCATTGCCGAAGGCGCTGCCGTAGCCGGTGCTGCCACGCGGATTCGTGTAGAGCACCACGTACCCGTTGGCCACGTGCTCCTGTCTCGGAAAGCTGAAGCCGACGTTGTACATCGAGTGCGGTCCGCCGTGAATCTCCAGCATCAGCGGATACTTCTTGGCCGGATCGAAATCCGGCGGCTTCACGATCCAGCCCTGGATGCGGAAGTTGTCGACCGAGGTGTACCAGATTTCCTCGGTCTGGCCGATCTTCTTGCCGGCCAGTACATCCGCATTGACTTCCGTCAGCCTCGTGAACTTGTCCGGCGTCTTGATGTTGAAGGTCACGATGTCGCCGGGCTCGGTCGAAGTGGTGCGCGTGCCCACGGCCAGACCGGCGGCGTTGATATCCGCAACCGAGAGCATGTGGGTGCCCCGGGTGACCGGCCTCACCTCGCCCTTGAGTGATGCGAAATGGAGGTTCTGCGATCCTTCATTCTGCACGTTGAAGTACACACCGGTGCCATCGTGAGCCCACATCAGGCCCGATGGTGTGCGATCCAGGCTCTCGGTCAGCAGGCGCGGATTGGTGCCATCGACGTTCATCACGTACAGCCGCGAGTCCACCCAGGTGTCGTCGGTGTAGTCGTAACC
>JBBDWZ010000014.1:0-9563 GCA_040902615.1 Gemmatimonadota bacterium | reverse complement strand
CATAACGCTTTCGGGTCGGGCGCGTCGGCCGACCCGACTCGCCTGTTACGTTTCCACCTGCCAGTGTCCTGCACGCGCGCCCGCGAGCACGAATTCTTCCGGCTCGGATGCCGGAATCATGATCCCCGTGCGCGCCTGTTCTTCCTCCGCGTGGCGGCGCATGAACTGTGCAACCGACTCACCCGTACGTCCCTGCGAGTCGCGGATCTGCCGTACGATTTCGAGCCAGCTACCGCTGTAGCTCCGGCCGTCCGGAAGCCGGACGCGGTGCGTCTCGAAGGTAAAGCCGATTTCGCGACGGCTGACATGCTCCCGGCGAACCTCATCAACGTCCGTACCTTCCAACTCCGCCAACAACTCATCGAGCTGGTCGACCTCGGCTTCCAGTTCCTCCAGACGGGTCTCCCAGGCCAAAACGCCGCCGCTGCCCGGCTCTGCGCCGGTCAACGCCCGCTTCAGCTCGACCAGGCGCCAAAGCGCGAGTGTATCCCAGTGCTCCGCCGCTGGTACGCGCTCGAACTCCTTGAGCGCGCCGGCCCACTCACTGTTGTCGTACAACAAATGCCCGAGGTAGATCCGTGCTTCATGGTGGTCGGGGTCGATGTGCAGGGAACGGCGAAGTTCCTTCCGCGCCGCCGTTTCATCGCTCAAACGGTGCAGCACATAGCCCAAGGCTGCCGCCGCCTCGGCGCTCTCCCGGTATAGTGAGGCCGCCTCGACGAAGACCTCCTTGGCTTCCTCAAACATCCGTTCCCGGTACAGCGCCCGGCCCATCGAGAGCAGGAGGTCGAGGTCATCGGCGCAGCCGGTGTCCCGCGCATGCCCGAAGTATTCCATGGCCTCTTCCCGCCGCCCGAACCGAAGCAGCGCCTCGCCCAACCCGACCAACGCGTCCTCGTGCTCGCCGTCCAGCACCAGCGCGTGCTCAAAGCTCTGCTTCGCCCATACAAACTCCTCCCGCGCGAGCCGCGTGTAACCCACGCCGACGTGCAATTCGACGGAGTTCGGGTACAATCGCAGCCCTTCCTTCAGCGTGTCGAGCGCGGTCTCGTAATCACCTGAGTCGTACAGCCGGTGTGCGCGTTCGTCGTATTCTTCCGAGCTGAGGAACGGGGTGGCCATTCATTGCCTCCTCTTTGCACTCGTCACACGGTTCTACACGGGGAGGTAGGAAACGCAAATTTGCGCTCGGGCTACAATGTAATGTGGTCCTTAATTCACATCCACCTATATGTTGTAGTGTAGGATCCGATGTGTCAGCCCGATTTCGATCCGGAGTCCGGGTCCGGTGCCCGCCCCGTCACGATGGCGGGCCCGGATGTGTGGAACTGAAGCGATAGTGGTAGCGTTCGAAGAGAGCATGCATCCACGGAGGCAAAGTGCTGGATTGGTTTAAGCGCCGGCGGCTGAGTGAGGAAGCGAGGCGGCGTTTGCTCGTTGCGTTGGCAAAATCCGAAGAAGCGGTGATCGAGACGCACGTACGCAGTGCGCTCGACGTCATCGCGACGGTCGGTGAAGAACTGCCGTTGGATCGCGTGCTGGAGCTCTACCTGGACGCGTTGGAGCCTGGTGAAGGCCGGGCGGAAATCATCGCGCGGCGCGTTTTGGCGCGGCTTGAAGGCGGCACGAAAGACGAAGAAGGTGACGTCATGCGCCAGCGAGGGCGGCGTGGGCGACCCGATTAAAAAAACGGCCGCGGATAGCGGCCGTTTGCTGTCAGTTACGCCGTGGGGTCCTTTTCGTGGTGTCGACCGTCTGCCCTGGGATCGGCGGATCGATGATAGGGCTGTTCCACCACGCTTCATCGACCGGGACGCCGGCCTGGTTTCGAGAGCGTGGCGTTGCATAGCGCTCGAACGGCCGGCCGTACTTGCGATCCAGATAAAAATCGATCGCATTGGCAACATAGTCTGAGGCGGTCCAGCCGTGTTCGGCGTGCTGCAGGAACATCGCTGCCACGATTTCCGGCTCTTTTCCGTACGGCCCGGCCATACCCACGAACCAGGCATGGTCTTTCAATGGGCAGGCGTGACACGCTTGGGCTGTGCCGGTCTTGCCTAGCAGGTCCCAATCCTTGAGCCGCGTGCGCTGAGCGGTTCCACCCGGCGACACCACTCGCCGCATGCCCTTGTGCAGCCAGGCGATCCGATCCGGAGTCAGGTCCATGTCGATTGCGACGTCACGCGTGGTGTCGTTTTCGAGCTTGGCAATGCGTGGCTCCAGCGCTATGCCGTCGGGTCGAGCCAATGCTGTATAAAACGCGGCCATTTTGAGCGGCGACATCGAAATCGGGCCCTGGCCGATAGCCATCGATACAACCTCGATCGGTCGGGCTTCATACCCGAACGCCTGTTTCCAATAGTCCATCGTCGTTGGGAAGGGATTGCGCGCCTCCTCGGGCAAGTCGATTCCAGTCTTTTTGTTGAAGCCCATACGCGCACCGGTTTCTACGTACCGCTTAAGTCCCAGCCGCATGCCGACCTGGTAAAAATAGACGTCGCACGAGAGGTAGATGCCGCGCAACAGATCCACTCGCCCGTGACCAATTTTGTCCCAGCAGCGGAAATAGCGTCCATAAGCAGTCATGCCGCCGCTGCAGGACACGGGCATGAACTCCTCGGGCGTGATCACCTTTTCTTCCAGAGCCATCGCAGCCACTACCAGCTTCCAGGTGGATGCAGGCGGCTGCGCCGAGCCGCTGCCACCCGCTCGGTCCATCAGCGGCTTCGCCGGGTCGGCCTGCAAGGAATCCCACAGCTTCTGCGGGATACCGCCAATGAACTTGTTCGCGTCGTAGCTCGGATGACTGTAGTAAGCGAGGACGCCGCCGGTCTGCGGCTCAAGAGCGATGAAGCCACCGTGGAACTGGCGCGGCCAAATGCCTTGGATGTAACGCTGTAGATCGAGATCCAGATGGAGCTGCAGATCCCGTCCCGGAATCGGCGGTACACTCAGTGAATCGGGCAGCCATTTCCGGATTCTTCCCATTGCATCGATTTCCAGGTACCGTGCTCCCGGCTCTCCGCCGAGCATTTTTTCATATTGTCGCTCCAGCCCCCCCTTACCAATCCAGCGGCCCTGGTCATAGCCCTTCCATCTGATGGTATCCGACAGTTCCTTCGGACTGATCTCCGCGACGTAGCCAATCAGGTGCGCAACGGCAGAGCCCGCGGGGTAATGCCGCTTGGCATACTCATGGACCAGCACGCCGGGAAATAACTCTCGCTGCTCCTCGAGCCGGGCCACGGCATCCTGGGGTGCGTCGGCCAACACCGTCATCGGCAAATGCCGTTCGCGGTCCCATTTCCTGTTGGCCCGCGTGACATCCTCGTCGGTCATGCCCAGCACCGGCTGAAGCCGGCTCAGCTGTGCGTTCATGCTGTCCCGGTTGCCAGGCATCAGCATGATCCGATAACCGACCGTGTTCTCCGCGATTACCTGGCCTCGGCGGTCGTAGATAGTACCGCGGGGAGCAGGCACCACGACTTCACGCAGCATGTTTTTGCGGGCGATGACGACATATTTGTCATCTTCGAGCACCTGCAGTCGCGCCGCCGCGCCCATCAAAACCATGAAGCAAAGCCCAAGGAAGCCACGCGCGATGAAACTTCGGCGTAACCTGACGGGGCGTGGTGTTGCGAGGCGACCAGTACGTTGCATGTGCGGGAGCTCCTTACTGCTCAGACATTATATGCAACGGAGCAAAATGTGATCCCGGGCGCCGCGGCGCGGCGCGGCCCGCTCCGGCGTAGCCGTCAGATCTCGGGATAGAGCACTCCGCATTCCGGGCATACCAGGTCGCGGCCGCGGCGACGGAGTTGAACGGGCCTGCCGTGTCGGGAACAGAGCGCTTCGCCATTTTCTTCCATGCCTTTGGCGGCGGCTTGGCGTTCCGCGGGCGATGCCTTCTGAATGAGAAAGCGTTCCCGCTGTGCGCAACTCAAGCACTCGATCCAGACCTCTCCGGCGCCATCTTCCATTGTACCGACCCGCACGACCTCGGCGATGCCGCCGCAGCCAACCGGGCAGGATGGCATCCCGCCCGCGAGGTATTTCTTGATGACACCAGCGCGGATCAGCTCTGGCGACTCGATCTGTAGACGGGGCCGCTCACGCAGTACGCTGTAGGTCGTCTCTTCCTCGTCCTCGTCCAGGATGCGCCGCTTCTTCTTGGCCGATGAAGTGGGCTTGGTCTCGAACTCGGCAAAGAGCTTGGAGTAGCGATCACGCGCACGTGGCTTCTTGCGCAACGGTTTGCCTTTCGGTGGTTTCCCGCCACCGGTTCCGCGGTACGGGCGGATCGGCGGAAGACTCCCGATCGCGGTGTCGTCGGCACCAGCTTCGCCCCCGGACGCACCAGCCTCGGGTGGCCGTGGCCGACGACCCGGACGACCGGCCCGGCCTGCCCACACCCCACGCTCCTGACGGTCTCGACGCTCAGGACGGTCTGGTCGGTCTGGTCGGTCTGGTCGGTCCGGGCGTCGGGCGCGGACGGATTTATCGGGTCGGCCTTCACGCGGCTTGGCTGGCGCTTCCGAAGGAGCTGCGACCTGAGCGTCGGCGAGTGATGCAGCCTGCGCCGCTGGTTTCGGCTGCCTGGCGGGCGGCGCGGCGATCGTGGCTTCCTTGGCCGCTGGAACCGGCTTTGCCGGCGGTGCTGGTTTTGGCGCTACCGTTTTGGCAGGCGCAGCCGGAGCCAGCGCTTTTTTCACAGGAGCCTTGGCGATCGGCGCTTTAGCCACGGCTTTTTTGGGCGGTGCTTTTTTAGGTGCTGCTGGCCGCGCCGCCTTTTTCGCCTTGGCGGGGGCCTTCTTGACGGGTGTTTTCAACGCCTTCTTCGCGACTTTCTTTGCAAGCTTGCGAGCGGGTTTTGCGCCGGGCTTGGCGCTCGCGGGTTTCTTGCGCGCCAGCGCCGGCTTGCCTTTTTTCGCCGGACCGCGGCTGGTTTTGCTGGCGCCAGCTCGCTTGGGCGATTTCTGCTTTTTCGTGGCCATGCCGATTCCTCCAGGGCGCGTAGGCGCGCAAGGGACGGGCCTTGCTAGGGCGCCAAACTTACCGACGCTGTCAACGGTCTAGTAGTCTGTCGCGCACATTCCGATACCCTGAGCAGATAAGCTTCGAGGGCAATCTGCTTGCGACAGGGTATCGGAATCTGTGGGACAGTCCTCTAGCTCAGATTGAACTTGTGGAGCTTCTCGTATAGGGTCGCTCGTGAAATGCCGAGCGCCTTAGCGGTTTTGGACCGATTGCCGCTGTTGTAGGCCAAAGCGCGGCCGATGTGACGACGCTCGACTTCTTCGAGGGTCAACTCGGCCTCGGCTGCAGAGCTCACTGTCAGACCGCCCAGTTGCTGGATCTCCGGTGGGAGATGGCTCGGCAACAGCTCCTCGGCATTCCCGGCCAGCAGCATCACGCGCTCGAGGACATTTCGCAGCTCGCGAATGTTACCAGGCCAGCGATACGCCGTGATCAGTTTGATCGACTCCGGCGTCACGCGGCTCGGTCCCCGGCCCATACGACGGTGCAGATCAGTCAGAATACGCATCGTCAAATCGGTAACGTCTTCCCGGCCTCGCTCACGCAGCGCCGGCAACCGTATCGGCAAAACCGCGAGTCGATAGAAGAGATCTTCCCGGAAGCGACCTTCTTTGACGCGCCCCTCGAGGTCGTGGTTGGTTGCTGCAATCACTCGCACGTTGACTTCGATTTCGCGGGTGCCTCCCAGGCGCCGGAATTTTCGGCTCTCGAGCACCTTCAGCAGCTTGGGCTGCAGCTCCGTGGTCAGATCGCCGATTTCGTCGAGAAAGATCGTGCCGTTGTGCGCCACCTCGAACAGCCCGCGCTTCTGTTCCTTCGCATCGGTGAAAGCGCCCTTCTCGTGACCAAACAGCTCGGAATCGAGGAAGGTCGCGGACAGGCCGGCGCAGTTGATTTCGACAAAAGGCGAACCTGAACGACTGGAATGTTTGTGCAGCAGGTTGGCGACGAAGCCTTTGCCGGTACCGGTTTCCCCCAGTAGCAGGACGGTCGTATCGCTCTCGGACAGCAGTTGCACCTGGCGCGCAATCTCGCGCAGCTGCGGCGATCGGCCCAATGCTGCCAGATCGGTAGGCTCGGTCTGCCGTTCGGCGAAGAACCGATTGCGACGCCGCAGCTCCACCTTCTCGTAGGCGCGGTCGGTCGCCGCTTCGAGATGCGACAGCTCCACCGGTTTGGACAGAAAATTTTCGGCACCCAGCCGCATGGCTTCGACCGCGGTCTGCAGGTCGCTCTGGCCGGTCAGCATGATGATCACGGCATCAGGGTCACGAGCGCGGAGCACTTCGAGAATCTGCAACCCGCCGATGCTGCCCGGCAGGTTTACATCGAGCATGACCAGGTCGGGGTGTTCGCGTTCGTAGATTTCGATCGCGGTGGCCGCATCCGACGCTCGACCAACCGTCCAGTCCTTCCGCTCGAAGAACTTGCTCAGCATGGACAGCATCTCGGCCTCGTCATCGACCAGCAGGATCGATCGCGTCATTCGCGCTCTTCTTCGGTTTCTTCTTCCGCCGTTTCCTCAGCGTCGTCTTCTTCCACTCCATTGCGGTAACGCTTGCGCCGGAACGGCAGAATCTTCACCCGGGTCACCCGGCGATCCTGCGTCTCGGTTACAATCAACTCACCGGAGCGCTGCACCGTCACCCGGTCACCCTTGGCCGGCACCCGGCCCAGCGTGCCGAAAATGAAGCCACCGATGGTATCGTAGTCATCGCTGGAAATGCTCATGTCAAACCGCTCGTTTACTTCGTCGATGCTGGCGCCGCCGTCCACCATGATCTCGCCATCATCGGTCACCTCGATGTCGGGCTCGGGCTCATCGTATTCATCGTAGATGTCACCGACGATCTCTTCGAGCAGGTCCTCCATAGTAACGATACCTTCGGTACCTCCGAATTCATCGATCACGATCACCATATGGACGTTCTGCGCTCGCATCTCGGTCATCAGCTCGCCCAGCAGCTTTGTGTCCGGCACGAAATACGGCTCGCGCATGACTTCCCTCAGCTGAAAGCCTTCCCCTTTCGAGCCGACCAGATAGGGCAGCAGGTCCTTGGCCAGGAGTACGCCCACGATCTTGTCCAGGTCCTCTTCGAAGATCGGTACCCGTGAATGCCCTTCCTCGATCAGGAACTGCATTACCTCATCCATGGTCGAGCCGACTTCGAGCGCCTTGATGTCGCGCCGCGGTGTCATCACCTCGCGCGCCATGATCTCCGGAAACTCGAAGACACCCGCGATCATCTGCTCCTGTTCCGCTTCGATGTCGCCGTGCTCCTGACTCTGCTCGATCAGCAACCGGATCTCTTCCGGCGTGTGCGGCATGCTGTGCATTCCGGTGGGCGGCACACCGAACAGCCTGGTGATGCTACCTGCGGACCCGGACATGAAGCGGATAAACGGACGAAAGGCGGCACCGAACCATTGCGTTGGACGGACGGTCCAGAGCGCCACTACCTCCGCCCGCTGAATCGCCACCATTTTCGGCACCTGCTCTCCCAGAACCACGTGCAGGTAGGTCACGGTCATGAGCGTGATGATGGTCGCTACTACGTGGGCGGTTACCGAGGCGGTGCCCAGCACGCGCCATGCAAGTGGAAAATCGATCTTGCCGATAGACGGTTCGATCAACGCCGCAATCGTACCCTCGGCAATGTAGCCAATCGCAATCGAGGCGATCGTGATGCCGAGTTGTGCAGCGGAAATGAAGTCGTCGGGGTGCTCGAGGCTGTTCAGCACGTAGCGCGCACGGCGGTCGCCGGTGCGCACGCGCTGTTCGATTCGAGTACGGCGTACGGCTACGAGCGCAAATTCGGCAGCTACGAAGTATGCGTTGATGCCAACCAGCACCAACACGGCAAGGAGTTTGAGAATGATACTGGAAGGGTCCATAGCAGAGGCTGGATGTCAAACCGCCCGCCGGTTGCGCCGCAGGGCGCTGGCGGGCGGATCACATCAAGCCGCGTTTGCGTCCTCCAAAGAAGCCGCATTAGGTTGCGTTCCGTGCGGAATGACCGGCTGACAGAAGCGAAGACCGGTTTGCCGAAGTTGATCGCGCTCGGCTTCCGTCAATTCTGGATAGCGGTCCGCGAGGAAATCCACGGTTTCTGTCATCCAGGCCACTTGATCATCCTCATGGGCGCCAATCACGCCGCATTGGCGGATCGCGCTGAACAGCTCATTCCGAGCCCGATCGTACGCTGTTTCCGGCTGCTCCGGCTTGGCCCGATTCACACGTCGTTTGCGCGCCAACCAAGCCCTCCTTTCCTTGAATTCACTAGGGCCAAAAGAAAACAGCGACCCGTTCGCCCGGTTTCAGGTGCGAAGAATCGCCGCGTTTTCCACGGGTTGCATGACTGGAAATATAACCATTTGAGCACCTCATGAAAAGCCCGATCCCAAGACTGGATCCGGTCCGACTGGAAGTGTTTCGGCACCTGTTCACGGCACTCGCCGAAGAAATGGGTGCGGCTCTGCGCGGCGCCGCGTATTCACCGAACATCAAGGAGCGCCGCGACTATTCGTGTGCCGTCTTCGATGGTGTCGGTCGCGTCGTTGCAATGGGAGACCATATGCCGGTACACCTGGGGGCCATGCCCATGAGTGTGGAGGCGGCGCTGGCCGCATTTCCAGAGCTCGGGCCGGGCGACGTTGTGGTCCTCAACGATCCATTCTGCGGCGGCACCCATTTGCCCGACATCACGCTGGTTGCCCCGGTATTCGTGCCGCCGCGCAATACAGGGAAGACGAGCGCGTCCGCGATTTCGAAACAACGTGGCGCCCGGCCCCTTCGCCGTACACGTGCAACGAGTCCGTTAGCGTACCTGTCGGTTCGAGCACATCATGCCGATGTCGGCGGGATCGCGGCTGGGTCAATGCCGCTTGCGCGCGAAATCTACCAGGAAGGACTGCGGTTGCCCCCGGTTTTGTTAATGCAGGGTGGCGAGCGCAACGAAGCGGTCTGGCGGATCATTGCGGCCAACGTCCGAACGCCGATCGAACGAGCCGGCGATCTGGGCGCGCAGGCCGGCGCGATCGCACGTGGAAATGAGCGGCTACTGGAACTGGTATCCACGCGCGGTGAAGACGAAGTCAAGGCCGCGATGAGCGAGTTGATCGAATATGCGGACCGATTGGTACGTGCCGGCATTTCGCGGCTGCCCGATGGCGAGTATTCCGCGCAGGACGCGCTGGAGGACGATGGCTTTGGCAACGGTCCGCTGCCGGTACGGGCCGCGATCCGGATTCACGGCGACGAGATCACCATCGATTTTGCCGGCAGTGCCGGCCAGACTGCGGGCGGCATTAACGCAGTTGCTGCAATCACCAGCTCGGCGGCGCGTTACGTCGTGCGCTGTGTAGTCGAGTCCGTGCTCGAGCAAACACTGCCAGCGGGTGGCGGTGAGATGTCGGCGCTGCACATTCTGCTGCCTGAGCGCAGCATCGTGAATGCCACTCCACCGGCCAGCGTGGCCGCCGGCAACGTTGAAACCTCGCAGCGCATTACCGACGTTCTGCTCATG
>JBBDWZ010000013.1:0-9643 GCA_040902615.1 Gemmatimonadota bacterium | reverse complement strand
CCCCCCCCCCCCCCCCCCCCCCCCCCCCCCCGCGTTGCGCGGCAACGCCGCGCGTCGCCCACGCCCATCTCCGCGATCCTCGATCCGCGATCCGCGATCCGCGATCCGCGATCCGCGCCGCCGTTTACGGCCTTCGGCTACTCTCCTCAGCACTGACCATGCGCGCCAGCTCGACGCGCCGCACTTTGCCGCTCCCGGTCAGCGGGAAGGAATCAAAAAAGCGGACCAGGTCGGGGACCTTGTAATCCGCCAACGCACCACGGCACCACTCCTTGATTTCCTCGCCAGTTATGATGGCGCCTTCGACCGGAACGATGCAGGCACAAACGACCTCGCCCAGTACTTCGTGAGGGAGACCGACTATGGCTACATCGAGAACGGCCGGATGGGCATGGAGGCGATCTTCGACTTCACGCGGATACACGTTGAAGCCGCCCCGAATAATCAGCTCCTTCCTCCTGCCGACGATGTGAATGTAGCCTTCATCGTCGACCAGCCCGAGATCGCCGGTCAGGAAAAAGCCCTCTTCATCGAAGGCTTGTGCCGTCTCGCCCGGCTGACGGTAATACCCTTTCATCACGCCCGGCCCTTTCACCGCCAGCTCGCCCAGACTCTCTACGGGGAGAATCGTACCATCGAGATCGAGCACGCGGACCTCCATGCCAGGCAACGGCCGGCCGACCGTGAAGATCTGCTTGTCCTGCGGGTCATCGGAGCGTGTGACTGCAACCGTTGAGCCGGTCTCGGTCAGCGAATACGCGACCTGCAGGTTGGGACAGAGCTCAGCTCGAATGCGGCGGACCAGCTCATCGCCAACGGGGGCCCCGGCTGCCACTCCGGCTCGAAGTGACGAGAGGTCGCGCCTGGGGCGCTCCGCCTCGCGCATCTCGGTGATGAAAACGGTCGGTACACCATAGTGCACCGTGACCTTGTGCCGTTCGATCAGCTCCAATGCCGCTGCCGGTTGAAACTGCTCCTGCAACACCAGCGACGCGCCCGCCGCTGCCGTACCAATGATTCCCGGCCCAAGCCCGAACACGTGGAAGACGGTGGTCACGCCAAAAACGATATCGCTCGGCAGAAGCTGAATCGCATCCGCACTTCTGGCTGCGGCGCTGAGCAAATTGGTGTGCGTGAGGGCGACACCCTTCGGCTTGCCCATCGTGCCGGACGTGTACAGGATCGCGAAGGTGTCATCGTCGGGCGAGATCGGCACCGACGGCAGCACCCGTCCTTCTCCGCTCGAGATCAGGTCTTCGAACTGATAGATCCGGTCGTCGTACCAGAGATCTTCCTCACCCACCGTGACCAGGTACTGAAGGTCGGGCAGCGAGGTCAGGAAACCCTCGAAGAGCTGGAGGTAATCGATCCCGTTGAAGTTCTCTGCGCTGATGACAACGGTCGCTTCCGAGTGGCGCAGCATGTACTGCAGTTCAGGCACCGTGTAGCGCGGATTGAGCGGTACGATGATGGCGCCGACCTTTGCGGCGGCGAACATCGATATGACGAACTCGGGCCAGTTGGGAAGGTCGATGGCGATGCGGTCGCCCTTTTCGACACCGAGCTCGGCGAGCGCGGCGGCCAGGGCAGTGGCACGTGCGTCAACTTGCGAGAAGGTGAGACGACGGTCCTGATAAATTAAGAACGTAGCGTCGGGGCTTTCAGCGGCCTGGATCTGAAGAACCTCGGCGACTGATCGACCAGTGAAGCGCTCTCCGAGCGCCATCCCGCCTCCGTTGGGAACGAACTGCACTGCTTTCTCCCGAAACATCGAGGTGAAATTAGCCGCTATTAGCGGGAGCCGTCAAAGAATAGTCCGCAAAGCCTCCTCAACGAGCCGGTCTTCAATCGGAAAAGTCCAACTGCGGTCAGCACTGGCAATTTTGCCGATTTCCGAAATCAGGCTGAATCGGGCGACGCCCTGCCGAGCCTTTTTGTCGAGTCCGACCAATTCCTGGACCTGACTGGCGGTCACCCCGTGGGGGGCTCGAAGCGGCAGATTCAGCGTTTCAATCGCCTGGCTCAGGCGATCCCGGGACTCTGCGGCGGTAATGCCGGCCAGTTCTCCGACTTCGGCTTCGGCGATCATGCCGAGCGCAACCGCGTGACCATGGTGCAATCCATAGTCGAGCGCGCGCTCGATCGCATGGCCGATCGTATGCCCGAAATTGAGAGCCGCACGCTGCCCTGCTTCTTTTGGATCGGCGGAAACGACGCCGGCCTTGATGCGAACCGACCCGTCAATCAGCGCACCAAGCAGCTCGGTATCGCCGGCCAACAGTTCATCGGCAACCTCCACGATCCAGTCGAAGTACGCGCGATCGGCGATGACCCCGTGCTTGAGTGCCTCGGCCAGGCCGCCGCGAAGCTGATCGGCCGGCAGCGTCATCAGTACTTCAGGATCGATGACTACGATGTTCGGCTGGTGAAACGCGCCGATCAGATTCTTGCCAGCAGGCGTATCGACCCCCGTTTTCCCACCGATGGATGCATCGATCATGGCTAGCAACGTGGTCGGCACCTGTATCAGTGGCAGGCCTCGCATGTAGGTCGCCGCGACAAAGCCGGCCAGGTCGCCGACCACGCCGCCACCCAGCGCAATCACGGTCGTGTCCCGGCCGAGCCCTTTGCCGAGCATTTGATCCGTGAGCTCGGCCCAGGTCTCCCTCGTCTTATTGATCTCGCCCGCTGCAAAGCTGAGCAACGTCGCAGCCAGACCCGCCGACGCGAGGCTGTCGAGCAGCGGCTCCGCCCAGTGCCGCGCGACGATGTCGTCGGTAATGACGGCGTAGCGATGAGCCGGCGCAACCAGCGGCGCCGTGCTCCCCAGCTCGCGCAAGCTCCCCGCCTGTACTACGACGTCGTACGGCAGCGCGGCCGCTCCGGTCAGCTCGACTCGTATTCGCGTCATTGTATTGAATGTACGTCCTGCCCGACGTCGGGCACACAGCGCCTGTGCGCAGCGGCGTGCCTCCGCGCGAAGCGACGCGCAGCGTCGTGAGCGCGACAAGGGGCTTTATTTCCAATACATTCACTTTTATCTTTTTGTGCGACATTTCCTCACGAGTGGGAGAGCGATGCGAATCCGAATCGGACTCGCATACAATGAAAAGCCAGCCGAAGACTCAGAACCTCCCAGTACAGGGGGATCGACCGAGTCTCCTCTAGTCGTCTCTCCTGAATTTCCAACTGCAGACGTGTACGCCGAGTGGGATGAACCCGCTACTATAGCCGCGGTCGAGTCCGCGCTCTCCTCAGCCGGGACCGTGATCCGCCTGGAGGCGAACGACGAGTTCCCGGATCGCCTGCGGGCCGCGCGCCCCGATATCGTGTTCAACATCGCCGAGGGACTGCATGGTCCCAATCGCGAAGCGCACGTACCGGCGATCTGTGAGTTCTACGGAGTGCGTTATACGGCCAGCGATCCGCTGGCACTCTGCCTTGCCCTGGACAAGCAGCGCGCAAAAGAGGCGTTCATGGCGCGCGGAGTACGTACGCCCGCCGGTCACGTGAGCGACGGTCGCTCTGAGAACGATCTGGTTTACGGGGCCGGGCCCTGGATCGTGAAGCCTCTCTATGAGGGCTCGAGCAAGGGGATTCCAGAGAGCGCGTTCTGTGAGACCACTGAAGCGGTGCGCAGGCGAGTCGACCAGATCGCATCGACCTATAAGCAGCCGGCACTGATCGAACAGTTTCTGCCCGGCCGCGAGTTCACAGTCGCCATTATGGGCAATGGCCGCGCTGCGCGCGCGTTGCCGGTCGTCGAGATCGCATTCACTGCATTGCCCTCGGGTGCCGTGCCGATCTACGGCTACGAAGCGAAGTGGGTGTGGGACCGCCCTGAGGATCCGCTCGAGATCTACGCCTGCCCGGCCGAACTCGACGAGGCGCTCGAGGCGGCGGTCGTCGGCGAGGCCATTGCCGCACATCATGCACTGGGCTGCCGTGACTGGTCTCGTGTCGATGTGCGTCTGGACGCCGAAGGCGCACCGCACGTGCTCGAAGTGAATCCGCTGCCCGGCATCCTGCCCGATCCAGCGCAGAACTCCTGCTTCCCCAAAGCCGCGCGTGTGGCCGGCCTGACCTACGATGAATTACTCGTGGGCGTGCTCGACATCGCACTCGAGCGGTATGGAATCCTGCGATGAGAATCGGACTGCTCTATGACGACATCAGTGCGCGGCCCAATGCGACCGTGGACGAGCTCAGCATCCTCGAGTCGCTCGACGCCGTTGATGGCGCAGTCTGTGAGCTGGGTCACACACCAGTCTGGATTCCGGTTCCCGACGAGATGGACAGCTGGGTCGACCTGGTCGAACACTCATCACTGGATCTCGTATTCAACCTGTACGAGGGAGTCGGCGGCGACAGCGCGCACGAAGTCCGCGTGGCCGGCATCATCGAACTGCTCGGCATCCCGATGACCGGTTGCGATTCGGCCACGCTCGGACTGGCACGGCGCAAGGACCGGGTCAATGCGTTGCTCCGCGATGCTGGACTTCCGGTCCCGGCCTGGGCCTGCGTTCAGGTAAATCGCCGCAAGCTGTATTGGGACAAGTTTCCGGCGATCGTGAAACCGGCGGCCGAAGACGCTTCGATCGGCATCACGCAAAGCTCAGTGGCCAGGAACCGTCGTGAGCTGGCCAAGGCCATCGATGCCGCGGAGTGCTTCGATCGCGTACTGGTCCAGCAGTTCATCGAGGGCCGTGAGTTCAATGTCGGCATCGTCGGCAAGGTCGTGCTGCCGGTCAACGAGATCGACTTCAGCGCAATGCCGGCCGGCAACTGGCCGATGCTCAGTTACGCCGCAAAGTGGGACGTCGGCTCGGCCGAAGACCTGGGCAGTGAGCCGCACTGCCCCGCCGACATCACCGACGCGCAACGCGAGCAGCTCCAGGATCTCACGGTCCGCGCGTGGCGTCTGGTCGATGGCTGCGGCTATGGCCGGGTGGACTTCCGCATGGATGAGGCAGGCAATCCATACATCCTCGAGGTCAATCCAAATCCGGACATTGCGCCGGTGGCCGGACTTACGCGCATGGCCAAGGCATACGGCTGGGAATACGCCGAGCTGGTGGATCGTATTATCCGCGAGGCCGTGGCGTGAGCGGATCGCGGATCGAGGATCGCGGATCGGGGGTTGCGGATCAGGGATCGCGGATCGCGGATCACGGATCGCGGATCGTAGATCCGGGATCGGAAATCGAACTGCGTGTCGTGTTGCAGGCGATGGACGCGAGTGTTAGCCACAACCCTGAATCGCAGGTCTCCAATCCGCGATCCGCGATCCGCGATCCGCGATCCGAAACCATCATCGCGCCGATCGAGCCGCAATACCGGCGCGCGATCGAGCGGTTGTTGAACTCCACCGGCGTGTTTCGCGAAAGCGAAGTCGCGGTCGCGCTAGAGGTCATTTACTCCTACTTCATTCTCCCCGAGGGGGACTACACCGCCCTGGGCGCCTTCACCCCCGGTAGTGAACTCCTCGGTTATGTCTGCTACGGCCCTACTCCGTGCACGGTGGGCACCTGGGATCTGTACTGGATCGCAGTCGCACCGGAAGCGCAGGGCAGCGGCGTCGGCAGCCAGCTTCTCCAGGAGGTGGAACGAAGGCTTGCCTTGAAGGATGCTCGACTCGTGATCATCGAGACCTCGTCCCAGCCGCACTACGCGGCGACGCGCGCGTTTTACCTGCGGCGCGGTTACGAGGTGGTTGCACGAGTCCCCGATTTCTACACCGAGGGCGACGATCGTTTGATCTTCGCCAAACGCATCCACGTAACCTGATCAGGGCAAGTACGACCCATGGAACGCTGGCAAGAGACACTTCAGCAGAGCCTTGTAACCGTCGATGAGCTGATCGAAAGATTCGGCGCTGAACACATCGATCGGGAGGCCGTAGAGAAAGCCATAGACAAGTTCAACCTTCGCATCACGCCGGCCGCGCTGGCGCAGATCAAGAAGCCGGGCGACCCGTTCTGGGTGCAGTATGTGCCGGCCGCGGAGGAGAACGAAGTCATCGACGGCATCGTCGACTCATTGGACGAGGACGCCGATTCCCCAGTTCCCAATCTCACGCACCGCTACCCTGACCGCGTGCTGTTCCTGGTCTCGCCGGTTTGCGCGACCTACTGCCGTTTCTGCACGCGTCGGCGCAAGGTGGGCGACCCCGAGAAAATCCCGCTCAACCAGTTCGAAGGGGCGTTCAAGTATCTGCGCGAGCACACCGAGGTGCGCGACGTCATTCTATCGGGCGGCGACCCCTTCATGCTGTCCGACCGCCGGATCGAGTTTTTTCTGAAAACGCTGCGCGAGATCGAGCACATCGAAATCATCCGGATTCACACGCGCATGCCCAGCCACCTGCCGCAGCGGATCACACCGGCATTGTGCAGCATCATCAAGAAGTACCATCCGGTTTACATCAACGTACACTTCAACCACCCTGATGAGTTGACGCCGGAAGCACATACCGCGTTGACCATGCTGGCCGACACGGGCGCGCCGCTCGGATCGCAGACGGTGTTGCTAAAGGATGTCAACGATGATCCGCAGGTGATGAAGGCTTTGATGCAGAAGCTGCTGCGCGCGCGGGTCAAGCCCTACTATATCTACCAGGCCGATGTGGTGGCGGGCGGCGAGCACTTCCGCACGCAACTCGAGAAAGGTCTGCAAATCGTGCGGGCGCTGCGCGGCTGGACCAGTGGGCTCGCCGTGCCACACTTCGTCATCGATGCTCCTGGAGGCGGCGGCAAGATTCCGATCCTGCCGGAGTACGTCGAATGGATCAGCGACGACGAAATCGTATTGCGGAATTACGCGGGGGAAATCTTCCGGTATCCCTTGCCGCGTGAAACGGTCGGCGCAGGCGTAAGCGGTTGTGGCTCCAATGGCAACGGCAAAGGAACCATGCATGAGGACCTGGCGTACCTCGATCTGTGAGCCAGAATCCGTAAGTACCATGGCGGGCAGGGGCGTTCAGCGCTCCTGCCCGTTTTATTTGCAGGGGTACTCACTGTTTGCTACGGCTGGATAGCGGCACCCGGGGCGCGTATCTGCTGGAGCTGAGCTGCGGTCGCGGCGTCAACGATACGCACGCCGGGACGGCCAGACAGTGCGATCCGTTCAACCATCACCGAGCGGCCGCGCTTTTCTCCTATTCGGCGCGCGGCTTCGGCGAATGCATCGGCGGCACCGTCACTGTCCCAAACGGAATACCAGATCAGTGCAGGTGCGCCCCCGACCTGGATCAGCCGGTACCGGTCACCGTCCCAGCCGTTCGCAAATCGGTCCGAGTCGGCACCCAGGTGCTCGACCAGCCAATGGGACATTTCCAGTTCACCCAGGTTGTTCTCCCGCATCGCGGCATCGCCGGCTTCCAGTCGAATCTCGGTTGGCTCATCGCGCGCGACCAGAAAGCGCGACTCGGGATGCAGAACCTGCTCGGTCGATTGCGGAAGACGCTCGCCGAGGGGCGCCGGATAGGGATCGCCAAAACCGCTTTGCAGCGGCCGTAACCACAGCTTGTGCACGAACGCCGCGCCATCCGCGTAGGGAAAGAGCATGGTCTCGCGCAGGATGCGTGGTGCCTTTTGGAACACAGGAAACTGCTGGTTCTGTTGCTCGAGGCCGGGCCGGATCTGCGCGCCAATGTCTGGCAATGTGCGGGGATCGACCGGGCCTCCCGCCTGGCCCTCGGCCAGAAACGCAAACATGACCATGGTAGCATGGCCTTCGATGGCGGCCTGCGCGGCGCTTTGTCGATCATTGCCGCGGTCGCGCGAAATCAATGAATCGAGGTTGGTGTGCTGGTCCTGTAGCGCGTGCACGAGCTCGTGAACCAGCACGGGCCGCACTGCATCGCGCTGTGCGTCCTGCACGACGAACAGCGTTTTGGCTGAGGGGTCATAATAGCCGACCACCTGTTCGGTATAGAGATCCAGCAATAGGGCTCGCAGGTCCAGGTCTTCCGGCATGAGCCCGAGTGTTACGTAGGTAACCCGGATGCCTTCCAGCTCCGCGGCCGGCAGTTCCTCCTGCAACCGCGCCTCGATGTAGCGGCGCAGAGAATCGCGCGGTTGCACCTTCACCTTGACCGGCCCTTTTTGCGCGAGGCCGGCCAGTGCCTGCAGGCGCGGCATCACGGAATCGACCAGCGCCTGCAGATCGGCTGGTGCTGCCGGCGCGGTTTCCTCTTTTGCATCGCCGCAGGAGGCCAGTAAGGCAGCAGCTCCGAGCAGTACTGCGATCAATCTCATTCGTGCTTCTCCGCCAGTGCATCCTCGAGCGCGATGGCACGGGAAGGCGCGCCCAGCTCTCGAATCAGTTGGTCGATGTCGTGTCCGCTCTCCGGATGCCGAAACGACGGTGCCACTTCGGCCAGCGGATACAGCACGAAGGTACGTTCGTGCATGCGCGGGTGCGGAATCTCGAGGGTCGCCGTGCGCAGCACCAGTTCATCGTAAGCGATCAGGTCAAGATCGATGACGCGCGGCGCGTTGCGGAACGTCTCGCGCCGCCCCATTTCCTGCTCGACCTGCTTGAGTGCGCGGAAAAGCGCGACCGGTTCGAGTGACGTATGCGCGCGCACGACGAGGTTCCAGTAAACGGGCTGATCCCGAAAACCGATCGGCTCCGTCTCGTAGACCCGGGAGACGGCATCGATGTCGGCAAAACGGCTTAGCGCGGCAAGTGCCGCTCGAAGATTGCCCGCCCGGTCACCCAGGTTGGTACCCAGCGCGATGAGGACGTCCGCCGGAATCGGTGGGTTGAAGCAGGCCGGTTCGCCCGCCATCAGACGCGTCCATAGCGATCTTCCAGACGCACGACGTCGTCCAGGTCCGCCGTAGACGCTTCCAGCAGGTCGATGTCGGTCACGGCCTCCATCCGATGTACCGTGCCGACGGTCACGCGATAGCTTTGGCCCTCTTCTAATGGAACCTCGGCCAGTTTTTCGACCGAGGGTCCAGCCCAGAACTTCATCCGCCCGCGCAAGAGATGGATGGTTTCATCCTTTCGCTCGTGGTACTGCAGCGACAGCGCATGGCCGGCTTTGACATGAAGGATCTTCCCGACGTATCGATCGGTGAACGCCCAGAGCAGTTCATGACCCCAAGGCTTGGGCACGACTCCCGGCTGATTCAGTCCCGCGGCCATTGCGCGAAGCTTTTCGTTCATGTAATAACTCCATAGTGTCTTTTTGCCCGTCAGTCTGAGGGCAGCCTCGTGAGGGAAGCTATGCGCGCCTCCGCCCTCGGCAATCTCCTCCTCGTCACCGAGCTTCTGCTGCTGGCCGGCGGTCAAGCCGCGTCAGCGCAACTTCTGCGCGGCCGCGTGCAGGACGCGGGCTCGCGAGCGAGCATCGCAGTCGTCGATGTGGCACTGCTCACCGAAAGCGGCCGGGTCCTGGCCCGGACGCAAACCGATTCGACCGGCGCCTTTGTGATCAGCTGGCGCAACCCGGACAAGGTCAGGCTCGAGGCTCGCCGCATCGGTTTCGAAACCACGACCACCGCGTTTTTTGTAGTGGATCCGGAAGAGGTTCTTACGGCGAGCGTGCTCTTGTCGGCCAAACCGATCACGGTCGATCCCCTCATCATCACCAGCCCCAGCCGCGTAGACGAAGGCAACAACGGAAGAGCGT
>JBBDWZ010000012.1:0-9656 GCA_040902615.1 Gemmatimonadota bacterium | reverse complement strand
TTCATCTGCCAACGTGAATGCGAACGGCTCCGGGGCCGGATCGTCACGCATCTCCATCCTGAACTTCACCGGGGCTGTTTCGTTTTTACGGGACAGCACGATGCCCGCGTCGTACCAACCCGAGAAGTCGCCCGAATTGCGGATGATGTCGGCCAACCGGAGATCATCGGTGTTGTCTGCGCCGGTTTTTTTCGCGTGGTGAACGAGGATAGGTGTGCAATTCGGCGCGCACGCATCGCGAAAGGCATCGAGTTGCGGCATGACATCTTCGGACTGGTTTGCGTTGCCCTTCGCGACGTTCACCCAGTTGTCGATGCCGAGAGCGGATAGCTCGAAGTCCTGCACATAGCCATTCAACTCGTACATGATGGCTGGGCTGTTCAACTTGAAGTGCCGCGGGCGAAACCACAGGTAAAGCCAGCCATCTATATCATCCATCGTCAGGCCAAGACCCAAGAGCAGCCGTCGCAGCCGTCGTCGGATACGATGATCTCGGTCTTCCATGAGAATCAATCCGACCTTGCGACGCTGGGGAACGGTGAAGCGCCCCAGAAATGGCGTGCCCGTCGCTATGCTGATCGCCATGAGAAGCAGCAACCAGGTCTTGGCGCTTTTCGGATACGCAGCGATTAGCAGGTTGCCGAGCATCGGAACAACGCCTTCAATCAGGAAATCATCGGCCGGGTCGTCCATCGCGCACAAATCCGCTATTGATAGCGGGGGTGCCAGCATGCTTTGCGGCTGAACGTCGAGCGGATGCGCCGTAGGGGCGGCCAACTGCGCACGCTCATCCGTCGCCATCGTGGTGGCCTTGTCGAGGAAACCGTTTCGTCGGCGCACGAAGTCTGCGGGCCGTCGGTATTCCCCGCCGATGTTGAGTGCTGCCGCGCGATCGTTCACGCTGCGGCCCTCCTCAATTCGGTGTGCCGAAGCAGCTCTCTTGCGAACTCCAGGACGCCAGTCTCTGCGAGTGAATGCGCTACATCTTCGTCATGACTCAGAGCCTTAACCCAGTCGCCGAACAAACCCGGATTGACAATGTCCAGATGAGCAACCACGGCCGCAGGCGTCACAACGCGACCCGTCGCGCGCACGGCGCAGATTGCTCGCCACACTTGTCGATACACGAGGGATGAAAAATCTTCGGGGACCAGAACGCGATGCAGTTCATCCGAGATGAGCGATTCCGTGCCACCCTGCAACGCGACATTGCAAACCACGCGCATTGCGAAAAGCTCGGTAACCCTCAGCCGGTAGGTCACGCTGCCGCCTTAGCCCAATGGAGCATATTGCTAGCCCGTCGGGTTAGCTCTCGACACTCCACTCGAAGGTGCGTGAGCGCGGCTTTCAGGTCGGCGTCATCACCGTCAACGGCCTGCTCAGCAGCAGCGACTGACATTGCGGACTGCGACAATGCCGCATGAGCCCGCTTCAGCTCATCGAAAACGGCGTTCACGCGGCCGTCCGCGGTTCGTCGTCGCCGATTGCAGCCGCCAAGATGACCTCACGCGCCTTATCCACCGTGGCATCCCGGACAAACTCAGCGAGAGATACCTGGGCGATGGCGCACGCCCGCTCGACCGTGCGGACCTGGCTAGGCGCGAGGCGCGACCAAATTTGCTTTGCGGTTGATTTTCTGCGGCCATTTGTTGCGGGCACTGTGTGCCTCCCCGGGTGTTGGTTGCTGTCGCTTTGTCGCCAGCTCCCGGGAATACAAAAAGGTCCGGACGCTGCGACGTTTAATCGCATTGCGTCCGGACCCTCGTCCGGCTCACCCCCGCAGACCCTAAGACCCCCGCTCTCCCTATATGGGAAAGCTCTTCGAGGCGCCGAACCCTCCCGCTTTTCGCGGGCGAGCCGTTACAGTCGGTCGGAGCAGGTTGTAGCGAGTTGCTCCGTAACTGCAGCGGGTACCTACAAGCTAATAAATACCTACGGCGTGGTCAACGTTAACTTTGGCGCGGACTTGTTTTCATCCGATCACGCCTAGGTAAGGAACGCTCGTCGGCTGGCCGCGTACCGCAATCTTCTTGGCTGACGACCTCGTGGGCCGCCGCGGAGTCGATGGAAACTGTCCCGCTAGTATCAGCCGCATCGCGTGTTCCGATTGCGCGCTCGGAGCGCCAAGTGCCCAGCGCAGCAGGCCAGCGTCGAGCGCTTCCAGGTAGGCCTGCGCGCCACCTTCCGGGAAATGAGTTACGGCAACCGTGAGTCCGATTGTGTCGGCGGCTGGACTAACGAGCACGAGATCATCCCGCTCCGCGTCCAGCCCTCGAATCCGAGCGAGCGGCGAAGTAAGCGGTATCGGTTTTTCTAGCCGGCATGGGTGGCCTCGGTGTGCTGGGTGAGCTTCTGCCAGTCGCTCTCGCTCAGCCGCGTACGCGGCACACCATGGAAAACGCAGACTGCACCCGACCCATCATCCAGCACGAACTCGCCAGCCCGGGCACCGATCGACGGGATGTCAGAGGTCGCCCTGAAGACCTTCGCGACTCGCATCATGCACCTTCCTTTCCGCCGGGCATCCTGAACGTGTAGAGCAACTCCGCCCCGCCCTTCACTGCGGATGCGTAGAATTTCGCAATTGCCTTCTCGTCGGGCCTCAGCACTGCGATGGCGCCGTTGCTAACGATGACCGTTTCGCCGACCTGGATTGCGCCGCTGCGGCGCGTGGCGCGGTAGGCGTAGGCGAGTGGCCCTTCGTCATCGACGTTGGGGGTGGGCTCACCCAGCAACCGCAGCGCTTTGCGCAGCCGAGGCGTCAGTGCATCCCGGTAAGTATGATGCATAATCGCAACGCGATCGTCGGAGCCGTCATCCAGCAACTTGTCGCCGGCCAACGCCCGGATCTCGGGTAGGTCCTTCAGCGCGACGTAGACCTTGACCGGTCCTTCTCCTGGCTTGCGGGCTGCTGGCGGCAGTGGTGTAGACTTGGGCTTCGGTTTACGGGCTGGTGCTGGCATGCGGCCTCCATTGGTGAATGGACCCGGCTAACCGCATATTGAGTTGCGGCCCTAGCGGGTCGTGAGTTGAGCAAGAGCGTCGGAAACCTTCTCACGGGGCCGGCGCTCTTGGTGTATCTGGGCTCTGTAAGGTAAATGGCCTTACGGACTCCAGCAATACTGTTGTGGATTTGGCCATACGGATTGTATCTTTGACCGGAGGAGTTCCACTGAGCACACGACGGACAAAGGCCCAAATGCTAGTTGCGAGAATCCTCCGAAAAAGCGGCCTATCCCGCGCCCAACTCGCACGGGATGCGGAATTGAGTGAGTCCGCGCTTGAGGCTTGGAGCGGTGCGCGCCGGGAGCCACAACCCTCAAGCTTGCGTCGTTTGGCCGGCGGCCTTCGAAAGCGAGCCCTAGAGCTGCTCGAACTTGCGGAAGAATTGGAGCGTGGATCATGAAAAAGGCACGGAAGACCAAGCCACATCCGGGCACGATTGAAGACCGCGGCGCCTATCTGCGCGTCATCCTCTACGTCGCATCCAAGCGCCACGCTTACCGACTCAACCACAAGGATCGGAAGGCCGCGGAGAAATTCGCCCGCGAAAAACATGGTGAACTGGAGAAGCAACAGGCGCGCGTAGCACAGGGTCTGCCGGGCTCTACGACGTTCTCTGAGCTGCTGGACCAGTACAAGCGCGACGAGCTTCCGACGCTGTCTGAGGGCACGCAGCGAGCCTACAAGGACACGTTCCAGCCGGTCATGGATTACTTCGTGGACCAGCTACGCAATCCGACACTGGAGCGCATCCATGCAAAGCACATCCGCGGCTATCTGGCATGGCGCAGGACGCAGAGGCGGGCAGGCAAGAACCAGACGGCCGGCACGCAGCCGCTCAGCAACCGGACGCTGCAAAAGGATCGGGCCGTTCTGCATCGGATATTCGAGTTTGCCGACGAACTAGAACTACGCGAGGGCAATCCAGTCGCGCGCGTAGAGGCGCCCAAAGCTGACGGGCGTTCCCCCATCCTGCTATCGGATGATCAGTATGAGGCGCTGCTCAAGGAATGCGAGCCGCGGCCGATGCTGTGGCTCTACACGCTGGTGATGGGTGAAACCGGCGGAAGGTGCTTGTCAGAGGTGTTGATGCTGCAGTGGCAGGATGTCGACCTGGCTGAGGGCTTTATAGAGATCCGGAGCGGCCGCGAGGGCCACAGAACGAAGTCGGGTAAATCGCGTTACGTTCCGATGACTCCGCGCCTCCTCGCCGCAATGCGGGAGCACTTCGCGAAGTATCGTTTCCTGCTCAGCTCGCCGTGGGTCTTCCACCATCTAACGACGCGACGCGGCTGCAAGGCTGGCGAGCGTATCCGATCGCTGCGCGCGACGTTCGACAAGGCAGCGTCGAAGGCTGGCATCCCTGATTCATTTCACCGTCACGACCTGCGGCATCGTCGCGTAACAACGTGGCTGGCGGGAGGGGCGAATCCCGTTCACGTCAAGGAAGCGATGGGCCATTCTGATTTGCGGACGACGATGGGCTACACACACTTGGCGAAGGAGCATCTGCGCGCGCTAGTGGCGCCAATTAGTCCCGCGGATAATCCCACAAGCTTGGCCGCGATGTAGCCGCGTCAGGATAAGGCTCAGTTACAGGCAAGTAATCCGTGTCTTCACGCGGCGGCGGAGTGCTCCCAAGCCCCAGGTTCGGCTGAACGGAGCTACGCGCCGCATGGTCGCGTAGAAGCGCAGTGAGCGCGTTCCGCTTCTCGGTAGGCGTCATTCCGATCTTCTGGCTCGCCAAATAGGAATCCTTCAAATAGCGGCAAACCCCTTCGGCACCAGGGAACAGGGACATCGCGCTGATGCCCATTAACCGCAGATCCCTCATCGCGCGCGGTTTCTCGGCGGCCGGAATATCGTATTTCATAACATAAGAGCGTACCTCGCTATGCTTCTCCGTGTACTCCACACCGCGTCTTACGAGGAAATCTCCTTGGTCAAGCACGGTGGAATACGTGTAAGACCCTTGGTGCAGGAGCTGCCGCTGATTGCCGAGCGATGCACTTCGCAACACGCTAACATGCTCAACATCGGTACTGAAATCGTAACGCTGTTCCCATTCTGCCTGATAAACCGAGTGCGCAAACACAAAAACGGACACATCGTCGCTGGTCGGCGCGAAGTCATCCATTGCGGCGAAAGCGAAATACGCAGCGATGTACGGTGAGAGCGTCCAGTCGAGGAGCGGTGTTGGAAACCCATGATGCTGCAGATATGCGACGAATGCGGCGGTCTCGGTATCTTTCGTTAAGTCCCACCTTCGTCCGGTCCATGTGCCCACTTGATCTTCAAGCTCATGCAGCAGATCCCAATATGTCGAAAGCGGCGTTTCTTGCTGCAGGCGGTGCCAGGAACTCGTCAGCTTCCACGTCGAATCAGCATGGCCACGGTACAGCAGTGGCCATTGATTTCGGATTGCGTCGGATACGAACGCCTTGAACGCATCCCAACCCCCGCGCTCCACCGGAACGGTCGACACATTGGCCATGAAACCTTCCCAGATTTCTTCCCAGAATTAAAAACGGCGTTGTGGGAAACGCCGTAAGTCCAACGGAGGGCCCGAGATTCGAACTCGGAAGACCTTTCGGGTCGCCAGTTTTCAAGACTGGTGCAATAGCCGTTCTGCCAACCCTCCCAACCACAAATATCGCGGAAATCCGCTACCGCTTCAACGATCCGCGATCCGCAATCCGCGATCCGCGCCTACAACCCGCGCGCCGCCCGCTCCTGTGCCGTAAACGGCCGCTTCACCGCCTGGCCGCGATGCGCGCGCAGGTCATGCCCGGCTACTTCACAAATCGGACAGGTGCGGTCCGAGGCCTCGCGTGTGGACTTCATCCGCTTGCGCTTCGGCCCGTTCGCGCCGCTCGTATCGAAGAGTGACGCCGGCAATGGCGTGGGTGACCCATCGTCGCGGCTATGATCGCCGGCATCGCCTTCGTAGCCCAGCTGCCGCAGCTCACGATTCAACTCCTTGCGCTTGTGCAGAAGCTCGGCGATCGCTTCCTGGCGCAGCTTATCTGCATCCCGCTTGGCACGCTCCAGCTCATTCATGCGCCGGCGGAATTCCTCTACTTTGCTATTACCGTTCTCCATATATCCTCCTCAACCGATTCCTTTCACACAAGACAGTCGCCCTGACGCGCTTTCGGTCATCGTTACTTTGAATTTGAATTTATTTGAATTCGCAATTTGAATTCGAAATTGAATTTGAATTCGCCGGCGCTCGTCACACTCAGTGCCTGAAAACACGCCTTCCTGTAAAGACCATCGCAATGCCATGCTCGTTAGCTGCGGCGATTACTTCCTCATCCCGGACCGAGCCGCCCGGCTGAATGATAGCCTTGACGCCGGCCATGGCGGCAGCATCCACGCCGTCACGAAACGGGAAGAACGCATCCGATGCCAGCGCGGCGCCGTTCAGATCCGCCTTCTGGTCGTGCGCCTTCATGACTGCAATCCGCGAGGAATCCACACGGCTCATCTGGCCGGCGCCAATTCCCAGCGTGCGATTGTCCCGGGCGATCACGATCGCATTGGATTTCACTGCCGCCGCAACCCGCCAGGCGAAACGCAGGTCAGCCATTTCATTGGACGACGGCTTTCGGCTCGATACCACGCTCCAATCATCCTCGCCGAATTCCATTCTCATGCGATTTTGCACCAGGAGACCACCAAACACACGCTTGTAATCCCACCCGGCGGCGCCCGCGATCGGCAACTCGATCACGCGAAGATTCTTCTTCTGGCGGAACCGCTCGAGTGCGCTGTCTGGAAACGACGGCGCGATTACGATCTCATAGAACGTGTTGCCCATGAGCTCGGCCACGCGTTCAGTCGGGCGCTGATTGAACGCGACTACACCGCCGAAAGCCGAGACCGGATCGCAGGCGACCGCGGCCTGGTACGCACCCTCTGTCGTTTCCGCCACCGCGACGCCGCACGGTGTAGTGTGCTTGATGATCACACACGCCGCAGTCTCCTCGCCGGCCCAGGCCGAAACCGCCATGACCGCCGCATCGATGTCGAGCAGGTTGTTGAACGACAGTTCCTTGCCATGCAACTGCTCGAGCGACGCCAACGACCCTGCCGGAGCATCCGCCTCACCGTAAAACGCCGCCGCCTGATCCGGATTCTCGCCGTACCTGAGGTCCTGCACCTTCCGAAAATTCAACACGAGCTCACTCGAAAAACTCACACTTGCACTTCCACTCACACTTGCACTCCCACTCCTTGCCGCGAAGTACGATGCAATCGCCGCGTCATATCGCGCCGTAGTCGCAAACACCTTCGCGGCGAGTTCGCGACGGAGCTTCAGATCGGCGGTCCCGCGCCGCAGCGCGTCCAGCACACGAGCATAGTCCGCAGGATCCACTATGGTCAGAACGTGCGCATGGTTCTTGGCCGCCGACCGGAGCATGCTGGGTCCGCCGATATCGACCTTCTCCATGGCCGCCGGCAGGTCCGCATTGGCCGCCACAGCTTCGTGGAACGGATACAGGTTTACTGCAGCCAGATCGATCGGCTGGTACCCATGCCGTTCCATCGCTGCGATATCCGCACTCACCTCACGACGTCCCAGCAGACCCGCATGGATTGCCGGGTGCAGCGTTTTCACGCGGCCATCCATCATCTCGGGATGCCCGGTCACTTCACTGACGTCCACCGCCTGCAGTCCAGCCGACCGCAAGGTGTTCGCTGTACCACCCGTGGACAGCAGCTCCCAACCAAGCTCCGCCAGTCCGCGCGCAAACTCCACCAGCCCGGTCTTGTCCGAAACACTGAGCAATGCGCGCGGCATTCTAATCGAGTCCCAGTGCACGACGAATCGTTTGTGCCGTCGGCGTCGACATGTTGTCGAAGCTGAAGCTCGCATCAGTCTGCTGCGGGCCGGGCCGGGCAGTCGTCTGGTTGGCAGTGATGCTCAGCGCCAGTGCTTCGATCGCGGCCGGAAACAGCAGATGCTCGACCCGCAACACGCGTGCGGCCAGCGTGGCCGCATCGTCACCGGGCAGCACCGGGACCGGCCACTGGGCAATGACTAGCCCTTGATCGTAATCCTCATCCACCAGGTGCACGGTGGCTCCCGATAGCGTGCAGCCCGATGCGATCACTGCCTGGTGCACGCGGATCCCATACATCCCCTTCCCCCCGAACGCAGGCAACAACGCAGGGTGGATGTTTACCATTCGTTGCCGGAACCGCTTGACGATGACGGGTGGAATGAGACGAAGGTAACCTGCCAGTGCGATCAAGTCGACATCGGCGCTCTCGAGTACTGCCAGCAGCTCACGAGCGACCAGATCGAGGGGACGTCCCGCAGCTTCGATTACCACATTATCGATGCGCGCTTTGCGAGCCCGGTCGAGTGCGCCGGCCTCGGCGCGGTCGGCCACAACCAGCACAATCCGTACAGGTGAATTGGAGCGATTTTGGAAGGTGTCGAGCAGAGCCTGCAGGTTGGTGCCGCCGCCCGATGCAAAGACGGCGAGGCGCACGCTCACGCGAAGCCCCCACCACCATAGGTCGGCGCCAGGAAAGGATTGGTTTCCCGTTCGTGCGCGACTGTTGTCGGCGGGCCGTGCCCGCAATACAGGCGCGTCGCATCGGGCAGGGTCAGAACCTGTTGCCGGATCGAGCGCATAAGCGTCTGGTGGTTGCCGCCGGGCAAATCGCTGCGGCCGATTGATCCTTGAAACACGACATCGCCCACGAACGCCAGGTCCGGCTTCTCGACGACCAGTATGATATGACCGGGTGAATGCCCCGGCGTGTGCCGCACGCTGAAATGCAGCGCGCCAAACTTCAGGCGTTGGCCGTGAGTGAGCGTTTGCTCGATAGGCGGCAGTGGATCCACGGCCATTCCGAATTGCGCCGCCTGAACCGCCGCGTTGTCGTAGAACCTGCGATCGTCCGCGTGCAGATAAACCTGGGCTTCGGATTCGATGCGTCCCAGCAGCTTGCCTACGCCTTCGATGTGATCGATGTGAGCGTGCGTGAGCAGTACGGCCGCGAGCGTAAGCTTTCTGGCTTCCAGAAAATCAGCCATGGCAATCGCAGCCCCGCCCGCATCGATGGCGACCGCATCCGACGCACCATCCCGCCACGCGATGTAGGCGTTCTGCTCGAAGCCCTGCGCTGTAAACATCTCGACATTCATGGCGGCGAAGAAATTACGTTTGGCTTGGGCGCGCGGCTACCCCAGCGCGCGAGCCTAGGCGCGTATTGAATGCCGATGGTCCCGACCACGGCGAGAATCAGAACGAACAGCGTGATCAAGGCCGGCGCGCGATCGAAGCCGGCGGTCGCGGCCACACCCGCGATCAGAATGCTGAACTCGCCTCTGGGCACCAGGGTCAAGCCGAGTGAGAGCCGAGCGCGACGCCCCAATCCGTCGGCCCCACCTGCCACCCAGCCGGTCAGCAGCTTGGTCGGTATTGCGATCAGTGCCAGCAGCGTCGCCGCCAGCCACACCTCCGCCAGTGCGGCTGCCTTCACCGAGAGTCCAAACGAAAGGAAGAAGAGTGCTGCGAATACACCCTGTAGCGGGGCAAACAGCGATTCGATGCGTCCCTTGTGGCGCGTCTCCGCCATCAGGCTGCCGGCCAGGAAAGCTCCAATCGCCTCGGAAACACCACTCCACACCG
>JBBDWZ010000011.1:0-9662 GCA_040902615.1 Gemmatimonadota bacterium | reverse complement strand
AGCACGAGCAAAACGAGCCATGACAAATACTTCTCTCGCTCTGGTTTTCGGCGCACTGGCGCTGCCCGGTTTTCTGTCCGGACAGGAAATCCGCGCACGCGTAGTCGATGACCAGTCCCGCCAGCCGATCCCGGGCGCAAACGCCACGCTCAGTACCAACGGCGCGGTGATTACACGGGCCCGAAGCGATGGCTCCGGTTTTTTCAAGATGAAACCGCCGCGAGCCGGCGATTATGAAATCGCGATCGAAATGATTGGCTATGAACCTCAGCGGCGTTCCATCACTTTTGCTGCCGCCGATCTGACGATTGCCGCGTTCGTGCTCAAGACCCAGGCGGTTCCGGTTGCACCCGTCGAAGCGACAGCACGGCCGCAGCCCGCTGCGGGCACGGCTGCAGGCTTCTCACGATCGCAGCACGTCATTGCCGGCGCGCGGCTGGCTCGCTTCGAGCGGATGTCCGCGACACCGCTCACGGTGGTGCGAGATCTGGGGTTGCGCGTGACGGAAAACAAGTTGCCAACCGGAGCGACCTATCTTTGCGTCGAGTCGGTTCGCAACCTGCCAACGATCAGCGGGATGGGTGGCGATTCGATGGATTGTCAGTGGCCGGTCATCGTCATCGACGGCATCATGGTCGCCGATTCGAAGGACGCCTACCGAACCTTCCGCCAGTTGCAGCTGCGTGACATGGAGAGCTTCGAGTTCATGACGCCGGTCGACGCCGGCCATCGCTATGGAATGGATGCCAGCGCGAATGGTGCATTGGTGATCTGGACGCGTGGGATGGGACCGCACAAGAGCAAGGACCGCGATAACAACAAAATGCAGTAAACCTGATCAAGTCCTCTAACGGATTAACGGACGAGCACGACTACGACTACGACTGCGATTACGATTACGGGCTCCTGGCACTCGCGGCTGCGCCCGACCAGCTGCGCAATGTCTGGAAGCCCGTAATCGTAAATCGTGCTCGTGGTCTGCTCGTGCTCGTCTGTTCATCCGTGTTCCCCAAGGACACGAGTGTCTACACCTGCCTAATCCCTGTATGGATCGAATTCATTTGCTCCCGCCATGACCACAATCACCGGCCGCAATGTGTGCAACACTTCGATGGTACTGCCATGGGCGGCAAGTACTTCGGGCAGGCGTCGATACACGTGCGGACTCTCGTCCGCCAGGTGCAGCTGCAGCGCGCGGCCATGCCCAGATTGCTGGAAGGTGAAGTGGGCGTGCCGCCGGCCAAAATCGTCCCGCGCACGGCGCCTGATGCGCGAGGGCCTCGACCAGCTGCAGCCGGTTTCCTATCTCTGGTTTGTGAGCCTTCGTTCGCTCTGCCTCGGCTGCGGCCGTTTCCAACGTTATCGGACCCGGACTGCGGCACCGGACTGCGGCACCGGACTTCGGCACCGGACTTCGGCACTGGACTTCGGCACTGGACTTCGGCACTTGGCGTCGGAGCTGCACTTATGATCAGCGGAGCCCTCAGCCTTCGGGAACGGCGAACTCACTCTCTCCAAGCGGCTCGATCGTTTCTTGCTTGTAACCTCGCACTGTTCGGCGGACTTACTGCAGCCACTTTCGTAACAGCTTTCGTCCAGCTCGGGTATCCACTGGATCAGGTTCCCACCGTTTTTCTTACAGGAGCCGCCCTCCTCTCATGGGCGACATCGAGCGTGTTCGGTGTTTTAGTCGTACTCCGTCGCATACGCTCTCATTCTCAGAACCCCGATCAACCGCAGGAGGCGTGGCTCGGCCGCGCCCGGCGACTCGTCGCACAAGCACTTCGATCCTTGGCTGATCGGCTGGCAAAACGCCGTGCCGAGAGAATTGTACGACGTTTGACCTAACGAAACGTAGTGTACCGCGGGCATCTTGTAACTTCAACCGGAGGAATCCAGTAACCGTTGCAGTGGTATTCTTGCCATTTCGCACATGGCACGCATGGGCATGGAGCAGGGATTCGCAACTGACGTCGCCCGTGGGCGGTAACCGCAAAAAAACAAGGCTCGATCGCGTGATGCGGTCGGGCCTTTTTGCAAATCGGGACGGCAGTGCCGCCCTTCGAACGTAAACCGCGTAACACTCCAGCCCCCGCCTATGAGAGAGGTCCACCTGGGCGGTCGGGGTGGAATGCCGCCCCTTTGTGGCAGGCCGCAGACACGCCCAGCAGCTATCGTGGTACACCTAATAGCGCACCTCGTGACCCCCGAATTTCGAGGACCTGTAATACTGCCGCATCGCAGCTTACAGGCTCGCTCCAATGCACGCGTTGCAGCGGAATCCGTGTACCGCGGGCGCGGAATGAAGTTGGGCCGCGTGCAGGTGTACATCAAACCATCGTGCTCACGTCACTCGGTGGATCTTGCTGGCAAGTCTTCCCATTTGTGATACCGCTTTGTCGACGAATGCGGTGGCGGTGCTTCGTCGATCTGGACGGTTCTTGTGACCGAGCGTGTGCAAGGTTCGCAACACCTGCTCACCCATTGGAAAGGCCGCAACGACTAAATCACTGCAAGATGACTTCAAACCGACGCCGCCATCAATCGCAAGGGCAGTTTTGTCATCTTCAAGCAATTCAGCTAATTGCTCCAGCCTACTTTGTGCGACCAGATCTTCGATTTCTCCAATGGCGAAGTCTGGAATGCATTCACCGTGCTCCATGCAGTCGCCTTCATAAGGGCTCCTCGCTGTTCTGCGTGGGTGGAATATGCACGTCAACCGGCTCCTCCTCAGTGGTCATGCCCCTCCTTGAACAGCAGCTTTCAGAGGGACGCCCGGCCCGGCGGCGGCATCGTGCACGCGCTGCTCGGCATTGCGGACCGCGAGGCGCTGTTGTCGCATCCGGTGGTGGGCGCGAGCTGGGAGGGTTTCGCGATCGAAAACATCATCGCCTCGGCCGGTCCGAGTGTCATACCGTGGTTTTATCGTACCCGGCGCGGAGCAGAGATCGATCTCCTGCTGGCGTGGCCGGATGCCAGCAAGTGGGCGATCGAAGTGAAGCGCAGTCTCGATCCACGGCCGGAGCTGCGGATTTTATGATGCGTGTGAGGATGTCGAGCCGGCCGAGCGGTTCGTAGTCTATCCCGGACCGGACACGTATCGTGTTGCCGAAGGTGTGACCGCGCTGCCGGGTGATCGAGCTGGCAAAACGTGCCGCTCATGCAATCAGCTGAGAGGATACGTTTGCTGGCAGTGATCGAACAGTGGGCTGCGCCGCCGGCGCAGCGTCGATCCAGTGTGAGGAGTGCCGCTCGCGGGCGCTACGCTATAAGACTTCGACAGTCGCGTCCCGAACCGCCGAGCCCAGCCGAGCATCGCACGTTATGAGCGGCGCATCGAGCGCTTCCGCCAGAGCGACATACGCAGCATCATAAGCGGTCATGTTGTGGCGAAGTGCCCAGATGCGGCCCAGCATCGGTTCCATAGGATGTCGCTCCAGACGAATGTCTGCGAAGTCGGCCAGCGCGTCGCCTGCGCGTGGCGCCCTGAGCTCGCCGGCATGCTCGTAGCGGCGAAGTACCTGCGCGACTTCGACGTCAATCAAATGCGGTGCGTGCAGGGCAACGCCGTCGCGCAATATGCGCGCGGCAACAGCGTCTGAGCGCGCCGTACACAGCAGCAGTTCGATCACTGCAGACGCGTCAATGACGATCGCGCTCATGACGCACGGCGACCGCAGGTGCCTCGGATACCTTCACCGCAGTCCGCGCCTCGAGCCTTGCGCGCAGTTCCGCCGCGGTCGGACGCTCGACCAGTCTGCGCGCTTCCTCCAGCAGAAAATTGGACAGCGACATGCCCGCCATAGCGGCGCGTGCCTTGAGGCGCTTATGCAGGCTGTCAGGCACGTTTCTGATCTGAATCATCTTGGACATGTGGGAAACATGTTAGCATGCGCGTCACATGTCAATGCCGATACCGGCGTCCGCCAGGAGGTACCTATCGTGCCGCCGAAGTGTGACGATGCTGCCGGTGATCGATCTGGCAAACGTGCCGCTCAGGCAACCAGCTGAGACCCCGTAGAATAAGGAGCAATTCGTGGCGCTGCACCCGTCATTCCCAAGTCGCCGTAAGCTGGTCCCGGAGCACCGGTGGTTTCCTGCTGACGAAAAACCTTCTCGGTCCCGAGACCGTGATCTGGCTGTACGATGTGCGGAAAGCGCGCGACACGTTCGACCATGGCCACGAAGGCCGGAACTGGCACGATGACTTCCAGTTCACCGTGCACATTCAGGATGATGTCCGCGTGGTACGCGAGACCGGCAACATTTTCCTGACCAACGTGCACCGCGTATTTCTGAATGAGTGCCGGAGGCGTCGCCGGACAATGATGACGTCAGCGATTACTTCCTCGATCCCATCGCGGGCGTACCGGTCGTGGTCGTGCTCGTGCTCGTCGGTTAGTCCGTGTTTCCCTGCGGACGAGGACGTGTTTCTACGCCTAGTCTCTATACGGATCGAATTCATTTGCTCCCGCCATGACCACAATCAGCGGCCGCAGTGTGTGCAGCACTTCGATGGTGCCGCCCTGGGCAGCGAGCACTTCAGGCAGTCGACGGTAAACATGCGGACTCTCATCCAGTCCGCCGCCCTTGAGGATCACGCCTTTCCTGCGCACCCAGCTCTCCATCATTTCGGGTGAGACCGCGCCCGGTTTGATGATCTCGCCGGTACGCCGTTTCCGCTTGCCCGCCGCCTGTGTCCGGCTCATGACCCGGCCCGCGCCGTGCACCGTCGAATACAAGGCGTCGTGCTGCATGGTTACCGTCGCCTGGTCAGCATGCGCGACCGGTGTGCCCTGCACGATCACGGCATCATCGCCCATTGAGCCGCCAATGAAACCCTTCTGGCCGGGGAACGCTGGTGTCGCGCCCTTGCGCACGACGATGTACTCCCGCCCATCGTGCGTTTCGCGCCACGCGAAGTTGTGATGGTTGTGTACGAGCTCGACTTCCTTGCCGCCCAACAGGCTGACCACCTTGCGCGCAACCCACTCACGCCCCGCATAGGCATACTCGCCGGCCAGATTCATCAGCTGCCAGTAATCGTGTCCGAGCGGCGCCGACAGCGGTAGCAGCACCTCGATCTCGGGTGCTCGATCTCCCCAGTTCTTCCCCTGTCCGAGTGCCAGAAAGTTCGATGCGATGGTGTGACCGAAGCCGCGCGAGCCGAAATGGACACCAACCCAGATCGTATCGGTTTCATCCGCGAACACGTCGACGTAGTGATTGCCGGAGCCGACCGTGCCTAACTGATCGCGCGCCTTTTCGCGCAGGTCGGCACGATGCTTCGGGGGCACTGCCTCCCAGGCACCAGCATCGAAAAGCGGATGATCCACGGGTGCATCGTCAGAGCGATTGTCACGTCCAACACCGAAGCTGATGCTACGCTGAATCTGGCTGGCCAGCTGGCGCAGTTCGCGCTCATCGAATTGCGAGCGCTTCAGGTCCGTGCGGATTGCCGCATTACCACATGCGATGTCGAAGCCCACGCCGACCACCGAGACCTGGTCTCGATATGCAGCCACACCGCCGATCGGCATGACATAGCCGACGTGCCCGTCCGCCATGAGCGCGGCCCGTTCCGCGCGGCTGGCTACATCACGCAGCTGTGCGATCGTGTTCTCTTCGTGGTGGCCAAAGATTTTCATCCGTTCCTCTGCCGACGAATAATCTCGCACGTAGCATTCCGCCCGGCACACTGGCAGGCGGGCCGGCCGGGAGTCGCGTTCGCCTGCCCTGACCCCGCACCACCAGTGGCCAACTGACATTCCGGCATTTCAGATTCGGCATCGGTGCTGGCGATTCTAGACCGAGCCTGACCAACCTTCCAGCAAAACGCCCCACCTGCTCAGTCTTGCAGGTGGGGCGTTCGGCTATTCGCCGAATCGCAGAAGCGGAGTACTACATCAGCCGCCCGTCCACCTTGCTGGAGTTCGTCCGAAACGCGTTTGCGGTCGATTCTCCCGCAAACGCAGACACGCGTAGCGCACCGCTGAGCCCGAGAGGGCCGCGGTCCTGCTGTTCGCGTGTTGAATTCGTTGACGCATGAGTCAATCGATCAAGGTTGAGATTTGCGATAGCAGTGACTACCAAAAACACGAATCGCGTCACCGAGTTGCAGCTGCCAGCACTATGTCGGCTGGCTCATCATGCAATCGGGACGCGACTCCCAGTGCTCAGAGTCTAGCCGAAGGTCAGAGCGAAGTCAAGTGCAGATGATTCATCGCTTGATGTCGTAGACGACGATGCGTCCCACATCCAGCTCGTCCATGAGCACGGTTGCAATTCGGTGATTCGTCAGGAATGCTGCGGGGAATGGCGTTTCAGCTGGCAATGTGCCTTCGTATGCACCGTCTTTCGCAAAAACATCGATAGGCAGCGTTTCGCCTCCGACACCCGCACGACGCACCCACATGCTGCCAACGGGTGCCAGCGCAATTCGGCCGATAGCCGGAATGGTCGAAGCAAAACGGCGTTGTGCGACGACTTCATCGGATCGGCAGGTCCGCATGCCGCCCCTCGGTTCGCACCTTCATGCCTTCACCAAGGTCCTGCGCCGCCAGCTCGGCGGTCGCCGGCCGCGGCGGAATCTCCCTCCGGATGCGCCGGACCAGCCGCGTGCCTTCATACACGCCGATGTCGTACTCCGCATCACGCGTGAGTGCGATCCGGTTGCCCGTTGCGTCCCACCGGTAACTTGGTGCGAATAGAGGTGGCATACCGCTGAACGACATGCCGCAGCTCTCGAGGCTGATCGGCTTGCCCGGCAGATTGGGTGAATCCAACAACACCGCTGCGCCGGCCTGGTTCACCTGGTAAAGCCCTGAGCGCGCGCCGCCATGGCCAGTTCCGTGATAATCGAATACATAATCATCACCGTGGCTGTGGATCAGGCCGCCGAAAAAGCCGACACCCAGATCGCGGGACGTTTCATCTGATGCGATGGTGAGGGTCGGCTCGAAGCGCCAGCTGAGCAAGTGATCGGTCCAGTTGCATCCGGTCGCCACCAGAACCGAAAGCGATAAACCGCGAACTACGCGGATGGAAAAGCTCATTGCAGCGTCCCGTTGAAGTCTCGTGCTACTGGTCGCTCGAAATGCGATCAGGGCTCCGCGATAAATCGGCTCCGCCTGGTGGACAAGCTAGCGTACATCCCGGAGCGGGCGTACACTGCCATCCTTCCAAAGATCGCGAGGATTGCACATGACCCGTTTCCCGAGAATGGCTGTTGTGCTGGGTGCATTGGCGCTGGTCCTGACCAGCGCGGCGCAACAGCAGGAATCATTCGATTCGCTGGCCCGCGCGGCGCTCTCGCAGATCGACGGGCAGGTCACGCTTTCCGGGTTGAAGGACTCGGTCCGTGTGCTGCGCGATGCGGACGGAGTGCCGCACATCTACGCGCAGAACATCGACGACCTCTTCTTTGCGCAGGGCTTCGTGCAGGCGCAGGACCGGCTGTGGCAAATGGAGATGTATCGCCGAACGTTCGAGGGCAGCCTGGCCGAGATCATGGGACCGACCTACATCCGGCACGACCACCTGGCGCGCCTGCTCAAGTTCCGCGGGCCGTGGGATGCGCGCGAATTCAGCAGTTACCATCCGGAAGGGAAGCGCATCCTCGACGCGTTTGCGCGCGGCGTAAACGCCTACATCGCTCAAGCGGGGGATCGCCTGCCGGTGGAGTTCAAGCTCGCCGGCATCAAACCCAAACCCTGGGATGCGACGGTTCCGCTGCTGCGCACGCAGACCGCGATGCCCGCAGGCGATGCTCGCAATGAACTGTCGCTGGCGCGCAACGTTGCGCAGTACGGAGTGGCCGAGGCCAACCGGCGGGCCCGGCCGGATCCTTATCGCGATCTCACGGTACCGCGCGGCTTCGATCCGGCCGTCGTCACCGAGGAAGTCACGAATGGACTGAGTGGACTGCGTACGGGCGCGGTCCGGCCGCCGCTTCTGCCGCAATACCAGGCGTGGACCGATGCGTTGCCGCGCGAAAATCTCGGTGCGCAGGAGAATTCACCCGGCAGCAACAACTGGGTGGTGAGCGGGAAGCTGACCCGCAGCGGCAGTGTGATCGTGGCCAACGATCCGCATCGCAACGTGGCCAATCCCAGCATCCGCTACATCGTGCATCTCAATGCACCGGGTTGGGATCTGATCGGCTCAACCGAAGCGCCGCTGCCCGGCGTGCTGATCGGTCACAACGGCCGCATTGCGTGGGGCCTCACGATCGTCGGCACGGACCAATCCGACGTGTACGTCGAAGAAGTAAATCCGGCCAATCGCAACCAGGTGCGCTGGCGGGATGGCTGGGAACCGCTTCGCATAGAGCGCGAGACCATCGCCGTGAAGGGGCAGGCGCCGGTCACGGTCGAGCTCAAGTTCTCGCGTCACGGCCCCATCTTCTTTGAAGACACCGTGCGTCACCTCGCGTATGCCATGCGATCCACCATGCACGAGCCGGGCAGCGCCGGTTACCTGAGCGCACTGCGTTACCATGCGATCGACGATTGCCGCCAGTTCCTGGATGCATTGCGCTACTACCACGCGCCCACAGAGAACATGATCTGCGGCGACCGCGCGGGTAACATCGCGTGGCAGGCATCGGCGCTTTCACCGAAGCGCGCCGGCTGGGACGGTCGTTTGCCGGTACCGGGAAACGGCGCATTCGAGTGGCAGGGTTTCCGCAATGATCTGCCGCGCGAGCTGAATCCTGCGCGCACCTTCATCGTAACCGCGAACAACAACATCCACCCGCCGAATTACGATCCGCCGCTGTTCTACAAGGCCGGCAACTCGTATCCGCGGGTAGATCGATTGAGAGAGCTGCTCTCGAGCCGGACCGGCTTCACGATCGAAGAATTCCAGAAAATGCAGCACGACTCGTATTCCGCATCGGCCGCGCGCGATGCCGCACTGTTCCGCGGCTGGACCGCGAGCACACCAGAGCTCGAACCAGCACGCGCCCTGCTCGCCGGTTGGGACGGACGATATGAGCGCAGCAGCACCGCCGCTGCGATCTTCAGTCACACGACGCGCAATCTCGGGCCCGCGCGCGACGCCGCGTTGTCCCCAGCCGATCGCAAGGTCGCGCTCGAGCGCGCGTTGACCCAGGGCCTCACCGCGCTCAAGGCAGAGCAGGGCACTGACCCCGCTCAGTGGCGCTACGGCCGCATTCACCGCAGCGAGTTCCCCCACACCCTGGTCCGCGCATACGACATTCCCGCGATCGAGCGGAGCGGCGGTGCCGGCACCATCGCCGCAACCGGCGCCACCTATCGCGAAATCATCGACCTCGGCGATGTCGATCGCTCGGTGGCGACCAACGTGCCCGGCCAATCCGGACAGCCGGGCAGTCCCTTCTACGCGAATCTCACAACTGCTTTCGCCGACCAACAGTACTTCCCGCTCCGCTTCTCGCGGGCAGCAGTGGAGACGGGCACGACACACCGGCTGGTGCTGATGCCCAGGCGCTAGCGGGTCGTTGGCGCCGCGGAGGCGGCGCAGCTGGCGCGCGCCGGGTACGCTTGCGCGGTTTAACGGATGAACGAATTAACAGACGCGAACGACTACGACTACGACTACGATTACGGCGTCCAACCGTCACGGTAATGCGATACACTATCGATTTGGCTGGAGCCCGTCGATCGTAGTCGTAGTCG
>JBBDWZ010000010.1:0-9724 GCA_040902615.1 Gemmatimonadota bacterium | reverse complement strand
CTGAAGGCGACGTGGTGATGCTCACCGGTCCGGCGGGGAGCGGGAAGACGACGTTCGCGGCGCAGTTCCTCGCGCAGGGACTCATCCACAAGGAGAACTGCGTCGTAGCCGTGTTCGAGGAGTATCCCGAAGAATACGTCACCCGCGCGGCCGGCCGGAACCAGGACCTCGAAAAGGCGATGGAAGACGGCCAGCTCACCGTGATCTACCTGCGCCCGCTCGACCTGTCGGTCGACGAAACTCTGGCCGAAATCATGGAAGCGGTGACGCAGACGGGCGCCGATCGCGTGGTCATCGATTCGCTGTCCGGCTTCGAAATCGCGCTTGCGCCTGCATTCCGAGACGATTTTCGTGAATCGCTGTATCGCCTGGTCGGAGCCTTGACCGCGACCGGCGTTACCGTATTCATGACGGCAGAGGTGGTCGGCGAGTATCCTGATCGAAGCCTGACTACCGAGAAGGTGTCGTTTATCACGGACGACATCATCACGCAACGCTTCGTCGAGGTCGACGGCGTGCTCCGTAAGGTTCTCGTCGTAGTCAAAATGCGGGGCAGCGCCCACAGCTCGGAGTTTCGGACCTATGAAGTCACGGCTAATGGGGCGAAAATCGGCGGTCCGCTGACGGGTTTCCAGGGCATCATTACCGGCGTCCCCGTCCGCCTTGAACAGGCCTCCCGCGGGACCAAAGGCGATGCCATCAAGCCGCAGTCAGGTCTGTAGTCGTTCGCGTGGCACCGAAACCCGAGTCCATTCCTGATCTGGCGAATGACGCGCCCGAATTGGCGCATGCGCTCCGGCTGATCCTGAAGCGCGCGCCCGGCGCCTTTGCGGTCACGAGCGGTCGGAAGCACACGGTCGTCTTTGCCAATGCCGCGTTCAGCCTGCTGACTGCCAAGCCCCAGTACGTCCTGGGTCAATCAATCGCCACTGTGCTGGGGCTTAAGGCGAAAACCAGACTGACATCTTTGCTCGACCAGGCGATCACGGGTCCTGAGTCCATGCGAGACCGGTTTCTCGGCGCCCTGTCGGTGGGCACCGACACCTGGAATTGCACGATCTGGCCAGTTTGCCACGTCGATGACCGGTGCGGAGGCCTGGTCGTCGAGTTGCACAAGGCTACGCACCCAGCCCGCCGCACAGCGATTCAGCGCGAGGTAGCCGAGCGCCTCCTGCTGACCGCCCTGCGCGAAGCGGAAGCCGCGGACGAAGCTGCCGCGGCTCATGGCCGGTCGGCCTTGCTGGCGGATGCGACCCGCCGGTTCAACGAATCGCTGGACGAGACCGCGACGCGGCTCAAGTTGGCGGGCATGTCGCTGCCCGATGTGGTCGCGTGGTGCATCGTCGACATCATCGAGCCCGACACCTCGATTTCACGCCTGGCAATTGTTCACCCGGACCCGGACAAACAGGAGCTTCTGCATGCGTTGCAACTAAGCTGGACACCGCATCCGGGTGACCCGTTCGGCGCGCCGGCGGTCATGCTCGACACGCAACCCATCATGATCGCCGACAACCTGGACGAGGCCCTCAAAGCTGGGTCACACTCCACGGAAAACCTGCGGGTCCTGCGCGAACTGGGCGTCGGCGCGTTGCTGACAGTGCCCTTGATCAGCCACGGGCAGTTGTTAGGGGCGTTGACTTTTGTGAGCAAGGTCACCGGTCGGCCCTATACCCGTGAAGAAATCGAGCTGGCCCAAGGCCTGGCCGCGCACAGCGCCGATGCGCTGGATAACGCGAGACGTTATGGCGAAGCGCTGTTGCTCCGCGAGCTCGCGGAAACCGAGAGTCAAAACCGGATGCGATTCCTCCGAACGGTCAGTCACGAGTTCCGAACACCGCTCAATGCGATCATTGGTTATGTGGACCTCATCACGGAGGGGATACACGGTCCGGTCACCCAGGCGCAACGAAGTGACCTCGACCGCATTCGGCTCAACCAGGAGCATTTGCAGATCCTGATCACTGATTTCCTCAACTACGTGCGGACCGACGGAGCCAGTGT
Organism: Gemmatimonadota bacterium; assembly: GCA_040902615.1. Lineage (GTDB taxonomy): Bacteria > Gemmatimonadota > Gemmatimonadetes > Longimicrobiales > RSA9 > JBBDWZ01. The sequence goes on along the minus strand of JBBDWZ010000010.1, from coordinate 7,720 downwards.
TCAGTACGCCGTTGATGTGCCAATCAGCGAAGTCGTGACCGAAGCGTTCAGCCTGCTGGAAAGCCTCTTCGTGAAGAAGTCGATACGCTATCGGCGCGGCCGGGAAGATTCGCGCATCATTGCGCTGGCCGATCCCGATCGAGTGCAGCAGATTTTGCTGAATCTGATAGGCAACGCGATAAAGTTCACTCCGATAGGCGGACAGATCGTGACCAGCTATGACGCTACAGAGGACCAGGTACGAATCACCGTGGCCGATAATGGACCGGGGATCCCGCCGGACAAGCTCGATGCGATTTTCGAACCGTTCGTTCAGGTTGGCGATGCGCCGGAGTGGGAGCGCGGCAGCGGGCTTGGGCTGACCGTCAGCCGCGATCTCGCGCACGCAATGGGCGGCGATCTCCTGGTGACGAGCACTGTCGGTGCAGGCTCGTGCTTTACACTCACCTTGCCGCGCGCTCAGGCTACGCGCGAAAGCGCGACGTGATCGGGAGGCGGCGGTCTTTGCCGAATGCGCGGCCGGTGATCTTCACACCGGGCGGGGATTGGCGGCGTTTGTACTCGCTGCGGTCGACCAGCGCGACGACCTGTTTGACGGTCGCGGGATCGAAGCCGTCAGCAATCATCTCCTCGACGCTCCAGTCATCTTCGACGTATCGCTGCAGGATCGGGTCGAGGATCGCATAATCCGGAAGCGAGTCGCTGTCCTTCTGATCGGGCCGCAGCTCGGCGGATGGCGGTTTGGTGATACTCGCTTCAGGAATGACCGCGCGGTCGCCCTGCGCATTACGCCAGCGGGCAAGTTGGTAGACCAGTGTCTTAGGTACGTCCTTGATCACGGCAAACCCGCCGGCCATGTCGCCATACAACGTCGAGTAGCCGGTCGCCAGCTCACTCTTGTTCCCGGTCGTGAGCACCAGCCAGCCGAACTTGTTCGAGAGAGCCATGAGCAGGTTGCCACGCACGCGGGCCTGCAGGTTCTCTTCCGTTTCGTTGGCGCGGGTCCCCTTGAACAGCCCGGCCAGTGTTGTGGTCAGACCCTTGAAGGCGTGCTCGATCGGAAGGGTCAGCAGCTCGATGCCGAGCGAACTGGCCAGTGCAGCCGCATCGCTCTTGCTGCCGGCGGACGAAAACTGCGATGGCATGGATACGCCGGTTACGGCTTCCTTGGCGAGAGCGTCGACCGCAATGGTCGCGACCAGGGCGGAGTCGATGCCCCCCGACAATCCGAGCACGACGCGCTTGAAGTCGTTCTTCAACGCGTAATCACGCGTGCCAAGTACCAATGCCTGGTAGACTTCCCTGGTTTCGTCGTGCACCACGCGCACCTGGATCGGCAGCTCGGGTATGCGCTCACGCGTGATCGCGGGCAGCTCATGGACGCGAACCGAGCGTAGGTCGCCCCGAGCCTCCTGCCGCCGTCTTGGGTCATGCAGACGTTCCCGGAATGCGCGTTCGGTTTCGATGTCGGTGACCAGCAGCTGCTCGATGAACGTGGGCGCCTCGGCCAGAAGCTCGCCGTCGGCATCGAACACCATGCTGTCCCCGTCGAAGACCAGCTCATCCTGGCCGCCGATCAGATTCACGTAGGCCAGGAAAACGCCGTGATCGGCCGCTCGAGTGGACAGCATCTGATGCCGGCGGCGCCACTTGCGGCGATCGTATGGCGAGGCGTTGATGTTGACGATCAGGTCGGCACCGGCGATCGCGAGCCGGCCGAATGGACCGCCCGGATGCCAGACATCCTCGCAGATCGTGATGCCGATCTGCGCATTCGCGGTCTTCAGCAGCAGCTCACCACGACCGGGCTGGAAATAGCGCAGCTCGTCGAACACGCCGTAGTTGGGCAGCCGCTGCTTGCGATAGGTGTCGACCCACTGCCCGTCGTGAAGGACGGCGGCCGCGTTGTAGAGATCGTTGTCCCGGTCTACGAAGCCGACGATCGCGGTCAACCCGCGGGTCTTGGGTTGGAGCTCGAGCAACGCCTTCCGGTTTGCCTCCAGGAATGAGGCACGGAGCAGCAGATCTTCCGGTGGGTACCCGGTGATGGCGAGCTCCGGGAAGGCCACCAGGTCAGCACCGGCCTGACGAGCCTGGTCGAGCAGCGCCCCGATCCGCCCGACATTCCCCTCGAAATCACCTACCGTTGCATTGAACTGCGCGAGAGCAATCCGAACCCGACTCAAGCCCCTCCGATCGCCGAAGACCGACCAAAAGTACCGCTTCGATCAAGCAACCGTAACCGGTTTCGGGTTACCCCACACTGGACACCACCGCTAGATTCCCGCCCCATGTATCCTGTCCTGTTCACGATCGGCGACTTTGACATCACGACCTTCGGGTTGATGATGTTCCTCTCCTTCGTGGGCGGAGCCTGGGTCCTGGGCAAGGGCATGAAGCGTTATGGCTTCTCGGCCGACATCGCCTGGGACATGCTCGCCTGGCTGGCAATCGGGGGTGTCCTCGGCGCCAAGCTATATCACCTCGCCCTGAACTTCGATCAGGTTCTCGCCGACCCGAAAGGCATGATTTTCAACCGTGCCGGGCTGGTCTGGTATGGCGGGCTGATCGGCGGAGTCACGGCGTACCTCCTGCAGATCCGCGCTCGCAAACTGCCCCTGCCGGTCATGTTCGATGCCTGCGCGCCGGCGCTGTTTTTTGGCTACGCTATTGGCCGCATGGGCTGCTTTCTGGTCGGAGACGATTACGGTCGGTCCACCGATGGCTGGTTCGGCATCGCCTTCCCAAAGGGAACCCCGCCTACCACTGCCTTCAACCTGCGGACCCAGTTCGGCGATGACATCCCGCTTTCGGTTCCCGATTCGACGGTCATGCGGGTCCATCCGACTCAACTCTATGAGATCGTCCTGGCACTCATCCTGTTTTGGGTCACGTGGCAGTTGATGAAGAAACGGATGGCGCCGGGACTCCTCTTCGCCTGTTACATGCTCTTCTACGCGATCGAACGATTCTCCATCGAATTCGTGCGCGCCAAGAGCGATCGGTTCGTGGTCGGCCTCACTACGTCCCAGGTGATGAGCATCGTGCTGGTCATTGGTGCCGCAGTGATCTGGTTCGTCCAGAAGGACAAGGCGCCCTGGGACGCCAAGCTGGCACCCGCCGAGCCCCGGGAGAAACCGCCGGACAAGCCCAGGGACAAGTCCAAAAAGCGTTAGGGCCGCGGTAGCCGAAACGCTATACGTCTGCCACAAATGGAGAAGGGGGCAGCCCGATCGAGTTCGCCGTCTCTTCGGCTTATCCACATCCGTTTTCGCCCGGGCGGGATATCGAGTCAGATCAGTTCCGCACTGCTGAAGTCGAGTCGTCGACATTCCCACATCGCGGGCAAAGCAGGACACAACAAGGCATTGGGTCGTGAGATCTCAGGCAGTGTGTGAGGACTTATCCCCAGCCTTTCCACGCACCTGCGAAGTCCTCTCCACAGCTTCTCCACAAGGTCAATCGCGGCTTGTGGAATACGCGTTGCACTCATGAAATCGCATGAATGCAAAACTTGTCATTGCAGGTTTGGCTGGTGTCTGCCTGACCGTCGGGAATGCAGCCGCACAGCAGTCGCCGACCAGGATGGGCGGTTTGATGGTTTCGGCTTTCGTGGGTGGCTCGGCAAACAGCGACTTGCAGCGTTCCGGTGCCCGGGCCGAATGGCTGGCACGGGACGGTCCTGAGAGTCGCCAATTCGCCCGCCGGTTGACCGCGGAAACCGCTGGTGTGGTGGGCCTGAGCGCAGCGTACTGGTTCAACCCGTACTGGGGTGTCAGGACCCAGGCCGCCTTCACGCCGTCGCGGCTCGAGATCGCGGTTTCACAGCGCGAGACCCATGACATTCCGATTGACGCTGAGGTGACGGGTCCGTCACGGTATGGAGCATTCCGAGTCTGGACCTACGACGCAAACCTGCTTTTTCGCGCACCGGTCACCCCGCGCGGACGGGTTGCGCTCTACGGCTTCGTCGGAGGAGGGGTGGTGAAGTACGAGGTGTCGGTTGAGCAGGGTTTGCCGCCCGAAGCCGTCCAGGCATTTGCCGACCAGGAAAGCAAGACGCAACCGGTCGGTGTTTTGGGAATTGGTGCCATGGTGCCGCTGCACCGGAAGAGCCTCGGATTATCCTTCGAGCTTTCCGATCACATCAGCAGAACACCAGTGCAAGGATCGCCGGAGAGCTCGATCGTCGGCGTGAATCGGGTGCAGGTAACGACCGGAGAGGAAACCGGTCCATCCCGAGTTCAGCTGATCAATCACGTCCGGATACTGGTCGGGTTGACCTGGCGCGCGCGCTAGCGCTGTGAGTGACGAGCGAGGAGCGACGAGCGACGAGCAACTGATCCAGCGGCCCCGCGTTCCTCAGACCACGCTATCTACGCGCAGTCGCGCGTTTAGCATTCAGTGATCTCACGAGCGCGCGCCCGATAGAGCAGTTACTCGTCGCTCATCGCTCCTCACTCCACGCGTATTAGCCGTTCGATCACGGTTGCCGCTTGAGTCTCCAGGTCGGTCAACGTGAGGCGGAACTGCTTCACGCCCGGTTCGAGTTGCATGGCACCCAGCTTGAGCGCAATCACGGTCAGATCGGCGGCTGGCTGTTCCTCCGTCCAGGTGACGCGAGGCGCGACCGGGTCTCCGGCAACGCCGAGCAAGCGGCCGAGACTGCGCACGGCGCGAGTGAAGGTGCCCGGGCTGCTTTGCTCGAGCACCTCGAGGTCGACGCGGTAACGAACTCTCTTGCTTGCCGCCGGCTTTAGACCTCGCGCTTCCACATACAATGCGATCGGCTGGCCGCGTGGAATTCGGAGGGAGGAGAACGGCTGAAATGCAGCATCCGTTTTAGATTTGGGCGGCGCGGCATCGCCGGCGGACAGGATCACCAGATCCGCCACAGCCAGTCGCCCGGGTTTGCTTACCGGGAAGTTGTACCGGGCACGTCCAGCCTGGCGGCTGCCGAGCTCCAATGCTTCTACGCTGTACGCAACGACGCCCGCGGTCAGCGGCGCGCTCAACCTTGCGCTGATGAGGTCGCGTTCGCCCACGACAGTATCCCGAATCGTACCGACGACCTGAGCCATGGAGTCGAGCAGGAACAGGCCCACTTCGACCCGTGCGGGACGCGGCGCAATGCTGTCGAGCTTGAATTGAAAATCGACGCGTACTGTACCCGCAGTCGCGCCGGGATAACGCGCGATCTGATGCTCCAATACCTGCATCCAGCGGAAAGTCAGCGGCGCATACCCGCTTCGTGACCGGATCGTGTCGTACGGCCAGGCCGAACCCGGTTCGTGCACGGTGAGCGCGCCCTTGGTGATGGCCGCGGGTGGCACGTACGTGAGCTGAGTGGGCGGGAAGTGCTCGACGATGCTGATGCCGCCTGAGCCTTGTCCGTAGTTGCGTGTCCTGGTGGTGGGCACGCCGAATCGCAGCGTCAGAATCTCCGCATCCGGGCCCCAACCCAGATTGTCGACCGCAGGAGCAACGGCCAGAATCCTTCCGTAGATCTGCCGCGCGAAATGCTCGGTCAGGCTCTCGTTTCCAGCCGTAAGAAAGAGCGGGTCGGCCAGGTTCCACAAGCGCTCCTGATACCGGGCGCGGTCACGGGCCGCGAGCGCGCGATACCGTTCTTCTTCATCGCGCGCCAACAGCGGCGCAACGTCGCGCATGCGTACACGGTCGAACGGCAGTTGCTGCTGGAGCACACTGGCAAATGCAGACTCCGCGGTGGAATCATCCGCCATTGAGTGCAGCGCCAGTCCCTGCACCATGATGGCCCAGTGACGGTTCGGGGAGACATCGGTGTGCTGCTGGGCAACGGTCAACGCATCTTTCGGCTGAGCGTTTTCGATCAGGTACCGCACCAGCGGCCCGGCTACGAGCGTGTCCGCCGGCCACAGCGCAAAGCCGCGCTTGAAGGCATCGATCGCTTTGGCGCGGGCCTGCTTGACCTGCTCTGGTTCCGGCGGCAGCGCCTGCGAGGTGCCGACGTCGTAGACAATGCAATAACGACCAACCTTCTCATCGCAAAACGCATTCTGCATCAAGCGGTGTGGCGCGGAGTTCTTCCGAATGCGCTCATACTCGGTGGCCGTTTTCTGCAGTTCAGCGCGCAGCGCGGTTGTGTCGGTCGACGGCTGTTGCGCGGGCAAGCGGCTCGAACCCAGCGCCAGGAAGAGCGACAGAGTAACCAACGATCCCCAAATCCACTGACTCTTCGAACCTGTCATTTCCCCTCGATTCGAACGGTTCGATCGACCGACGATCTCACACCGGTCTCACGGTCCGTCACAGTAACGCGAAAACGCTGCAATCCCTGATTCAACTGCAGTTTGCCGAGGTTCAGCGCTATAGGTAACGCGATCGCGGCCGGCTTCTGCTCGTTCCACGTAATCCGTGGCGAAACGTCGTTCCCGCCCAGCCCCAGCGCCCGCCCGAGACGTTGCACTGTACGAGTAAAGACACCTGGCCGGGTCTCTTCCATTACTTCCAGGTCAACGGCATAGCGCACCATGCGATCATCGCCCGGGGTGAGTCCGTCGGCCTCGAGGTAAATCACGACCGGCTGACCTCGCTTCAGTTGCAGCGATCGGACTGGAGTAAAGCTCGCGTTTTCCCGGCTGGCAGGAAGCTCGGCGGCTGGCGCAAGCAGAACCAGGTCGGATAGTAGCGGTCGGCTGGCCGGCAGCGGGGCCGGCAGGCGATGACGCGACCGTCCTGCCAGCCTGCTGCCCAGGTCTCTCGCCTCGACGCTGTAGGCCGCTGCACCGGCAGGGAGGGGAAGCACCAGGTTTGCCGCCGTGCGGGCAGAATCGGCGGCAATCGTGTCGACTCGCGCAGCAATCACCTGGAACGTCGAGTCCAGCAGGAACACGCCGAACTCGAAGCGAGTCGGGTACCGCACCGCCGAGTCGAGCGGAAGTTGCGCATCGACTCGCACGATCACGGAATCGCGCTCGTAAAACCGTGAGAGCATGTGATCGAGCGTCAACATTCGGCGCACACTGCGCGGCGCAAAACCGTTGCGCGATCGGATCGTGTCGTACGGCCAGCCCGCACCGGGTGCGAATTCGGTGATGCCCGCCGCCGTCAACAGGGCCGGAGGCACGTAGCTCTGCTGGTCGGGATCGAAGTGCTCTGTGATCTGCGCGTCGAGTGTGGGACCGCGGGCCCAGTCCTGCGTGCGCATGCGCGGTACGCCGAATCGAAGCGTGAGCTCCTCGACGTCAGCACCCCACGAAACTGCACCGCTGGTGAACGGAGCCCGTCTCAGGATGCGGCCATACACGTGACGCGAAAAATGCTCCGCTCTGCTCTCGTTGCCTCGAGTGAGATGGATGGGATCGGCGAGCTGCCACAGACGCTGCTGAAAGGTGGAACGCTGTTCGGTTGGCAGCTGGCGATAGCGTGATCTCTCTTCTGGCGCGAGCAACACGCGGACATCCAGCCAGTCCTCGCGCTGTGAGGCGCTCAGCGTAGCGAGTGCGCGCTCGAACGCCTGCTCGGCCGCCTCGTATCGCTCGGCTGCGTGCAGCGCAAAGCCGCGCAGAAAATGCGGCCAGCCTGGATGTGTGCTGGCCGCTGCAAACGTCTCCGACGCTTCGAGCGCACTCGTACGCTGGTCGTCCTCGATCAGGTAGCGCACCAGCGGGCCTGCTACCAGGGTGTCGGCCGGCCAGAACACCAACGCTTTTCGATACGCCGCGATCGCCCGCGCCCG
>JBBDWZ010000009.1:0-55094 GCA_040902615.1 Gemmatimonadota bacterium | reverse complement strand
AGGACTTTGGCCTCGCGCTCCTTCTGAGTCCCCAAGTCCTCCTCTATAGTGTTCGCGAGCGCGCGTTCGTTGGTCTCGTCATCCGGGCCGGACGAAAGCTGATCGGGCAGATAATCCAGGAGGCGGTTGTCTTCACCAGGCGTGAGGGGCGCGTCCAGAGATAGATGTGTCTGCGAGATCGCCAGGGTCCGCTGGACTTCGTCCTCGGTCAAATCGAGGTCGCCGGCGATTTCTTCAACGGTAGGCTCGCGTCCCAGCTCTTGCAGCAGCGCGGAGGTCCGTTTGCCAATTCGGTGCAAGGCACCGGCGCGATTGAGCGGAACCCGCACAATCCGGCTTTGTTCGGCAAGCGCCTGGAGGATCGCCTGACGGATCCACCAGACCGCATAGGAGATGAACTTGATGCCCTTGGTTTCGTCGAATTTGTGCGCCGCCCGAATCAGGCCGAGGTTGCCCTCGTTGATGAGGTCGCCGAGCGCGACACCCTGGTTCTGGTATTTTTTGGCGACGGATACGACGAAGCGGAGGTTCGACCGAACCAGCTTGTCGAGCGATTCTTCGCAACCCGTGCGAATTCGCTTGGCGAGATAGATCTCGTCCTCACGCTTGAGCAGCGGATAAGCGCTGATCTCCTTGAGGTACTGATCGAGCGAGCTCTCATCGTAGGTGCCCCGACGACCGGGCGTAAAGCTCATACGACGCTCCGAAGCTGACGACTTCTACGAAAACTGCAGGGCCTAACTAACGGCCCCCCCGATGCGGTTCCAACGGATCTCAGTGAGCCAGGGTACCGGACGCAAACGACTTCCTTTTGCGTCGAACGAATAATAGATGAAGAGCGGCCGGCCTCTCAAAGCGCTGCGGTCGACGAATCCCCAATACCGTGAATCCTCGGAGTCGTCTCGATTGTCGCCGAGCACCATGAACTGGTCTTCCGGTACGACTACGGGTCCCCACGAATCACGCGTCGGGCGGCAACGTCCACGTGCGTCGGCCGGCCGATAACGGCACTGCCACGACATACCGACCGTGTAGGTGTCACCCATTCCACTGTGCCGAACATAATTCTCAACCTGCCGACGGCCGTTGCGATAGAGCACCTTGCCGCGCATTTCGAGCGTGTCTCCTGGTAAGCCAATCAGCCGCTTCACATAGTTCTTGGTCGGATCGTGCGGCGGAACGAACACAATGACCTCGCCGCGACGAGGCTGAGCAAAGGCCGGCAAGTGTCGGTGCAGAAGCGGTACTTCAGCGCCGAACACGGCTTTGTTGACGAGCAAGAAATCGCCGACCAGCAGCGTGTTCTCCATGCTGCCGGTTGGAATACGAAACGCCTCAACCAGGAAAGTGCGGACGAGCAGAAAGAGGACAAAAGCAATGAGGAGAGACTTGGTCCACTCCCAAGCCCAGCGTGCTGCGCTCGTTTTGCGCGGTGGTTCGACTGGCTGCGTCGTTTCGTCGATCACCCGATCCATTTGCAGCGGGTGGACCTCGCGCTCTGCTGCTACCGAATGAATGCTAACGTCAGCCAATTTCGCCTGTCAATTGGGTGCGCGAAGGGTGCATCGGGTTAATAAGGTGCCGCATCGTACGTGTCAATCTGGGCTCGCTGCAGTTTCCCCGAGAAGTCCAGGTAGCCGACCTTGGTTTCCGAATAAAACTCGTACACTTCCCACCCGCCCTCGCGATGGCCGTTTCCGGTTTTCTTTACGCCGCCAAATGGTAAATGTGCCTCCGCCCCGATGGTCGGCGCGTTGACGTAGGTGATGCCATTGTCCAATTCGCTCAGCGCGCGAAATGCCGCGCGCACGTCTCGCGTGTAAATCGAGCTGGACAGGCCGTAGTCCACTTCATTGTTGATTCGAATTGCATCGTCCAGGTCACCAAACCGGATCACGCTGAGCACCGGGCCGAAGACTTCCTCGCAGGCCAACCGGCTGCCCGGTCGAACGCCGCGCAGAATCGTTGGCTGAAAAAAATGGCCATGTTCAACCGCTTTGCCCTCGGCCCGTGCGCCGCCGATCAGGATCTCATCGCCTTCCTCACGCGCGACGTCTACGTACGCAGCCACCTTCTCGAGCGCCGCCTGGTTGATTAGCGGACCGACTTCGCTCGCGTCTTCGAGTCCAGGTCCCAGACGCAGGCCTTTGGCGCGATCGACCAGCCGGTCGAGCATCCGGTCGTGTACCTGATCCTGCACCAATAGACGGCTGGTTGCGGTACAACGTTGCCCGGTGGTACCGAACGCCCCCCAAAGCACGCCGTCAACCGCCAGGTCGAGGTCGGCATCGTCGAGTACGATTTGCGCGTTCTTGCCGCCCATCTCGAGCGATAAACGTTTGTGCATGCGCCCGCAGCTCTGGCCGATCAGCGCGCCGACCGCGGTCGAGCCGGTGAACGAAATAACCGGGACGCCCGGATGCTCGACCAGGGCGGCACCGATGTCTTCCCCGTGTCCGTGCACGAGCTGCAGTACGTCGGGCGGCAATCCGGCCTCGAGCATGATCTCGACCAGCAGCGTAGCCGTGTGGGGCACATCCTCCGCCGGTTTGAGAATCACCGCGTTCCCGCACACGAGCGCGGGGAACATCTTCCAGGTCGGAATCGCCAGCGGAAAATTGAACGGCGTGATCAAACCGGCTACGCCGATCGGCCGGCGGTAACTCATGGCCCACTTGTCACGCAGCTCGCTTGGAACGGTGTGTCCGAACAGCCGACGTCCCTCGGTCGCCGCGTAGTATGCGGTATCAATCCCCTCCTGCACATCGCCCGCGGTCTCCTTCAATACCTTGCCCATCTCACGCGTCATCGCGCGGGCAATTTCGTCCTTCCGGGCGGCCAGCAGGTCACCCGCCCGCCGAATGACGTCACCACGCAGAGGTGCGGGTGTCCTGCGCCAGACCTCGAAGCCACGCTGCGCGGATGCCACTGCGCGTTCGAGATCCTCCTTGGACGAACGCGGCCACAGCCCGATCAAATCGCGCGTGTCCGCCGGATTGCGGTTCTCGAAGTACTCACCGCCGACCGGCCCCACCCACGCCCCGCCTATATGGTTCTTATGCTTCGTGGTCATCCGTTACTCGTCGCTCACGACTCATCGCTCCCTCACGCGTCTTCCCGCACCAAATTGTAGCGTTCGATCTTCTTGTACAGGTTCGAGCGCGGCATATCCACTGCGCGCGCCGTTTCACTCACGTTCCAGTCATGCTCACGCAGCTTGGCCAGGATGTACGCGCGCTCGGCGCGTTCCTTGAACTCGGCGAACGAGCCCGCGCCCAGCAGATCGCCGCTCATCGTGGCGGCCGCGAGGACGCCGCCCACCAGCCGCTCGACGTCCACCGCTGCAACTTCGTTCCCTCTGGCTAGAATCAGCAGGCGTTCGACGGTGTTCCGCAGCTCGCGAACATTGCCGGGCCATTCCATTCGAGCCAGCCGATCCACGGCGTCCGCCGTGAACTCACGCATGGGCAACCGCTGCTCGTCGACCGCCTTGTCGGCAAAGTAGCGGACCAGCATCGGCACATCCTCCCGCCGCTCCCGCAGCGGCGGAACCTGGATCGGCACGACGTTCAAACGGAAATACAGGTCCTCGCGGAACCGGCCGGCCTCGATTTCCTTGTCGAGTGTCTTGTTGGTCGCCGCAATGACGCGCACGTCGACGCGGATCGGCTTTTCGCCGCCAACCCGCGTGATGATGCCCTCCTGCAATGCGCGCAGCACTTTGGCCTGGGCCGCAATGCTCATGTCACCGATTTCATCGAGAAACAACGTACCCTTGTCCGCCTGCTCGAATTTGCCCGGGCGATCGGCGGTGGCGCCGGTGAACGAGCCTTTCATGTGGCCAAACAGTTCGCTCTCGATCAGCTCGGACGGGATTGCTGCACAATTCACTTCCACGAACGGTGCTTCCTTGCGCGTCGACAGATAATGGATCGCGCGAGCCACCAGTTCCTTGCCCGTCCCGTTTTCACCGGTAATCAGTACACGCGCGTCGGTCGGCGCCACTTTTTCAATACGATCGACCAGTCCACGGATCGCAAAGCTCTTGCCCACGATCTCGTAGTGGGATTCCACCTCACCGCGCAGACGCGCATTCTCCTGCTCCAATCCGCGATGCAGGAGGCCATTGCGAATGGTGACCAGCAGCCGATCGGTATCGAGCGGTTTCTCCAGAAAGTCATAGGCACCGCGACGCGTCGCTTCGACGGCGGTTTCGATGGTACCGTGGCCGCTGATCATGACCACAACTGCCGCGGGATCTGCTTCGATTAGTCGATCCAGCACTTCGAGCCCGTCCATGCGGGCCATTTTTACATCCAGCAACGTGAGATCGGGCACGAACTCGTGAAAAAGTGTGAGGGCTTCACCGCCGCCGCCGGCCGCGGACACGGTGTGTCCTTCATACTCGAGCACCTGCTTCAGGATTTTGCGGATCCCCTCTTCATCGTCCACCACGAGAATGCGTGCCATGTTCGCTCAGTTGCGGGATGTGGAAGCCGGCCGGGCCAGCAATACCAATGAATCACTGCGTACGTATGCGGCCGCCACGCCAGGGGGCAGTGGCACTGCCAGTGCATCGCGCGGCAAACCGGGTTCATCCTTTCGGCCCAGCCGCTGCAATACGCGCGGCACCAGCCGATCCGGAAGCGGGATACGAGCCGCACTCACCTGGTCTATGCCTATGGCAACGCGACCACCATTCAGCGGCAGCAACGTGCCGGTTATCGAGACCTCGGTCGTGTCAGGCAGAAACGCGGCTGCATCGCCCAGCTCGCCGAGACTGGGCAGATTCTCGACCGGGACCATTCCACTCACCTTGATTCGATCTCCGTCGAGCTCGATCACCGGTGAAGTCACGAAAGCAGGCAGCAACTGCCTGAACTTGTACTGCAAGAGACTTTGCAGCTCATCCTGACTGAGTGACACCGTTTGTGAGTGACCAGCCTTTAAGTTTTCGAGCTTGGCTTCCGCGATCTGTGCCAGTGCCGGGGAAGCGTGGATCTCTTCGATGGCTGCGTTCGTGGGCTCTCGACCCAGCAAGCTGAGCACCCGGCCGCGTTGCGTCCAGCCGGCATACCCCAGTGCCACCAGCACCAACAAAAACAGCAACCGTTTCATGATTTCAACTTCCGCCCTTCAATGGCGCGCTGCTCAGCACTTCATAGCGCGCGCCCTTCGGTGACAACCGACTCAGCATGAGTTCAGCCGAGCCGACCAGCATGGTATCCTTGTATTCGATCCCACTCGCTGCGCGTTCCGAGGAACGCAACTGTTCGGCCGGAACTTCTGGACTTACCCGCCCCAGCGTCAAATGCGGATGGAAGGGTCGTGCCTCACGAGGAAAGCCCAGTGGCGCGATCGCGGTTTCCAGTTGCTCCTGCAATTGAGTGAGCACGCCCGATTCGGTCACACCCACCCAGACCACGCGCGGGCGACGCAGGTTCGGAAACGCGCCTATACCGCCGATCTCCATTCGAAAGGCGGCACTCGCGCTGGCAACGCGTGTCAGCACGGACTGGATCGGCGGTAATCCGTCTTCTGGAACGTCACCCAGGAACTTGAGCGTGATGTGAAGCTGCTCGGACGCAACCCAGCGGATCGCGGGCGCGGCATTACGCAACGGCTCGGTTGCCGTATAGATCGCGTGCTTCAGCGGATCAGGAAGTGTAATGGCGAGGAAGAGGCGCACGTTTCAGCAGGACGGCGCCTCCGTTGGCGCTACACTGAATACCTTTCCCGCGCTGGTAACCTGGGCCACGGCCTCGAGCGCGTGATCGACCTGGTCTTCAGTGGAGCACCAGCCGAGAGAAAAACGCACGGCGCCATGCGTGTCGCTGCCCAGAAGTCGGTGCGCTTCCGGAGCGCAATGCAGGCCCGCGCGCGTGAGCACACTGTGTTCACGGTCGAGCCGGTTGGCCAGGGTGGGCACATCCATGCTGCGCGGAACTATGGTGACCAGTGCCGCGCCATCCGGGTCGCGCGGTGACAGAACCTGAACCTCGGAAATCGCGTTGAGACCATCCCACAGGCGCATTTTCAATGCGCTCGACTCTTGGTGGATCGCAGCCAGAGACCGTTTCTGGATCCAGTCGATACCCGCCAGCACCGAGGCGATGCCCGCCGAGCAGCCGGTCCCAGCCTCGAGATGATCCGGGTAGGACGGCGGCATGTCGCGCAGCGTGGAGTCACCGCCGGTACCACCCGTCAGCATCGGTTTGACATCAATGCCCTCGCGTACCCACAGCCCGCCCACCCCTTGGATGCCGAGCAACCCTTTATGACCGGTAAACGCAACCAGATCGACGCCGTCCTGTTTGGCACTGCTGTGTTGATGACCGGCCGATTGCGCGGCGTCGACCAGCACGAGCGCGCCCGCGCCATGCGCGCGGCGGGTAAGTTCGGCCACGGGCATCGACGTGCCGAGCACATTGGAAACCGCATTCACGACCAGCAGCCGCGCGCCATCGAGCATTCGGTCCACTTCGTCCAGGTCGACTGAGCCGTCCGGCGCGCCTGTGATCATGCGCATCTGGACGCCGCGCTCTTGTGACAGGCGATGCGCGGTGCGCAGTACGGCGTTGTGATCGTACGCGCTGATCACGACCGCGTCGCCCTGACCCAGAACACCCCACATTGCGGTATTGATCGCGTGCGTTGCGTTCAACATGAACGCGGTGCGGCCGGGATCTCCCGGCAGGTCGAGCAGTTTGGCCAGCGCCATTCGGCAGCGCAGGGCGACCCGGCCCGCGTCGATCGCCAGCCGATGTCCACCGCGTCCGGGTGTTGCACCGCAATCGCCGAGAAAGTTGCTGACTGCGCAGATCACTTCCGGCGGGCGCAACGCCGAAGTCGCCGCGAAGTCCATGTACACCAACTGATCACGACTCACTGGCAGCCTCCGTATCCAGTTCCAATGTAACATAGCGGAAGCCGAGCGATTTCAATTCGGGCGCCATTTCCCGCAGGCGATCCAGTTCGGTGAACGACGCGCGCAACGAAAGGATGTCGTCCGCATGTCCGGCCACGGTTGGATCGGCTTCGACCCCATTTTCTCTCAGCAATCGCTGCGCGCGAGCAATCCGGAAGTCCATCACGGGTTCAACGCCCCGATCTGCACCAGCTGCAATCCTTCGTTCAACCGGCCGGAGCGATAGCCTTCCACATCCAGCAGCACTCGGCGGAATCCGGACCGTCGCAGCGCAGCCGCGATCGATGCTCGCTGATCGATTGCGATTCGCAATTCCCCAAACGCAAACTCGAGGCGAGCAGCATCGCCATGATGTCGAACCCGGAATTCACGAAAGCCCAGATCCCTCAAACAAGCTTCCGCCGTTTCGATTTGGCGCAGTCGCTCCGGTGTCACGCCAAGTCCGTAGGGCAGACGGCTCGACAAACACGGCGATGATGGCTGGTCCCAGGTTGGCAGGTTCAACGCGCGCGAGGCCTCTCTGATCTCCTGCTTGGTAAGCCCTGCCTCCATCAATGGAGACCGAACGCCCCACTCCCGGGCAGCCTCGAACCCGGGTCGGTAATCGAGTGCGTCATCGGCGTTCGAGCCATCCACTACGGCTTTAATTCCGCGCGTGGCCGCGATTGGCGTAAGAACATTCCAGAGTTCCGTTTTGCAGAAATAACAGCGGTTCGACGGATTGGCGGCGTAAGCGGGATCGGCCAACTCTTCGGTTGCAACTTCGAGATGCGGGATGCCGAATCGGAGCGCACAGTCTCGCGCGGTTTGCCACTGCGCTTCCGGTATCGCCGCACTACGACCCGTTACCGCAAGGACGCGATCGCCACCCAGATGATCGAGCGCGTACTTCGCCAGGAACACGGAATCGACGCCGCCCGAGTAGCCGATACACACCGACTCACATTCGAGCAGGATCGAGCGCAGCCTGACCAGCTTGTCCGAGAACACCGTATGCTCATGCACTGTAGCAACCTAGGGCACCTGGCCAAACCGGGAAAGTGCGGGTCAGTCCGGGCTCGCGAACAACGACGGCTGAGTTTCCCCGGTGCCCGGATATGTGATCGATCCATTTGCACCGATTACGGCACCGGCATTCAGAACGTGTGGATCCGCGCGCTGCGCGAAGAGGATGTGCCGTACCTCGTGACCTCTGCCGACCAGCGCGTCGGCTATCAAACTGCCGATGGCAACGCCACGGAACCGCTTCGGCACACATGATTGCGGTTGCCAGGCTCCAGGCGATCTGCTCCAATCGTTCAAACGCTGTCTGAAACTCCGGCGTCGACATGTAGTCGGCGTAGGCACGGAAGCTCGCGTTCTTCCAGAACGTATTCGGAGAGTCAGCCGTGCTTTCGCGCCGCCCACCGAGCTCGGGCGCATGGTGGTATGCGATGCCAGCCGTGCTGAGCAGTTCGCTCAGCGACTCTCGATTGAAATACGGGTAACGGCGCGACCCCGGGTATCTGCGCACATCAACCAGCGCACGAACGCCGTTGGCTCCCAGCAGCTCCAGAAACTCGTCCGCCGACCGCGTCGAGTGGCCCACAGTAAAAACGACGCTCATGCTCACAACACGAATAGAGTGTCCACCACTTGTTTTGCACCACCGCATTCGTCCACGGCTTTGGTAACTCCGGGGAATCGCGCGGAATAGTCGTGGCCGCAGATAATCCCCGCCTGCACACTCTGCGCCCAGGAAATGTCCGCCTTGGTTGATTCGTAACTGTGGTTGGCGTCGAGAAACACCAGTCCTGGCGGACCGCCCTGATACGATGCATAGAAGGCGGCTTTATCCATCTCGCGTAGCTCGACATCGTGGGATGTGGTAGCTTCGGCCAGCAGCCCGTGCGTGATCCGCGCATGGTCTTTTCGGCGTAACCCGTGCGGATTCCAGCGGAAGCTATCGACTGTAATCAGCGGCGTGCCGGACGCCTTGAACATCGCAAGTACACGAGTCGACTCGCCAAACAGCGTTCCAATTTCAACGATGCAGCGATCGGCAGGTACCTGTTGCGCCAGGCCGCCCAGGAACCGGGCTTCGGTAAGCGAGATCTCGCTGGCGTGCGAGAGCATCCTGCGCACGAGCAGGTGATAACCCGGAACATAGTGAAAGGCCCGCACGAGCTTGTTCAACACACGATCCGAGGCCATCAGTTGCTCACTCCGGAATTGAGAGTTGACTCGGGCGGTTTCGGAAAGCATCGCGGATATTCTTTACGACAGGAAGCACACGCAAGGGTTGACCGGCGCAGTTGACCGGCCGCAAATGCGTGTGGAAACGACTATTCTACACGGCTGGAGGCTGACTCATCGTGATTCGCTTTGTTCCTAAGGAGGTGCATCATGTTAGCCAAGGCTTCAGTAGTATGCGCCATGGTCGGACTATTCCTACTGAGCAGCATCACCGGCAATTGCGCTACCGACTGTTTTGCGGTCGCGGCACATGCGCTGAGAGTTCAGCTGGTTGACTCGATCAGTAACGGAACCGTCACCGCAGGCGAGGTAACGGTAATCGCGATTGACGGAGCCTTCCGAGACAGTGTGACGACTAGCAACGTCAATACCCCGATTCGTCTGGCGATGGAACGGGCTGGTACTTACCGGGTCGAAGCTCGGGCGACGGGATACCAGCCTTGGATCAGAGACAACATCACAGTAACGGGGGACGAATGTCATCCGAAAACTGTGGATGTGCTAGTGCGTCTTCAGCGCCCCTGAAGGCCGTTAAGCAAGCGGATAGTGATTTCGCTCAAGCACCCACGCAAGGGGTGGTGTTACGCACGGACTGCATCGGCACGAACATCGTGCAAACAAGCTAGCGAAACGAAGGTGACGGGCGTCTGCGATCCAGCGAACGATATTGAATCGCTTCGGCAACCTGTGCCGGCAGAATCGAATCCACGCCATCGAGGTCTGCGATGGTCCGGGCGAGACGCAGCACGCGGTGATACGCCCGCGCCGACAACCCCAGCTTCTGGATCGCACCACGCAGCAGCTCTTCTCCGCGCCCGTCAATGGTGCACAGCTCGCGGACTTCGCGCGCACCCATGTGGGCGTTCGAATACACACCTGCGAGACTCTGGAACCGGTTCAACTGCCGTTCACGCGCGGCCAGCACCCGCTCGCGAATTGTAGCGCTCGGCTCACCTGGAGCACGCGAGATGAGCTCGCGCGCGTTCACCGGCGGCACTACCACGTGCAGATCAATGCGATCCATCAGGGGTCCCGAGATGCGGGCGAGGTAGCGCTCGATCTGCGCGCCCGTGCAGGTACACCCACTCGTGCCGATTCCGTAGAATCCGCACGGGCACGGATTCATCGCGGCCGCCAGCATGAACCGCGCAGGGTACGTCAAAGCCACGCGCGCCCGCGCGATCGCGACTGTGCCATCTTCTAGCGGCTGCCTCAAACTCTCCAGCACATGCCGCTTGAACTCGGCCAGCTCATCCAGAAACAGCACCCCATTGTGCGCGAGCGATACCTCGCCAGGCCGCGGCGAGCTGCCACCACCCACCAGTCCGGCATCCGATATGGAATGGTGCGGCGCGCGAAACGGCCGGGTCTCGATGAGCGACTGCCCCGCCTTCAGCCGCCCGGCTACCGAGTGGATCCTGGTGACTTCCAGCGACTCCGCGCGCGAGAGCGGCGGCAGTATGGACGGAATGCGCCGCGCCAGCATCGACTTCCCTGCCCCGGGTGCGCCGATCATCAGGAGATTGTGCTGGCCCGCCGCCGCGATCTCGATGGCGCGGCGCGCGTGCTCCTGTCCTTTTACATCGGCATAATCGAAATCCAGCCGCGCGGCTGCGCGTGGAACAGGCTCGCGAACAGCCGGCAATGCGCGCGGAACGCCGCCCTGCAACAGCTCGACAACGTCAATCAAGGACAACGCTGGACAGACTTCGATCCCATCCACTGCGGCGGCCTCACGCGCATTTGCGATCGGGACGATGAGTCTGCGTACGCCCTCCTCGCCGCAGCGCAGCGCAACCGACAATGCCCCGCGCACGGGCCGCAGCTCGCCGTCCAGCCCGAGCTCCCCGAGAAGACATGTACTGGTGACCGCGTGAAACGGTACTTCCTTGGTCGCGATCAGGATCCCGATGGCGATGGGCAGGTCGAACGCGCTGCCGCTTTTAGAGATATCCGCAGGTGCGAGGTTGATCGTGATCCGGCGTGGCGGGATCTCGAAACCCGTATTGTGAAGCGCTGCCGTGACGCGCTCCCGGCCTTCCCGGACCGCGCCCTCGGGCAGGCCGACGACATTCATGCAAGGCAGCCCATTCGCGATGTCGACTTCGACCTGCACCAGGAACGCATCGACTCCCAACACGGCACCACTGATGATTCTGGCAAGCATGCACGGACGTTAGCTTGCATTCAGGGGCACTCGAATAGCCGAATGAGCCGATCTTCCACGGCATCATCGCTAAGCAACACAGTGCGTTATGGGTCGCTATTACTTGCAGCGCACTAATGCGAGAGCATTGCCGACCGCGCGTTGACCTTCGCGGTCGGACGGGCGGTTGACGGCGCGGCCGCGAATGGCCAAGGCAGTGGAGCCGCCGCCATCCAGGTTCAGCGCATCGTGTGCGCCCAGGCGCTGCATGAGGTCGGTCAGCTCCTTCAAGGTCATGCCGTCGCTGTAGGGCGCCTGCCTGCCATCGACGACGACCAGCAGCGCGCGTCCATCAACCGTGAAGCCGATGGCCGAACGAGGATGCCGCTGCTCGCCGAACTCGGGTCGCACGCCCGGTTGCTGCGCGAGCACAGCTTGACCAGCGCGGAGCAGCCAGGGAAATCCGCCCAGTGCCTCCACAGCGGGCTCGCCGCCGCTGGCGGGAAGGACCTGCAACCGCCAGGTCACGGTATCGCCGGCCGACAGTGAGAACATGCGCGGCACGTGCAGGACGATTTGCGATTCCTCCAGCCAGATTGCGTTGCCAGTCGCATCGACCAGCTCGACAATACCACGACCATTTTCGAAGGCACGGACTCGCACGGTGGTGAGTTGGGTATCGGCTGGCGCGCTGGCGCCATACCAATGCGTGAACAAGCGTGCGGCCGGTTGCGCGTTTGGGCTGCGCGGCCGATTGACTTGCGTGATCGGAACATTTGTGTGAGCCGTGCGCAACGTGGCATCCAGCCGCGCCACATCGATCCACTGTCCGCGGCGGGTAAATGCGACTGCCATCGGACGGTCGGCCGGGCCGATCAAAACCTCGGATCCGCGCACCTGAACGCCAACCGGTGTTCCCGCCGGCAGAGCAAAGAAGTCGGCGTTGATGGCGGCAAGCGCGTTTTGGCCCAGCGCGCTGGTGGTGGCGCGGCCGCTCAAACCGGGTCCGGCTTTTCGAGCTTCCCACGCCGGATTACAAGAGCGGCTCACCTCGAGTACATGAACGGCCCAAGGCCCCACCGATTCCCATGCGTACAGGTGTTTGACGCCTCCGGCGACGATGGCTGCCCGGAAGGTGTCCGCGCTGGCAAGCGATAGTTCCGCGGCCGTCGGTCGGGCAACGGGTGTGATCAGGCTGCAGCCGGATCCGGCAATTCCAAGGAGCAGAGCAACCCAAATGCGGGTTTTCGGCATCGATCTAGTTTGACGTTTCTGGTGGAACAAATCCGTCATTTTGGCCAACTACCTTGTGCGAGAGACGCGTTTTCAGTGTCATCCAGGCAGACTCGAGGGGCACACGCTCTGCATGCAAGAGTACGTGATCAACCAGTTACTGCAAAACGGAGGTCCGATGGTGAATAGGTCGAATTACCGCGCGCTGCTCCTGGTGGCGCCGACCGTTTTGGGTTTGGCCGGCTGCGGCGGCGATGAACGCTCCGTTCAGGCACAGACCAGTGGCAGCACTACGGCGCAGGTCCGTGAGCAACTCGGGCCGGTCCCGTCGTCCTTGGATACTGCAACGGCATCCCGTTTGTCCGGCGCGTTCCGGGGCGCGGCTGATCGCGCGTTGCCGGCCGTGGTGCAGATACGTGTGACGGTTCAGAGCGATCGGCCGACGGCGAGTAGCCGCCGTCAGTTGCCCTTTAATTTCCCGGGTATCCCGGGCATTCCCGAAGATGGCGATCCAGGCCGGCGCGGTACGGGCATGGGCTCCGGCTTCGTGTTCGATCCTCGTGGCTACATCATGACCAACAATCACGTGGTCGAAGGCGCAACTGATGTCCGCGTTACGATGGTCGACGGTCGTGAGTACGATGCTAAAGTAGTGGGCGCCGATCCGAACACGGACGTAGCTGTAATCAAGATCGAGCCGCGTCGTGGCGAACAATTTCACGCGGCCAAGATCGGCAGCTCGGATGAGCTGAAGGTTGGCGACTGGGTACTCGCGCTCGGCAATCCGCTGGGTCTCAATTTCACGGTGACCGCCGGCATCGTCAGTGCGAAGACGAGAACGATCAATATCCTGGACAACGAGGCTCGCACCGCGCTCGAAGCCTTCATCCAGACCGACGCGGCGATCAACCGTGGCAACTCGGGCGGTCCCCTGGTCGACCTGCTCGGTCAGGTGGTGGGCGTTAACTCGGCGATTCAATCACCGACTGGCTACTACACAGGCGCCGGGTTTGCCATTCCGATCGACCTCGCCCGGAAGGTCGCGACCGATCTGATCGAATTCGGTGTCGTGCATCGTCCGCGACTGGGTGTGGAAGTCGCGCCCATCAAGGAAGCGGACGCGGACGTCTACAAGCTGCCCGAAGTGGCGGGTGCCGGGATCGCGTCGGTACAGGCGGGACTGCCCGCCGATCGCGCAGGGCTCAAGATGGGCGACGTAGTCGTGGGCCTGGATGGCAAGCCGATTCGCAATCGCGAGCAGTTCATGGTCGAGCTCGCCCGCAAACGGCCCGGTGACAAGGTGAATCTGGACTTCATTCGATATGGCAAGCGCATGTCGACCAGCGTGGAACTCGGCGAATTTGAACGGGCGGCGGCAACGCGGCCGACCATGGAACGAGCGCCGGACAGCAGCCAGCTTCTGGGCTTCCGGGTCGGTAACGCGACCGAGCAGCACCTCGCGAATTGCCAGCTTAGCCGGGCACAGGCAGGCGGTTTGTTTCCGTTGCAGATGGACTTGCAGGGAACCGCTGGCCAGTCCGGTGTTCACCCGTGCCGTGAGATCGTCAGCATAAACGGCGAACGCGTAAGCTCAGTCGCCGACTTCAACCGGTTGGCTTCAGGATTGAAACCGGGCGAGACCGTGTCGATCGTCCAGCGTGACCAGGCGGGTGACAGAATCATCAATTTCCGACTGCATCGTTAATCACTTTCCAGTGCAGCAATCGTAAGCCGGACGCGGATCACAGTACCGCGTCCGGCTTCACTTTGCGCCTCAACCGTACCTCCCCAGCTCTCGATCAATCGCCGAACGATCGGCAATCCCAAACCCGTACCGGTCGAGCGGGTCGAGAAATGCGGCTCGAAAACGCGCTGCAGCATGTCGGCCGGAATGCCCATTCCGCTGTCCTCGATGCAGAGCTCGACGGCGTTGCCCTCGTGCCGCCCGGTCACTGCAATCCGTCCGGGCGGTGTGGTAGCCGCGCGTGCATTCTCCAGCAGATTCAGCAGCACTTCCTTCAGCTCCCCCGCACGCGCCAGTACACGCGGCAACCCAGGCTCCAGATCATCGATGTAGTCCAGATGCGGATCGCCGGCACGGTACAGCGTGAGCGCTTCATTGACCACGGCTGCAACGTTGACCGGCTCGAGCGGTCCCGCGCTCTCCGCTGGTGCGCCATACCGCGAGAACGCGCGTGCGATGTCGCTCAGCCGGTCGATTTCGACCAGGATCTGGTCCACGTTCTGATCCAGCACCTGCTCGAAGTCGCCGCGGCGGTCAGCGTATGCGCGACGCAGATGCTGCACAGCCAGCTTGATCGGTGTGAGCGGATTCTTGATCTCATGCGCGACCTGCCGCGCCATTTCACCCCAGGCCAGCACGCGGGTTGTGCGCAGCTCCTGCGCGCGGGCGCGCTGCAGCCGCCGTACCATCCGATTGAACGAAGCGTAGAGACGCCCAAACTCATCACCAGTTTGTTCCGGTAATTGCACGCGAAGCCGCCCCGCGCCCACGGCTGCGGCCGCGCGCTGCAGGCGACCGATCGGGCCCGCCAGCGCGCGGCCTACCGCGAGCGAAAGCACCAGGGACAACACGCCGCCCATTAATGCAGCAAAGAGAATCAGGTGTGCCATCTCTCGTTGCCGAATGATTGATTCGCTGCTCTGCAGTGAAAATGGCACCGCCATGACGCCGGTACCTGCTACCTGCAGACGACGGAACGCCGTGATGAATTGTTGATTCGCAACCACGCGCCGGGAGATGGCAACCTCTTCTTCGGTCTCGAGATCGTAGAAAACGTCCGAAGGCATCCAGCCGTTGTACACGCCCAGCTCGAGGGCTTCCGGTGCTGAGACTGCAGTTGGCTCGCCCTGGAAATAAAGCAGCAGCTCGGCACCGGCGTGGTCGGATAATTCGAGCAGGTCGCCATCCACATCGGGGAATTCGACCACTGCCTGGGTTACGGCGCGCTCAGCAACGATCTGTGCCGCGCGCGCGACTTCCTGCGCGAGCGCACGATAGGCGACGTAGCCGAAGGTGACAGTGGGCAGCAGAAAAAAGATGAACAGCGCAGCCGTGACCCGTGCCCGGAAACTGGCCAACCAGCCGAACCAGCCGCCGCGCGGTACCACGTTCTCACCGCGCAGCGCGCGCCCAGCCAGCCACAGAACGAGGAAAAGCACGAGGTCCGCCGAGATGATGAGAACACCACGCGCGATCAGAACTCCGAGCTGCGGCGTACGCACGACGAGGTGCGCGTGCCAGGCACCATCGTTGTAAGTAACCAGCTCATCCTTGCGCCATCCTTCATCGGACGGACGCCAGTTGCCAGGCGGGACTCGCGCACGCGCGCGCACCAGCTCCAGCCGAATGCCCGGATTGATGGCTGTTCCCAGGATCGGTGCGATGACACTCGATCGTTCGAGAGACCGGCGCGGCGGCACCTCCACGGTGATCATGCGGCCGTTATACAGCGGCACGACCAGGACCTGGTTGACGTTCTCGACGTCGTAGGCGGTCACGACTTCCGGGTACGCCAGTTCGCGAACGTTCACGAAGTATTCGGACAGATAAGGCGGCACTGCATCCTGCCGATCGGCCGGCCAGTTATAGGCGTCGCCCAAGGGCAGCTTTACCTCCGGTTTGCCATCGGCGCCCCATAACATGATGCGCGCGGGAAACGCCTCGTGCGCTAGGCCGCTCGACACCCAGCTGCGGTAGAGCAGCTGGAGTCCGTCCTCACCACGCTCGCGGCGAGCGATTGCTTCCAGCCCGAATTGCCTGAGCAAATGGCCGAGGAAAGGATCGGCACGGTTTCCGAGCGTTGTGAGATCGCGATCGGCCGACCGCATGCGTGCGTTCAATTGCGCAGTCCACAGGTACGGCAGCATGACGGTTGCAGCCAGCCAGCCCGAGCAAAGCCAGCGCACGATGCGACGGCCATCGCGTTGATACGCCGCGGCGCCCAGACCGGCCAGAATGATCGGACCGACCCAGAGCAAGGATAGCAGCGGCGAGACCTGCTCCTGTCTGCGCCCAACGACTACGATGACAACCGCCCACGCGCTGGATGCCGCAACGGCCGCGATGATGAGCAGGTAGGACGTCCGTTGTCGTCGCAGCGTGGTGAGTCGCGCCGGCAACCGCGCGAGTAACAGCACGCCCAGAATTCCAACTGCGACCAGCAACGTGACTGCGGTTTGCAATCCGGCCCAAAGCAGCCAGCCGCCCTGCATGAGGGTCGGTGAATGAGCACGCAGATCTTCCAGCCAGCGTGGCGTGGGCCCCAACAGTGTGTACACTGCAAATGGAAGAGCGGCGCTGATCAAAACGGCCGCGACGACAAACCAGATACCGGAGCGCGGCCAGCGGTAACGAGCGCGAGTGGTGGAGACGAACACCCCGGTTAAGACCATGGCTGCCAGCAGTGAACCCAGCGAGATGTCTCCCGGACCCGGGAAGAGGAAAACTCCAGGGGAAAATAAATGGTCGAGATCGAAGGTGGCACCGATCGGGGCGGCGAACACACAAGCAATGGTGCCGAGGTACGGAACGAACGCGGCGAGGCGCTGCGGGCGGGTCGGCTCGCGGAACCACGACGCAGCCAGAATCAGGAGGACACTCAAGCCGACCAGAACCAGCAATCGCTGCGCGAACTGGAGCAGCTCGTGCCGCCACTCCGACTGCGTGAGCGGATCGAGCCGTGCATAGAGAAGAGGTACCTCCCCCAGCTTCAGCGACCAGTCCGCTGTGCTATCACTTCCCGCAACGAATGATGCGTTCCGGCCGGCGAGCTGCTCGATCTGCGCAGCCACGCCGCGTGACTCGACATCCGCCGGCAGCGCGGCGTCGAGCAGGATGCCAACCACGGCGTGACCTGGTCGCTGCGTCCGCGGCGTGCTGAAGTACAGGTAACTATAGAGAGGACCCTCGATGAATTTGACCGGCCGATCGCGAACCCGTATCTGGTCCGGCACCTTGCCGCGGTGTTCTCCGGTCCAGGCGAGCAGCTCGCCCTGCTCGCCAAAGAGTGCAATGGCGTCTACGTTGGACTCAGCCTGCAGTGCGTCCAGGGCTTGAAACGCTTGCAGGCCAGGCGCGAAGGGCATGGTCGCAGCACGAGCCGAGACCGCACGGCCGTGATCGAGAATCGCCGCGATCCGCTGGTCGAGTGCACGCCGCGTCCGGGCCGCCCGCTCCGATTGCAGCGTGTCCCAATCGGCGCCGATTCGGCGAAGCCGCGACGCAACCACGCCGGCGGCAATCTGCCCGAGACCGAGCAGGATCAGCACCGCCAGCAGGCTATTACGCGTGACCAGTCGCCGGCCTGCTACGACGTAGATGCCGGTGCTGGCAATGGTGGCGACTCCTGCCGCAACCAGCCACGACACGGTACCGTCACGTGCCCAGGCGAGGAGCAGGGCCAGCGCAAGGTAGAGCGTAGCCCAGCTGACCAACGGCAGCCACCAGCTGCGTAGTCGCATCAGGCCGCGGCCTCAGTCAGCATCCGCCGCACGAATCGATGGGAGCAATGCAGGAAAACGAAAGCCACCTCGGACTGGATGAACTGAGCTGGATCGATGTCGCCGCGCAGCTCGCGCGCGATCCGCGGTTGATTGTCCCTATCGGAGCACTCGAGCAGCACGGGCCTCATCTGCCGCTGGGCACCAACGTCCTGATTGCCAGGCGCATCGCGGTCGATCTCTCGTTGGAGTTCGGAGTGCTGCGGGCGCCGACAATATACTACGGCGTAAATGTCGGCACTGCCCGTTCCTACGCCGGCACGGCCACGCTGCGACAGAAAACGCTGCACCGGTCGTTGAATGAGCTGCTCGCGGCCTGGGAGGGTCATGGCATCACGGAATTCATTCTGTTCACTGCGCATCGGCATGAAGCCCATCTGGATGCGCTCGCCACCTTGCTCACGCGCAGGGCGCGAGTGCGCGTGATTTCGATTTGGGATGTCGACATCGGCGATTTGCTGAAGGGACAGCCGGGGCCACTGCATGGCTGCGAGGCCGAAACATCTCTCATGCTTTACCTCCATCCTGAAGTGGTCAGAATGGAGCGAGCGCGTGATTTCGAGCTCACCCCCAAGGCGTTCAAACGCTACATGCGCGGACAGGTCCCGGTTCCACCACCGGGCGGCGCCGGCGTAGTCGGCCGGCCCACGTTGGCGACGCGGGAGAAAGGCGAGGCAATTTATCGTCGAATAATTGGCGCCGTACGGACCGCTGTATTCCTCCAGCCGGTCACCGCTGAGACGGACACGGTGTAAAACGTGCGCTCTATATATTCAGCGCAGCCAGAGTCCAAGCCAGTCGAGGGGCAGTTCCAGCCATTGACCCGAACCAGTTGACCACTGGCCGAAAGAACCTTGCCCGGCCTTGCTAAAAGGGAAGAATTTTCTGCGTACCGTCGGAAAAGCTGAACGCCGGGGCGGTATTTGGTGTACTCTCAGAGTGACCCGACATTCTGGATGCGGGGCTCGCGATCGTGGGCCAGCAGGGTCAATCTCTGGAGGGACAATGAAAGTACTCCAAGCGCTGCCATTCGCGCTTTTTGCCATAATTGCCCATATACCCGCCAGCGCGCAGACCGTAGTCCTCGATGAGGGCACCTTTCGTCTGCGCGTCGGTGGACAGGATGTCGGGAACGAAACCTTCCTGATCCGTCAGAACGGGACGGGTGAGAACGCGGTGGTCATCGCGACGGGCAAGGTAGTGCTGGATACGGCGCGCAGCGGGCAGGTACTGAGTGTCGAGCTGCAGATGGCGGGCCCTGCCCTCCGTATTGCAGCCTACCAGGTAAACCTGACCGGAACGCAGAAGGAGCAGATCGCCGGGCGCGTAGTGGGCAGCCGATTCAGCGCCAAAATCATCTCGGCAGAAGGTGAAATGATGCGGGAGTACCTGGCCAGCGATGGCGCGGTCGTGGCCGACGAAGGGGTTGCACATCACTACTACTTCCTGGCGCAGCGCGTCGGCGCGGAATCCGCGCGGGTGCCGATCATCGTTCCGCGGCGCAGCCAGCAGGTGATGGCGCAGGTGAGCAGCCGCGGCAATGAGAGTGTAACCGTGGGCGGGGCAAGCCTGCCCGCGCGCCGCCTGGTCATTGCCGCTCCGAGCGAGCCCGAAAGACATGTCTGGGTGGACGCACGCGGCCGCGTGCTGAGGGTGGAAATCCCGACGCGGAATTACGTGGCTGAGCGAGTCAGCGCACCAAAATAAATCTTAATCGGGGGCGTGGCTGAAACTGCCCGCCCCCGATAATCGTAATTTGCACAGCGTAGGCCGACGTCCGGTGCAAGCGGACGCGGAAAACAAACACAACAGGAGAGCGACGGTGCGTTCAACCAGTGTGGGGCGTCTCAACGCGCAGCATGCGCCGACGGCCGCCTCTTTTTTGTTGGTCACGGCAATCGCCGGTGCAGCATTGACGGCACAGCAGCCCGTGCTACCATCGGCGACGCTGACACTCGAAGAAGCGGTGGCCCTGGCGCGCCGGAATAATCCCGATTTGCAGGCCCTCAAGAACGATGTCGCTGTCGCCGACTGGGCCGTGCGCGAGGCATACGGCAATCTGCTGCCCAGCGCGAATGCCAGCACCAGCTTGAGCTATCAGGCGTCGGGCCGTCCCCGCTTCGGCATTTTCACAGGATCTGATCTCGGCATCGACCAGACGCCCGCCTACTACAGCTCCGACTTTTTTGTCGGGCTGGGCTACAACCTGAGTGGTGCGGCGCTCCTGGCACCGCGCCGGGAGAAGGCCAGCCGTCAAGTTACCGAGGCGAGCCTCGCGGGCACCGATTTCATTTACAAGGCCAACGTCACGCGCCAGTACCTGGCCGTCATTCGCGCGCAGGATGGCGTGACGTTGACCGAGTCCGAGCTGCTGCGTGCGGATGAGAACCTCAAATTCGCGCAGGGAAAAGTTGCCGTTGGTAATGCGATCCCGCTCGAAGCGAAACAGGCGGAAGTCGAGCGCGGCCGCGCCGAAGTGGCCTTGCTGCAGGCGCGCAATCTGGTGCAGACAGAGCGGCTGCGGCTGATCCAGCAGCTTGGCATCGAGCTGAATCGCGATGTCGAGTTGACCACCAAATTCCCCATCTTCGACTTGCCCTACACGCTGGAGCAGCTGCTGCGATTCGCCATCGAATCACATCCGAGCCTGGTTGCAGCACGTGCGTCCGAGCGGGCCAGTGATGCGGGCGTGAAAATGGCGCGCAGTGCCTATCTGCCGAGCCTGGATATGTCGGCTGGTCTGTCTGGTTACACCCGGCAGGCCGGCAGCACAGCCTCGCTGGTGTCACAGGCGCGCAGCCAGGTTCTGGGCGCACGGCAGGACTGCGAATTCAACAATGCGCTTTCCTCCGGACTCAGCCAGCCGCTTCCCGGGTATCCGCAGGATTGCTCGCGATTCGTACTGAGCACTGAGGCCGAGCGCGCGATCATCAGCTCGAACGATGTGTTCCCGTTCGAGTTCAGTCGTCAGCCTTGGAGCGCGCAGATGCGGATTTCGTTGCCCGTCTTCCAGGGTTTTTCTCGTGAGCGTCAAATCGAGCAGGCCAAAGCCACATCGGCCGACGCCCGCTATCGTACGCGCGCAGAGGAACTGCGGCTCAAGACCGAGACCTCGGCCGCTTACCTCGATGTGATGACCGCCAGGCGCAGCGTAGAGTTGGAGTCGCGCAACCGCGAGCTGGCGGATGAGCAACTCGGTCTGGCCCGCGAACGTTATCGCGTGGGTGTGGCTACATTCATCGAGCTGCAGGACGCCGAAACGATCAAGGCCCGCGCCGACCGCGCGTACCTGATTGCGCTGTACTCATTCCACGAAGGGATCGCGGCGCTGGAGACAGCGACGGGCCGAAACCTGCGACCGACCGGGGAGACCCGATAGAAAATGAATAAGAAAGCAAAACTTGCCATTGGCATTGGCGTACTCGTAGTAGCGGGCGGCGGCTTGACCGTCGCCGCCGTGAAGAACAGCAACAAGGATGCAGCCGAGGTCCGCATTGAAGCGGTCAGCCAGCGTGACCTGGTGTCCGCGGTCACGGCAAGCGGCTGGATCCGACCCAATCGCAAGGTCGATGTTCAGGCGGACATCATGGGCCGCATCACGCAGCTCGCAGTGAACGAGGGACAGCGCGTGCAGAAGGGACAATTGCTGCTGCGCATCGATCCCACGCAGTACGAAGCCGCGGTTGCGCGTGCGCGTGCAGCCGTCAGTGAAGCGCAGGCTCGGGAATCTCAAACCAGAGCCAACCTGGTTCAGGCGGAACGGACCTACCAGCGTCTGAAGGAAATGTCCTCCAATCCGAATCTGGTCAGCCGGCAGCAGCTCGAGGAATCCGAAACGCAGGCGCTGGTGCAGAAGGAATTGCTGCAGGCCGCCCAGTTCGGTGTCGTGCAAATGCGTGAAGCGCTGAACGAGGCACTCGAGCAGCTGAACAAGACAGTGATCCGCGCGCCGATGTCCGGCGTCATTACGCGGCTCAATGTGGAGGAAGGTGAAACCGCGATCATCGGCACCATGAACAACGCCGGCAGCCTGCTCCTGACGGTGGCCGACTTGAGTGTGATGGAAGCCGTGGTTCGAGTGGACGAAACGGATATCCCGGACATTCAGCTCGGGGACAGTACGACCATCGAGATCGACGCATTCCAGCGCCAGAAATTCAAGGGGCGGGTCACCGAAATCAGCCACAGCTCGATCCGGCCTCCGGAGAGCCAGGCTGCGAGTGGCGCGACCGGCGGCCAGGCCGTCGACTACGAGGTCGTGATCACGCTCGACAATCCGCCGCTTACATTGCGGTCCGATCTTTCGGCGACGGCTGAGATCATTACCGAAACCAGAAAAGGCGCACTCTCGATTCCGATCATCGCGCTGACGGTCCGTGAAAAAGGCAACATCAAGGCGCTGCCCAATGAGCAGGCGCCGGCCCGCGCCGCAGGAGAAGCCGCGGAACAGGACAAGGCCGACGATCAGGAAGGCGTGTTCGTTTCGCGTGAAGGCAAAGCGCATTTCGTCCCGGTGCAGATCGGCATCGCGGGCCGCGAGCATTTCGAGATATTGAGCGGGCTGAAGCTGGGCGACTCGGTCGTGGCCGGTCCGTACGATGCGATTCGATCGCTGGAAGAAGACCAGCCGTTGCGCAAAATGAAGACGGCAGTCGATTCTACGGCAGCCGCTAAAGCCAAGGCGAAGGGAGCGAAGTGACGGCAGACTACATCATCAAAGGCGAGGCTCTGCGCAAGGATTATGTCCTCGGCGCCGAGACCGTGCACGCGCTGCGCGGCGTCGATGTCCTGGTCGAGCGCAATGAGTTCGTCGCGATCATGGGCCCGTCCGGTTCGGGCAAATCAACGCTCATGAACCTGATCGGCTGCCTGGACACGCCGTCGAGCGGAGAGTACTGGCTCAACGGCCATGCGGTCTCGAAACGGACCGATGATGAGCTGGCCCGGATTCGCAATCGCGAGATCGGGTTCGTGTTCCAGACCTTCAACCTGCTGCCACGCGCAACTGCGCTGCACAACGTGGAATTGCCGCTGATCTATGCGGGCGTGCCATCGAAGCAGCGCAAGGAGCGCGCGGCTGCGATGCTGACCCGGGTCGGCCTGGGTGACCGCATGACGCACCGGCCGGCCGAGTTGTCGGGCGGACAGCGCCAGCGCGTAGCCATTGCGCGCGCACTGGTCAATGAACCCGCCATCCTGCTGGCCGACGAGCCGACCGGTAACCTCGACAGCCAGACCGGTAACGAAATCATGGCGCTGTTCGAGGAGTTGTACTCGACCGGTCAGACCATCGTGCTGGTCACACACGAACATGACATCGCCGAACACGCCCGTCGCACCCTGACGCTCAGGGATGGCTTGATCTCGAGCGACGTCCGTCGCGAAGACGCATTGGCGCACGCCTAGTGGATTTGAGCCACTGATATGGGTCTGAAAGAAGGAATTCTGCTCGCCCTCGGGATGATCCGGGCGCAGAAGCTGAAAAGCTTCTTTGGCGTACTCGGCGTCATCATTGGTGTGATGTTCCTGATCACAGTGGTCAGCGTGGTCGAAGGCCTCAACACGTACATGGAAGAGGACTTTGCCAAGGTGCTGTTCGGGCATAACACGCTGACCGTTCGGCGCCAACCTGAAATCAGCTTCGAGAGCGACCCGGCAGTTTGGCGCGCCATGGCCCGCCGCCCACGGCTGACGTTCGATGACGCGGACGCCATAGAAAAACATCTGTCGGTGCCCGCGCGCGTCGCGGTCTCCAGCTCCGGCGGCGGCCGCATCGTCAGTGACCGTGGCATCGAGATCGACAACGTCTGGCTCACCGGATCCAGCTCGGAATTTTTCCGCATTCGCGATTACGACCTGGAGCAGGGCCGCCTGTTTGGTGCGCCTGAAGATCGGATGGGCGTTCCGGTCGTCATCCTCGGTTTCGAAACCGCGGACAAAGCTTTTGGCGCGCTCAGTCCTCTCGGCCGTGCCGTGCGCATCAACGGTGAAACGTTCCGCGTAATCGGCGTGCTGAAGAAACAGGGCACGCTGTTCGGCATGTCCATGGACAACCGGGCGATCGCGCCGTCGCGCTCGGTCATGTCGCGGTTCGTCAGTCCGCACGGTCGCGTCGATGAAATCCTGGTCCGCCCGCTCGAAGACACGGACATCGAACGTGCCCGCATGGACATCGAGTCGACCATGCGCGTACGTCACCGGCTGCGTCCGGTCGAGCCCAACGACTTTGCCATTGATACGGCCGAAGACTCATTGAGCTTCTGGCAGACCATCAAGCGTATTCTTCTCATCGCGTTCCCCGGCCTGGTCTCGATCGCGCTGGTGGTCGGCGGCATTGTCATCATGAACATCATGCTGGTTTCGGTCATCGAGCGGACCCGGGAAATCGGTTTGCGCAAGGCGCTGGGTGCACGCCGTCGCGACATCATGTGGCAAATGCTGGTCGAATCGGCGACCCTGTCCGGGATGGGCGCTGCTATCGGCATTGGTCTCGGCATCGGTGGTGCCAAACTGGTCACCGCGCTGTCGCCGCTGCCGGCCACGATTTCGCCATTCTGGATGATGGTAGCGACCATCATGGGCGTCAGCGTGGGCATGCTGGCCGGATACTACCCGGCCTCACGCGCGGCCCGGCTGGATCCGGTCGTCGCACTGCGAGCCGAGTAACATGCGCATAGAGAGTCTCCGAGAAGGCGCGGTCCTGGCCGTTGAGCAGCTGCGGGCAAACAAGTTTCGCTCGGCGCTGACTATCCTTGGCATTGTCGTTGGTGTCGCGGTCGTAATGGTGATGAGTGCGATGATCTCCGGCATTCAGACCAGCATCACGAACGAGCTCGAGGCGGCTGGACCCAAGAACTTCATGGTGGCCAGGTTCGACTGGAATTCGGTACGGATCAGCAATCACGGTCCGCCCTGGGGAAACAATCCACCAGTTTCGGTGCGCGAGGGCGAGCAGCTCGGGCGGCTGCCATCCGTCCGCAACGCGATGGTGGGCGTCGATGGCTCGGGCGACTTCGAGTTCGGCAACGAGCGGGTCGCACAGGCACAGATCTGGGCGCGCGGTGCCGGCTGGTCTGCGTTTACGAGCGGTGTCATTGTTGCCGGCCACGACTACCTGCAAAACGATGTCGATGCATCGCGGCCGGTGGTCGTACTGACGGTTCCGCTGGCTGAGCGGCTCTTCGGTACACTCGACCCGATTGGGCGGCAGATTCGTATTCGAGGTCAGGCCTTCCGTGTCATTGGCGTGTTCGACATGTCCGGCAACGTCTTCGCCAACCTCGTCAAGTACGGGGCCTTCATGCCCCACACGACTGCGTTGAAGTATCTCGATTTCGACGATGAGATGATGCTGGTTTTCGTGGTCACGGCTGGCGACCACACGCAGGAACAGGCCATAGACCAGGTTACCGCGCGCATGCGCATCCTGCGCGGGCTGCGGCCGGCCGACCCGAACAATTTCGTGGTGATCCGGCAGGAGGAGATGGCGGCGACCTTCACCAGGGTTACCAACGTGTTCTTCCTGGTGATGCTCTCATTATCCTCGGTCGCACTCATGGTGGGTGGCGTTGGTGTGGTTGCCATCATGATGATCGCGGTTACAGAACGCACGCGTGAAATCGGCGTACGCAAGGCACTGGGGGCTACCCAAAACGAGATTCTGTGGCAGTTCCTCTTCGAGTCCGCGACCGTCACGTTCATTGGTGCTGCCATCGGCATGGCGATCGGTGGCTCCCTGGCCTTACTGGTGAACGTGCTGACACCGCTGCCGGCACGCGTGCCATTGTTCGCGATCGTGGCGGCACTCGGGATGGCGGTCGTGGCCGGAATCCTGTTTGGTCTCTGGCCGGCCTGGCGCGCCGCGCGCATGGACCCTGTGGTTGCACTCCGCTACGAATGACCGTCCAGCTCCTGGCCATCGTCGCACATCCGGATGACGCTGAGCTGCTGTGTGGCGGCACATTGGCGCGCGCCGCCGAACAGGGGCACGCAGTTGGCATTCTCGATCTGAGTCGCGGTGAGCTGGGCAGCACAGGCACGCCGGATTTGCGGGCGCGCGAGGCACGCGCCGCCGCGGACATCCTGGGTGTATCCCAGCGATCCTCGGCCGATCTCCCTGATGGCAATCTGCAGGATTCGATCGAAGCGCGGCGCGTAGTAATCAAGTGGATTCGACAGCTGGAGCCGCGCGTGGTCATTACCCACTGGCCTGAAGCGCGGCATCCGGATCACGCGGCCGCCGCCACACTCGCCCGGTCGGCCTGTTTCCTGGCCGGCCTCAAGAATTACGATGCGCCCGGCAAGCCGCATCGTCCGCACAAACTGCTCTATTCGCTGACCTACCAGGAAACCACAACCAAACCCAGCTTCGTCGTCGACATCACGGGTCAGATCGAAAAGAAACTGGCTGCAATTTTTGCGTTTGACTCACAATTCACGGGCAAGACGGCAATGGGCGATGTGGTCGGCGGAGGTGAACGCTCTTTCCGGGAGCAGATCCTGGCGCATCATGCGCAGTACGGCTCCTTGATCCGGCGACCGTACGGCGAGCCGTTCTGGACCAGGGAGACCATGGCTGTGGATGATGTAGTGACGGCAGGAGTGAGCAGCTTTTAACGGACGAGCACGAGCACGACCACGAGTACGATTTACGATTACGGGCTTCCAGACATTGCGCTGCTGATCATGTGGCCGCGATGCCAGGAGCCTGTAATCGTAATCGTAATCGTAGTCGTGGTCGTGCTCGTCCGTTAAGTCCGTTAAGTCCGTTAAGTCCGTTCAGAGGACTTGATCAGAGCTCCCTAGAGATGGGTCGGTCAGCTGCCTCCGCACTGGACTTCAATCAGCAGCCGCCGCCAGCTCGGCACATCCTCACCCTCGACTTTCACGGCATGAGCCGTCGCATACCCGCCTCGGAGCATCCAGGGCGCCAGCCAGGCTTCGATCTCCGGAGGCAGGTGGCCGATCAGATCACCCTCGGGCATGTGAATCCACACTCCCGGATCGTCATCGCAGGGCGGACCTGGCAGGATGAGAAGCTCATCACCGGCGTGAAGCCGGGACAGGTGCCGCGACCGGGCACAGAAGACTGTCCCGTGAACGGTGGCCCGGAAAGTAGCTGGGTGCTGGGCCGGGAGCGGGGGCGGCGCGCGGTGTTGCATCACCCGCCAATTTAGAAGGTTCAGCTTTTGGCCAACAGTTTCGCGATCGGCGGGTAGTACAAAACCCATGAATTCGATCTACCTCGACCACGCCGCTACGACCCCGGTGAGACCGGAAGTTTTCGAGGCGATGCGTCCACTGCTCACGGAGCGATTCGGCAACCCATCCAGTATCCACCGGTACGGTCGGGAAGCGCGCGCCCTGCTGGAGCAGGCCCGCGAGCGGGTTGCCGATGCGTTGGGCGCGGAACGCCGCGAAATCCTGTTCACGTCCGGCGGAACCGAGGCCGATAATCTCGCCGTCCTGGGCGGTGCCCGGGCGCTTGGAGCGAGCGCCGTGCGTGTGGCCATCTCGGCGATCGAGCACAAGGCCGTGTTCGGTGCGGCCAAACAGGCCGCTCATGAAGGCGCCGAGCTGGTGGTCGTTGCCGTGGATGAGGAAGGCACCCTCGATCTCGACGCGCTCGATCATGCGCTGCGCCGTGACCTGAATACCCGGCCTGGAGCAATCTGCGCGGTCATGCTCGGCAACAACGAGGTTGGCACAATTCAACCCGTAGACGAAGTGGCTCGGATCTGTCGCGTCCATGGCGCACTCTACCATTGTGATGCGGTTCAGGGATTTGGCCGGGTCCCGGTGCGGGTTGACCGGATTGGATTCAGCACGTTGGCAATCAGCGGCCACAAGATCGGTGCGCCCAAGGGGATTGGTGCTCTGTTCGTGCGTAGAGGCACAGCTCTGGAAGCGTTGACCCACGGCGGCGGGCAGGAACGGGAGCTGCGACCCGGCACCGAAAACATCGCTGGTGCGGTGGCACTGGGACTGGCTGCTGAGCTGGCCGTGCGCGATCTGGAGATCGAACGCGAGCGCTTGCGCGCATTGCGGACCCGTCTCGAGCACGAGCTCATTGAGCGTGTTTCCGATATCCGCATCAATGCGGGTGGAGCGGAGCGGCTGGCCCATGTGCTGAATGTTTCCATCCGGCACGTCGATCAGGAGGCATTACTGGTTTCGCTGGATCTGGAAGGGGTCGCGGTGTCGAGCGGATCCGCCTGTCAGAGCGGAACGGTGGAGCCCAGCCACGTACTGTGCGCGATGGGACGTGCCCAGCCCGATGAAGCGTCGATTCGCATCGCGCTTGGACGTACCACTACGGATGCCGAGATCACGCAGGTGATTCATCTGTTGCCGCGCGTGATCGAGAAACTGCGCAGCCCGTCACTCGCTACCGGAATGTTATGAGCGGACAGACTGTTCTGGTCGCGATGTCGGGTGGCGTGGACTCGTCAGTGGCAGCCGCGCTGCTGGTCGAGCAGGGGCAGCGGGTCATTGGTGTGACCATGAAGACCTTCTGCTACTCGGAAAACGCGGGGCCAACCAAGACCTGCTGCGGCCTCGACGGCATCATGGATGCCAAGCGAGTCGCCGACGCGCTCGGCGTGCCGCACTACGTGTTCGATATGGAGGAAGCCTTCACCGCCTCGGTGATCGAAGACTTCGTGAATGAATACGTGGATGGCCGCACACCCAACCCGTGCGTGCGCTGCAACTCGAACACCAAGATCCCCGATCTGCTTCGGCGCGGCCGGATGTTTGGTGCGTCGGCGATTGCGACCGGTCATTACGCACGGATCCTCAAGGGCCAGCTCGCTCGCGGGCTGGATGCCAACAAGGATCAGAGCTACTTCCTGTGGGGCGTGCCGGGTGAAGTCCTGCCCTATCTCCGTTTCCCGGTGGGCGAGCTGACCAAGAACGAAGTGCGTGAGCGCGCGCGTGCGCTCGGGCTGGTCACCGCCGAGAAGCCGGAATCACAGGAGATCTGTTTTGTGCCGACCGGTGATTACGGTGACTTCCTGAGCAAGCGGGTCGGTGCCGAGCACCAGGCGCTGAATGCGGGATCGCTCGTGACCAGCACAGGCGACGTAATCGGACAGCATGCCGGTTACGCACGCTATACGGTTGGGCAACGCAAGGGACTGGGCGGCGGATTCGGCCAGCCCCTCTATGTCATTGGTGTGCGGCCGGCCAGTAACGAGGTCGTGGTTGGATCAGAGGCTGAGTTGTATCGGAACGAGGTCACGCTGGGTGACTTGAACTGGCTGGGTCAAAGGCCGGTCATCGGCGACGTGGTGTCCGTGCAGCTGCGTTACCGCTCACCGGCCGTGCCGGCGACGGTGACCGGGATTTCCGATGCGGCATTGGATCTGCGACTGGAATCACCGCAGCGTGCGGTGACGCCCGGACAGTCGGGCGTGGTGTATCGCGGTGCGGTCGTGGCGGGCGGCGGCCGGATCCGCTAATCGACAACTTTCGATGAACCGAGCAGGTCCAGAAGCATCGCATCCGACGCTTCGGTAATCATGGTCTCGGCTCCCGCTTCATGACCGTCCAGCTCGACATAACGAGGGCGAGCCATCCGGTCGCTGAGACAATTGAAAACCAGGTGCGGGTTGCTCGAGAAGCCGTAGTCTCCAGCGGAGGGAAACACTTCCCAGGTCAGCAAGTCCCGATCTACAAACGTCCTTGCCATCGTCGTTCCTCGTTAAGACTTCATTTCACCACGGAGCGCACAGGGACCACTAAACGGACTTAACGGACGAGCACGACCACGACCACGACTACGATTACGATTACGGGCTCCTGGCATCGCGGCTGCGCATGATCAGCAGCGCAATGTCTGGAAGCCCGTAATCGTAAATCGTACTCGTGGTCGTGGTCGTGCTCGTCCGTTAATCCGTCTGGCGTCGGCGCAGCGCATTCCCCGGCAGTCCACTCTCTGAGACTTGATCAGGGTTTCCCTAGAACTTCAAGCCGGCGGTTTCCGCAAATTCACGCGCCTTCTGCTCCTGCTCCGGCGTGAGTTGATCCGGCACTTCGATCTTCACCTGCACGTACTGGTCGCCGCGATGGCCGCCCTTCTCGATGCCCTGCCCTGAAATACGGAAGCGGGTACCGGATTGCGTGCCCGGCGGAATTTTCAACGCGACCTTTTTGTCGTCGACCGTGCGCACGCGGATCTTCGAGCCGAGCGTCGCCTGCGCGACATTGATCGGCACGTTGACGTGGATGTCGAGGCCATCGCGCTTGAAGAAATGGTGCGGCATGACTTTGAACGTAAGAATCAAATCGCCGGGAGTACCGCCACCAGGCGCGCGCTCACCCTGGCTGGACAGGCGCAGCTTCGAGCCGGTGTCCACACCGGCAGGTACGTTCAGCGCGATTTGACGCTGCTCGCGGACCTGGCCGGTGCCATTGCAGGTCTTGCATGGGTCGGTCGGGACCTGTCCCCGGCCGAGACAGGCAGGACACGGACGGCTCACGGCAAAACCGCCCTGCCCGAATGTGATGGTGCCCGTGCCATTGCATTCCGTGCAGGTCTTTGGCTTGGTACCGGGAGCGTTGCCGGAGCCACCACAGGTTGCGCACTCCTCGGTGACCGGCACCGTAATGGTGATCTTCCCGCCACGTGCTGCCGTGGTGAACGGGATTTCGACCAGGTACTCGATGTCGTGCCCGCGCGTGCGGCGTCCAGCTTCAGCCGTTGATCGCTTGCGACGCCCACCTCGATCGAACAGCGAGCCGAACAGGTCGCTGATGCCACCCAGATCGCTGATGTCCTCGAAGGAAAAGCCCTGCTGCTGACCCATCCCGCCGGCAGCACCTGACGATGCGCCGGCACCGCGGCCAAAGCCGCCAAATCCGGCAAACGGATTCTTCCGCACCTGGTCGTAATGCTGCCGTTTTTCGGTATCGGACAATACGGCGTACGCCTCTCCGATTTCCTTGAACTTGTCGGCCGCTTTCGGATCGTTCTGATTGGCGTCCGGATGATACTGTTTGGCCAGCTTGCGGTAGGCTTTCTTGATGTCCTCGGCACTCGCAGTCTCGGGGACGCCGAGCAGCTGGTAGTAATCCTTGGTGGCTGGTGGCATCCGCTACTCGTACTTCCTGACGCGGACACGGGCGGGCCGTACCAGGACTCCGCTGAAGCGATATCCCTTCTGGAACACGTCATTCACGGTGTCGTCTTCTTCTGGTGTCTCCGCCGGCACACTGGCCACTGCCTCCATGGTTTGCGGATCGAACCGTGCGCCATCCGCGGGCACGGCCTCCAAACCCGCCGATTCCAGTACCTGCTTGAACTTGCGTTCGACCAACTCGACCCCCTGCGCCAACACCTGCGCGGACAGGTTCGGATCCGCATGATGCGCTACCCGCTCGAGGTCATCCAGTACATCGAGTAACCGTTGAATCAAACCCGACTGTCCACGCGCTACCTGTTCGGAACGATCACGCTCCACGCGCTTCCGATAGTTGTCGAAATCAGCCGCCAATCGCATGTACTGTTGGGAAACGTCATTCAACGCGGACTGTAGCGCGACCAACTCGTCGCTCACTACGGCGCCGTCGACGTCGGCTTCCACGCCAGCAGACTGGGGCGCGTCTGTCTCTGTGTCCATCAGGTCGTCGTTCACTTCTCCGCCATTTCTCATGGTACGCGTAGGTCGGTTTCCCGCAATCAAAGGGCCGTATTCCTCTGCCGTTTAGGCAGTGCAGCGCGTCGTCAGCGCGTCGCGCGGGCGCCCAGACGCCCACCGATCCAGTCGCGCAAGTCATGCAGCGGCTCGGCACGATTGGGCTCACTCAAGACTTCGTGGAACGAGTCGGCGTAAACGTGAATGACCACGTTCTTGGCCGCGAGCGATTTTGCAAAGGTCTGACTCTGGGCCGTGGATACAATTCGGTCATCGCCCGCGAGGAGGAAGAGCAGTGGCACGCGGATGCGCTCGCTGCGTTGAAAGGCCAGACGCATCGCCATGGAAGACTCGGCGAACAGCCTCGGTGTAATGCGCGTGTGAACGAGCGGATCGTCCTGGAAAGCATGCACTACGGCGGGATCGCGACTCAGAAAGGCCGGGTCGATACCGGATCCGAACGGCAGCGAGGGCAATACGCGGTTCATGACGCCGGCCATGGTGACTTTCCAGCGTGGCACGGGCATGGCGGTAGCGAGCCACGGGGAAACGACGATGCCGCCGCGGAAGGGCGTGTCGAATTCCTCGAGGTACCGAAGCGCGATGAGTCCGCCCATCGAATGGCCGAGAAGAAAGAGCGGCGTACCGACATCGACCAGTCCGTGCAGCTCGCGCCGGAACCGGTCGACGTCCTGCAGAAAAACCTCGAAGCGCGTGATATGTCCACGACGTCCCTCGGACAGACCGTGTCCACGCAGATCCATCGCGAAGGTCGAGAAGCCGTAGGCCCCGAGTCGATCGGCAATAGACTCGTAGCGTCCACTGTGCTCCCCCAATCCGTGTACGACGGCGATTGCGGCACGAGCCCGAGGCAACTCCCAGGCGCGGTAATACAAGCGCAGCCCACCTACCCCCTCGAAGTACCCATCGGAGCTATTCATCGGACTACAGCCGCTGAAGCCGTCTCTGCGAGGGCGTCTGCGCTCGACAGAGTTCTCCAGAGCAGCGCGAGCGCGGCCTGCGCGGCTCGTTCCCGGATCTCTTCACGGTCACCCGGCAACACGAACCGACGCGTTTGCAGGTTGTCATGTACGGCACAGGCAACCCAAACCGTTCCGACCGGTTTTTCCGCGCTGCCGCCACCCGGTCCGGCAATGCCGGTGATGGCGATTGCAGTATCTGCGCGCGTGCGATTCCTGACGCCGAGCGCCATCTCCCGCACCACCTCTTCGCTGACTGCTCCGTGCTGCCGCAAGGTTTTCGCGGCTACGCCGAGCAGGTCCTGCTTGAGCTGGTCCGAATACGTAATAACGCCGCCAAGAAAATAATCGGAGGAGCCCGCGACCTCGGTGATCCGTTTGCCCAGCAACCCACCCGTGCAACTCTCGGCCACCGCGACGCTGAGCCGACTCGCGCGCAGCTGGCTACCGACTACGGCTGCAAGGTCTTCGTCATTGCTCCCGTATATGAAACTACCGAGCAACTCCTGCAGGTTGCGCGCGGCCGCTGCCATCGCAGCATCGCATGCCGCGGGATCCAGCTCGCCCCAGCTCGTAATGCGCAGGTCGGTACCGGCATAGCCAGGCAGAAACGCGAGCGTCAGCGGCACCAGGCTTGGTAGCAAAGCGCTGACCTTTTCAGCCACGGCGGATTCCGCTATGCCGGTCGTGCGAACTGTACGGTAATGGATCGCATGACGCGTACGGTCCGCCGAACGGCGCAGCAGGAACGGCAGTACCTGCTCGACGATCAATCCTCGCATTTCCTGTGGTACGCCCGGCAGCAGAATGCAGCAGCGTTCATCCGTAGTGCTCAAGACCAGACCCGGTGCGGTTCCGCGTGGATTCGGCAGGACCAGCGCACCCGTGGGCACCTCCGCCTGACAGAGGTTGCGCTCGGCCATCTGGATGCCGCGACGGCGGAAGCGCTCGCGCAATTGCTCGAGCAGATCCGCGTGGATCTCCAGTTCCGTTCCGAACAACTCCGCAACTACGCTCTTGGTGAAATCGTCCTGGGTCGGACCCAGCCCGCCGGTGCAGATGACAGTATTGGCACGCTCGAGTGCGGAAGCAACTGCTTGCCGAATCGCGTGCGGGTCATCGCCTACGGTGGTGCGGACCTGGACGCGAAAGCCGTGCTGGGCAAGCTCACGGCTGATGAATGCGGCGTTGGTATCGATCGTGTGACCGAGCAGCAGTTCATCGCCGATGGTGATCACCTCGACGGCGTCGCGCGTGCTCATGGCACACTGTGCGCGAGCTTACGCCAGGCAATCAGGTATACGACCATCGAATACACCGTAAGCAACACCGCCAGCGCGAGCGATGTCAGGAACAACCAGCCGTGCAGGATCTGCCAATTGGCCCAGAGCTCGCCGCTCCAGCCGTGATTGATTGCCGCGCTCTGCAGCGCGTACCAGAAGATGGTTACGCCGGCGAAGATATTCTGGAACACCGCCTTTTGTTTGCCTGCGCGTGCGGCCGGTATGACCAGGCCGCGGTTGGCCGCGAACGAGCGGACCGCCGTGATGAAAATTTCGCGGCCAAATACGATGAGCACGACCCACATCGGCAACTGGCCGATGAGCGGGAGCTCGTTCTGGGCACCCGGTCGGTGCGAGATCAAATAAAACGGTACGAAGGTGCAGGCGAGCAGCAGCTTATCAGCGATCGGATCGACCAGCTTGCCAAAGTTCGAGATCCAGCCATGCTTGCGGGCGAGATAACCGTCCCAGAGATCGGAGAACGCGGCGATCAGGAACAGGAGCCAGCTGAGAATGCGCGCAGTGAAGGTGGGAATGAACATCAAATACATGACGGCGGGCGCCATTACGATCCGGCCGACGGTGATGATGTTGGGGAGCGTGCTGCGGCGAAGCACCATTTCAGCTCAGCGTCTTCAGCACCAGCTTGCTGACGGCGCGAAGTGTATCGAACACCCCTTCGCCGGATACCGCCACGGCCTCGAACTCCTGCAGATTGTCGGGATTGAGGTTGGCCCGCATTTCTTCCGGTGTCACCGCGGTGGGCAGGTCGCGCTTGTTCCACTGCAACACGATCGGGATCTGGGCCGGGTCGTAGCCGTAATCGGACAGGTTCTCATACAGGTTCTGCATGGCAGCGATGTTGGCGTCCATACGTTCAGCCTGTGAGTCGGCCACGAACAC
Organism: Gemmatimonadota bacterium; assembly: GCA_040902615.1. Taxonomy (GTDB): domain Bacteria; phylum Gemmatimonadota; class Gemmatimonadetes; order Longimicrobiales; family RSA9; genus JBBDWZ01. Next base: position 20,226 of record JBBDWZ010000009.1, on the reverse strand, counting down.
AATGCCGTCGACTCCTTTCAGGATGAGGCGCCGGCTGGCGTTGTAGTAAACCTGCCCGGGCACGGTGTACAAATGGAATCGGGTCTTGAAGCCGCGAATGCTGCCGAGGTCCACCGGCAGGAAATCGAAGAACAAGGTGCGTTCCTGCTCGGTCGCCAGCGAAATCAGTTTGCCGCGAGTGTCGGGAGCGACCTTGCTGTACACGTATTCGAGATTCGTAGTCTTGCCGCCCAGGCCGGGACCGTAATAGACGAGTTTACAATTGATCTCGCGGCTGGCGTAATTGATCATCGACATCGGCCACCTCCCCTAATCGGCAAACAGGCGGTCGATCTCATTGCCCACTTCCTCAGCCCACTCGGCCTGCAACGCACCCAACGGCGGAACCGGAGCGCGAGACGCGAAACCAGCGAACAGTGTGGCAAACCTGGGTACAACAGCCTTGCTCTTCAATCGCACCATTCCAAGTGTAGTCCGGCCGTCGAACAGGGCGGCCAGAATCGCCCAGCCGCCAATGTCGGCCAGGTACATCGACTGACCTTCGCCCTGGTGATAGAGCGAGGAAAACTCCTCTTCACCGAGCAACGAAGCAAGCTGACCACTGGCGGAAAAATCGCCGGCGACCAGCGACGCGAAGGCAATGCGGTCCATTCCAGCAGTGTCGCCGGAGCAGGTGAGCAGGCGGCCAGACCGATCCACCAGCACCGCACACTGCGCACGCGTCTCACCCAGAAACCCCGACAGGAGTTCATCCAGCTGCTGGACGTCCTGTATGCTGAAGGACGTAATGCCTTCACGCGCACTCATCCGGCGACTTCCCCGCGCGCATCGAGCTGTTGCTCCATGCGCTCCAGGATAGTGCCCGCCCGGTTACGCAGTAGCCGATGCGGTTCCCAGCCCACGAAATCGCGCAGCAGTTGGACCAGCTCTACGGTAGCGCCCAGGCCGGCAATGTAACCCAGCGCAGCAAAGCGCCGCAGCGCATGCTTGCTGAAAAGGTTGCGACGGTGCCTGGACATCTGGCCGCGAACGACGAACGTTCCCAGCGCCGCAGCCAAACCGACTGCGAGCAGCACAATACCGATCGTCTTCAAGGTCCGGTCCCGCATCAGGAATGCCCCATGTCACGTCGCCCCGACAATGCTTGTGCCAGGGTCACCCCATCGACGTATTCGAGATCGCCGCCAACCGGAATCCCTCGTGCCAAACGCGTCACGCGCACGCCCAGTGGCTGCAGCTGCTTCTGCAGAAACGTGGCCGTCGCTTCACCTTCCACGCTCGGATTGGTCGCGATGATGACTTCCTCTACTGCAGTCGAGTCTCCATTGGCCTGAACCCGGCGAAGCAGCGTGCTCAGATTGAGCTCGTTCGGGCCAATGCCTTCGAGCGGTGAGAGCCGACCGCCCAGGACATGGTAGAGACCATGGTACTCGCCACTTCGCTCAATGGCGCCAATGTCGGAGGCCTCCTCAACGACGCAGATCAGCGATGCATCACGGCGCGGATTGAGGCAGAATGTGCAGGGGTCGTCTTCCGTGAGATTGCCGCAGCAGGAGCAGGCGTGCACCCGCTCGGCCACACCTTCGAGCGCCCGGGCCAGGCGCTGAATCTCCTCAGGCGGCCGCTTCAGCAGGTAGTAGGTCAAGCGTAGCGCGGTCTTTCGACCGATGCCTGGAAGCCGCGCAAATTCGCTCGTCAGGTCGTCGATCGCGCTCAATTGGATTCTTGGATATTCAGGCTTCAAGCCGATGGAGGGTGAACTTGCTCTGATCATCACGGTCGGCGCGGAGAGGCAGAGTTGACCTCCCTCAGTGTCTTCCCTGCCCCGCCGCGCCGGTCCGTTAAAGGTTGAATGGCAGTGGGGGCAACCCGCCTGCCAGCTTTTTCATTTCTTCTTCGTACAGCGTCTGGGCCCGCTGCTGCGCTTCGTTCAATGCCGCCAGCACCAGGTCCTCGAGCATTTCCACGTCTTCCGGATCGACCACGCTGCGATCGATTTTCACCTCGCGGATCTTGCCGCGACCATCTACCGTGACGGTGACCATCCCACCGCCGCTCGAACACGTAACGGTTCGATTACCCAGCTCCGTCTGTAACTGGGTCAATCGGGCCTGAACCTGCTGGCCCAGCTGGAAAAGCTGCTGAAAGTTGCTCATGTATCAATACTTCCGCTGTCTCGTGTCGGTAACTTAGACGCTGTCAGTGGAGCCGCAAGGATACGGCCAATGCCCCACGCCGCGCTGTCACAATAGGTTAGCCCATTTGTCCCCAACAACTTCCCAAACCTATACCCGTCCGGACCGCCCAGGCTCCAATCTCCGCGTGGCTACCGAGGTTGGCGGTGGGGTGGCATCCCCTTGCGGCGGCCATCACAGGCTCCAGGCATTCGGTACGTGCTCGATAAGCGGCAGGTTTCCGCTCCAGACGATAGCGATGGCATCAAAGCGATAGGTCATTTCGCTCTGGCCGTTGGCTGCAATCCAGACCCGGGCGACGTAAGCGACCTCGCGCCGCTTGGCCCAGGTGATGGCTTCCAGCGGATGACCGTAGCCGGCACCGGCCCTGGCCTTGACCTCGACGAATGCGATCAAAGTTTGGCGGCGTGCAATCAGATCGATTTCCTTGTGGCCGACCCGATAGTTTCGTTCGAGAATCGCATAGCCACGCTGTTTCAAGTACTCTGCAGCGATGGTTTCTGAACGCCTGCCAAGTTCATGCGATTGTGCCATCGGCTAATGGTGCGGCCGGGAACGGGGCAATCGAATAGCAGGGTGGGCCTGTATTGGCAGTTGGTTGAGATTTGCTACCCATGGAATCCGGAGCGATCATGCCCAGCCGGCACGAGAACCTGATCGAGGACGTGAATGAAGCCCGCGGCGCGCTAAAAGCCAGTAAGCGTCTGGCCATCCTCGGCATCAAACCCGAGGACCACGCAGCGCAACCAGCTCATTACGTCCCGGCGGCGCTGCAACGAATGGGCTGGGAGATCTTGCCGGTCCCAGTCTACTATCCCGACGTGAAGGAGATTCTCGGGCAGCCGGTTTATCGCAAAGTGGCCGATATTCCCGATCCCATCGACATGGTCGTGGTATTTCGGCGGCCGAACGACATCCCGCCGCACGTAACCGATATCATCGCGAAGAAGCCAGCCTTTGCCTGGTTTCAGCTCGGCATCCGCCATGAAGAGGCGGCCGCACAATTGGCCGCCGCAGGCATCAAGGTCATCCAGGATCGCTGCACGATGGTGGAAGCGCGCTACGCCAAATGAACCGTCGCAATCGTCCATACCATCGCCGCACCGAATGAGCTCATTGGTGCAGCGGGTGCAGGCGCTCGATGCGGCGTTGTTCAGCGGCATTGAGACCCAAACCACCGATGAAGAGCGCCGCTCCCTGCTCGCGGTGCAGCGAGCGACGGCCACGCGCCACGGTTCTTACACGTATCTCGAGATCGGCTCACACCTGGGCGGCTCCATCCAGCCGCACCTGCTGGACCCGCGCTGCACCCGGATTTTTTCGATCGATCCGAGACCGCGGCAGCAGCCTGATGATCGCGCCGAAGGATACGTCTATACCTACGAGAACAACTCGACTGCACGGATGCTCGAGCTGCTGCGCGGCGTGGATCCCGGCCAGGTCGCCAAGATCACGTGCTTCGACGCAGATGCTTCGGCCGTCGATGCCCGGATGGTTTCACCGGCGGCCAACCTCGTTTTCATCGACGGCGAGCATACGCGACACGCAGTACTGTCGGACTTCGCCGCGTGCAGTCGCATGATGACGGACGCCGCTACTGTACTGTTTCACGATTACGGTATCATCGCACCGGCGGTGGACGAAATTCGCGCTGCGCTCGGCGCGCGCCGTCGGCCTTATGTCGGGATGAGGTTGGAGGGCAGTCTCTTCGCGCTCTTCCTGGATCCAACCACTCCCCGCTCCGATCCGCATCTCAAAACATTGTATGACGAGCATGTCCGGGTCGAACGCCGGCGGCGAGTGCGTTCCTATTTCAGGAACCTGACACCGGCTCCGTTATGGCGAGCGCTTCGGTGGTTGAAACGGCTGGCGGCGGGCTGAGCGTGGAAGGCGCTTACACTCCGGACTTCTACGCGGCGCAGGCCAGCGGAGCGCGTGCATCGGCGGAAGCGGTTGTTCCGATCGCATGCGAGCTGGTACAGCCCGCGAGTGTGGTCGATGTCGGCTGCGGCACCGGAGTGTGGCTATCGGTTTTCGCCGAGCATGGCATCCTGGACATCCAGGGATACGATGGCGAGTGGGTAAAGCCCGAGGACCTCGCAATCCCCCGGTCCGCATTTGCGGCAGCCAACCTCACCGAGCCGCTGCCGACCACCCGCCGATTCGATCTGGCCGTATCGCTCGAAGTCGCCGAACATCTGCCGCCGGCACATGCATCGCACTTTGTGAGCGCGCTCACCCAGCTGAGCGATGTCGTGCTGTTTTCCGCCGCAATTCCGGGCCAGGGAGGCACCAGTCATCTCAACGAGCAGTGGCCGGATTACTGGGCAGGCGAGTTTCGCGCGCGCGGCTATGAGGCGGTGGATGTCATTCGTAAACGGATCTGGAACGATGAGCGCGTGAAGTGGTGGTATCGGCAGAACACGCTGCTTTATGTCGCGACCAATCCATTGGATCCGCGCCCACAAATACAGGAACTGCGCGCCAGGGCGGACGGAATCCCACTTCGGCTCGTACACCCCGCGCTCTACGATCAAACGCGTAACGCCGAGCCTGCAGGTATGTCGTTGGGGACGGTGATTCGGGCGCTACCGCGGTTGATCGCTCGGGCAATCACGCAAAGGGCGAGGGGAAGGGTTCGAGGGGATGAGGAGGGACAGGGATAGGTGTTTACTGCGGCACTCGACTGCGGCACGTAACTGCGGCACCGACCAGTTCCCGGCTCAACGCTCGTGGTCAGTCAGGTTTGGGAATTGGGAATTGGGAATATGGAGTTGGGAATATGGAATTGGGAATATGGAATGCGGAATGGGGAATGGGGAATGGGGAATGGGGGGAATAAGAATCAGCGGCGGAGCTGGCGTGGCACTCTGAGCTCAGGAACGGAACGCAAACAACCTGTTACATCGCTCTACGACGTTCCATTCCCGTTGGACGGGCCTGCCAATTCGTGTTTTACGAAATCCAGGATTTCACGCGCAGTGACGACGGCGTGATCGGTAGCGATGCCGTTCTTGCGAGGCTGGTCCAGCGGCTCGATGCCTTCGAGTTGAATCGGCATGTAGTGGCTGTCGAAGATATGCGCCTTTTCGAGCAGCGATTCGGGCACGACCACGTCGTCGGGCAGGTCCAGCAGCAGACGCGTCACCATTCGCTCGCGGCCGTTACGCGCATGACGGAGTCTCAGTGCCTTGATTGCCAGCTCTGCGGAATGGTGGGCAGCAAACCATGCCCACACGGGCCGATTCGCCGCACGTGCCGCTTCAGCCCTCGCCAGCTGACGCTCCGCCTCTCTGACCAGACTCTTCCACCGATTCAGCATGTTCGCTTATCGCAGGTACGAAACGACCAACTTTCACCGCTTGCAAACGTCAGTCCACTCCTCAAAACCCATCCCCCCCCATTTTTGTTGCGGCGGCTCTCGATCGCAGCGTATGCCTGGAAATATGCGACGCGGTGACGAGAGTAGTCACTGGGCATAGCCGCCGCTAGTGCCGATTTTATTCCAGCAGTTCAAGATTCCATTCCTCCGCCGCCTTTTTGAGCGTCGGCTCCTCGGCCGTGAGGCGGCTCAGCTGTTCCGCCTTCACGCGCTCCACGGTCAACCTCTGAACGGGTTCGGGCGGACTTGCGGCAGCGACCGGCGCCGCTCGCGGCTCGAGCGCGATCGGCCTTCCGAGCTGGTCGGACAGCGCTACCTCGAGGGCCCGGCGCGTGGCAGGCTCCGAGCGGAGCCGCTCCAGGCCGGGACCGGCCGGCATTTCGAGCACGACCTGGCCGGGCTGCGGCTCCGTGGCGCTGGCGACGCGCAAAAAAATGGCCAGTCCGTTGGGTACTTGTGCAGTGCGTGTCTGCAGCGCGGACTGCAAGGCTTGCTGAACTGAAAGCGGACGTGAGGGCGCTGCACTCGGATCGGGCTGGCTGCGGGGGACCGGCATACTCTCCCGCACCGGCGTGCGCGGGGCCGGCTCGGCGCGATTCGAGCGGGGCCCGCCGGGTGCAGACGGGGCCGCGCCGCCAGCCAGCGACCCGCCCGCGACGCGCATCAGCTCTTCCAGCTCCAGGCTGCGGTCCAAATACGCGAACCGTAATAGCAGTGCCTCCAGCAGCAGGCGAGGATTCGTTGCTTTCCGGAGACGCCCCTCCGTGTCCATTTCGGCGACCTGCGCCAGCATGCGGAGGAGATCACCGATCGCGAAAGCATCTGCCGCGGCCAGGTAACGGGGCCGCAGGTCCTCACGCAGATCGGCGGCACGCTCTCCCTCGAGCTTCACCAGCATGACCGCGCGGATTGCGTCAGCCAGGCCGCGATAGAACTCACTGAGATCGTAGCCTTCATCCAGCACACGCTGAACGAATCGAAAAACGTCGGCAGGTCTGCGCTCGGCCAGAATCTCGAAGAGGTCGAGATACAGCTCATCGCCGGCCAAACCCAGCACGCGGCCGACATCCTCGCCCAACACGCGACCGCCGGTGAATGACAGCACCTGGTCGAGCAGGGACAGAGCATCACGCATTCCGCCTTCGGCGCGCCGCGCAATCCGGGTCAGGGCATCCGGCTCTGCTTCGACCTGCTCCGCCGCCAATACTTCCTGCAAGCGGGTCACGATGTCCTGCACACTGATCCGCCGAAAATCAAACCGCTGCACGCGCGACATGATCGGCGCGGCGGACTGCTGAATCTTCTGCGGCTCGGTTGTGGCAAACACAAAAATCACGCGCGGCGGCGGCTCCTCGAGGATCTTGAGGAGTGCGTTCCAGGCCTCGCGCGTGAGCATGTGCGCTTCGTCCACGATGTAGACCTTGTAGCGCTTCTCGTCCGTTGGCGCGTACATCGCGCGTTCCCGAAGATCGCGCGCGTCATCCACGCCTCGATTGCTGGCCGCATCGATTTCGACCACGTCCAGTGAGGTCTTTCCCGACCAGATTTTCTCGCAGGATTCGCAGGCGCCGCAGGGCTCGCCATCCGCAATGCGATTCGGACAGTTCAACGCCATCGCCAGCACGCGTGCAGCGGTCGTCTTCCCTACGCCACGCGGACCGGTAAACAGATAAGCGTGGGCAACACGCTGATTGGCTACCGCGGATTTTAGTGTTTCCGAAACGTGTTCCTGGGTCGCCATCTCGGCGAAACGGCGGGGACGATAGAGCCGCGCAAGCGCGGTGCGCGTGGATGACATCAGGAGCCGTGTGGAGGTACTGCGAGGGCGTTACGCCGCATGCGGTAGAGTACTGCGTGAGGCCATCTCATCGCAAGCTTGGCGTACCGACTTTTGCGTACGATTTGCATTAAGAAAACATTCTGAATCGATAGACTTCAAAACGCGTCAGCTGGCGCGGGATCGATCGTAGAACCGCCGAATGCATTCGACCACCCACTCCTGCTGCCCCTCGGTCAACTCCGGATAAATCGGCAGAGCTAGTGATTCGGCCGCTGCACGCTCCGATTCAGGAAAATCGCCGGCCTTATACCCCAGGTGGTGAAAACATTCCTGCAGATGGAGGGGAAGCGGATAGTAGACGTCGGTGCCTATGCCATGGCCCTTCAGGTGCAGCTGCACCTGATCGCGGTCGGGTACGCGCACTACGAACTGGTTGTAAATGTGACCCGGTGCGTCCGCCGGCAGGCGCACGATCTCATCCAGTCCGGCAGCCGCAAACAGCTGACGATAGCGGTCGGCATTCCGCCTTCTGCCGGCGGTCCAGGCAGGCAGATGCGGCAGTTTCACTCGCAATACGGCCGCCTGGATCGCGTCGATGCGGAAATTGCCGCCGACCACATCGTGATAATACCGGGCATGCCCGCCGTGCACGCGCAGAATGCGCAGGCGCTCGGCCAATCCATCATCGTTGCACGAAACCAGGCCGGCATCACCGAACGCTCCGAGATTCTTGCTCGGATAAAACGAAAAGCAGCCGACCGCCCCGATCGATCCGGCCTGCTGCCCCGCAGGGTTCACCGCGCCCAGCGCCTGCGCCGCGTCTTCAACAATGGGAATTCCGCGAGCTCCGGCCGCGGTTTTGAGCGCAGCCAACTCGGCCACGCGGCCAAATAGATGCACCGGCATTGCCGCGCGAGTGCGCTCGGTCAACGCCGCGCAGGCGGCATTCTCATTCAGATTGAACGTATCAGGTTCAATATCGACGAATACCGGACGCGCATTGAGGCGAGCGATTACGCCCGCGGTGGCGAAGAAGGAATACGGAGTGGTGACGACCTCATCACCGGGGCCGACGTTCAATGCCATCAACGCAACCAGCAGCGCATCCGTGCCCGACGAAACGCCAACGCAATGGCGGATCCCCAGGAACTCGGCCAGTTCTTTTTCGAGGGAGGTTACTTCCGGACCTAAAACGAACGCCTGCGCTTCGATGACGCGTTCAATGGCCAGCCGTACATCGTCGCGTATGGTGGCGTATTGCGCTTTCAAATCCAGCAACGGGACCGGGATGGCCGAAACGGAATGCTGTTTCTGTTCCGCGCCGACAGTCACGATGGAAGCCCTTGTTTTGAGCCAGGATGATGAATGGACGATGCTGTGCTGAAAGAGGCGGTTGCGTACTTGAGAGGTGAAACCGTGCCGAACGTCATGGAGGGCGACAGACAAACCGAAATGCGGGTATGAAAAAGTTGCCCCAGGAATGCCATAGCGCCGTTCACGTCACTTAGCGCTGCTGCCTGCGGGGCCCTGACGCGTTTCGTGAGCTTGCGGCCTGTGGTTCCTGGGGCACCTAACGATAACGATCGGCATCTCGATCCGGAACCCCTGGCGCAGGTTTTACCTGGCCGACGCGATAGGCGCAGAACCCCCAGGGCCGGGCATCGGTGTTGGACGCGGGAGGGATTACGACCGACACTACGGCGTGACAGCCGAGGGCGGCGGCCTTAGTGGCGAGGTCCGTGCTGATTCGAGTCGAGTCAGTGCTTACCGCCGCAAGAAGCGCCGGGCCGACGCGATATGGCCAGGTGGGTTCGTTCCAAAGCACGTCTGGTCGTGGAGCACTGGGCGCCGACAGAGTCGGTGTCGCCACTTGCTGCCCTGTGCAGGCGCAGAGTCCGGCCACCCACAGGAGCGACCGGAATCGCAGGTTTCTATCGGTGTTCTCGATCACAGCACCCGCTCGCGCATTAACAGGCCCAGGTTATTGAAGTGCCCGCGCTGCCAGGATCAACGTAGCCAACGTACTCACCAGTGACAAAGAGCGCGTAAGTATCTCATCCCAATTCGCACCCCTGCCTTCCTGCTCCGTGGGTACGTTGATCACACTTCCCGGTTCAACCTGGGATACCGGGTGAAGGACAACATTGATCGCGTTGTTCTCAGCTCGCCGTTCGGTGCCCTGACGGAGATCCGATCGCGATCCGCTTCGGGCAGCGTGCCACCCGCGCGCCGTAGATACTCTTCAACGCCTAACCCAGGTTCAAATCGCACGAGCGACTCGAATGCCACCGCGCCGGTTACCAGAACCAGCGGGTCATAGAATGGTATGGTCAGCCGGTCTCCAGGACGAACAATCAAGTCATTCGGTCCACCCGGCCTCTCGAGTGCGGCCGGCAGGTTGACTCCGACCTGCTTGCCATTTCGAATCAGCTGCAAGCCTCGGGCATAGGCTTGGGCGCTGAGTCCACCCGCACGACGGATCAAGTGGCTGATTCGTTCATCGTCGGCTTCGACCGTGTAGCTGCCCGGGTAAACGACTTCGCCAAGAACCTCGATGGTTTGAAGCGGCAAGTACCCGGGCAAACGGCGAATGAAAACCTGGTCGCCGGGCTCGAGTTCGAATTCCTGAACCGACCGCCCGAGCGAATCCCCGATGGCGAGGCCAAGCGGCACTCGAAATACATCGGCCAGCGTATCACCGCGCACAGTGACATTGGTCCGGCGCCGTGCAACTTCGGCCTGCGTCGTCAACGCGCCTTCCCGAAAACCGCCAGCCTGAAGCACCAGGTCCTGAACGCTGAGGCCGTCGGAAAACGCATACGCGCCTTCGCGCTTCACCAGACCGAAAACCTGCACCGAATCGGGGTTGATCAGTTGCGGGCGGCTGTAAATGACCAGTTCATCCAGATCGAGAAGCTGAACCCGCGATGCGTGATTCGGTGAATTCGCGTCACTCAGAGAAATGCGCACCATGCTCGTGGTGCTGTCAGCACGGTTGAGGCGGACGATGTGCGCAGCCGGGGTGTACGCGGTGCTGAGTAAACCCTGCGCGTTCTGTATGAGTTGTTGTGCGGTCATGCCGGGCCGGAATTCGTAGACGCCAGGGTACTGCACGTCACCAGAGACGGTCAGTCGGTTGCGACGCTCGCCGCTGATCGCGAACACGGTGATATGATCGCCATCGTGCAGCGGTATGGGGGCGCCGGCGCGCAAGGACTCGATCGGCACATCGACAAATGTGCGATCCATACCGGGACTGCGCTGCCCCGCAGGCAGGATACGATCGATCTGAATGCGCTCCAACGCGGCTTCGGCGCCAACGCCGCCCGCAAACATCAGGACGTCACTGAGCGTTTCGCTCGGCTTCAGTTCAAAAATCGCAGGTCGCAGAACTTTGCCGGTAACCGTAACCCGTCGGAGCACGACCGGAACAAAGATGATGTCACCCTGCTCCAATCGAATGTCGCCGCCCTTGTCGCCGCGCAGCAGGTAATCGTACAGATCGACCTGGCCGATCACACGATTCTCGCGCTTGACGTCGATGCTGCGGAAGCTGCCGTGGTCGCTCGGCCCGCCCGCGAGGTACAACGCATTGAATACGGTCGCGCCTCCACTAACCGGATAGGTACCCGGGATATCAACGTCGCCGATGATCGTGACCAGGTTTCGGCGCAACCGTCCCACGCTCAAATCGAAACTGGTTGCACCCGTTTGAATTCCGCTGTAGACGCGCGCAAGCCGGGTGTTCATCAAACGCTTCGCTTCTTCGAGCGTTTTGCCGCCCACATCCACCCGGCCAACTTCCGGAATAACAATGTACCCTTCGCGCGTCACAGTCAGGTTGTAACCAGTCTCTACGTCACCGGTAACGATCAGGCGAACCTCATCGTCTGGCCCGAGCCGATAACCAGGGTCAACCGGACCGATCATGATGGGCTGGAATTCTGTCGTAGTGGCCGCGAACAGTTCTTTGCCGAACACCTGCGGCGTGGCCTTTTCCAGTGAATCCCGAACCGGCCGCCGGATTGGCCGGTCGAGAACTGAATCTGCCTGTGAACCCGGTGGAATGAGACCGATGCTAGCTAACGCCTGTAGCAGGTTGCCACCCGGGCGCGGGAGCGGCTCGGCAAGGCCAGGCAGTCTTCTTCCACCCACCACCGAGTCTGGCTTGGCCAGTTCGTCAAAATACCGGTCCGCCAGGTTTGGATCGTAGCCGGCCTGACGCAGCCTCTGTCTGACTTGTTCGCGGCTCAAACCCGATTCCCGCAATCGCTGCAGGATCTCCGCGGCGGAAACGGTGATGCCGCGCTGACGAAGAGCCTGCATCGTGGTATCCTGCGCGTGCGCGGATTCCGCGCGAACGGCGAGAAGCAAAATGGAGAACAGCGCGATCCAGCGAGGCGTGGAGCGCAGCCGTGAGAGCAAGCGAAGTTGGTTCATAGTTTTTAGCATATCGAACAAAAGCACTTTGTTGCAAGAAGCCCAATTCCCCTCATACCGAATTCACCAACTCGAGCAAATAGCGCCCGTATGCATTGTTCTTCATGGGAGCCGCCAACTCGGCGACAGCTTCGGCACTCACGTAACCGAGCCGAAACGCGACTTCCTCGGGACACGCGATCTTGAGACCTTGGCGTTTTTCAATGGTTTCAATGAAACTGGCGGCCTCGTGCAATGACTCGGGCGTACCGGTGTCGAGCCAGGCCATGCCTCTGCCGAGTATTTCGATCTCGAGTTTGCCGCGCCGCAGATACTCGGCATTGACGTCTGTGATCTCGTACTCGCCCCGCTTCGACGGTTGGAGCGAAGCGGCGATCTCGATGACGTCGGCATCGTAGAAATAAAGACCGGTGACGGCGTAACTGGAGCGAGGCTGTTGCGGCTTTTCCTCGATGCTGCGGATGGCGCCATGGTCATCCAGCTCGACGACACCGTAACGCTCCGGATCTCGCACGCGATACCCAAAAATCAAGGCACCGTCAGTGAGCTGAGCAGCGTTCTGAACTTGTTGGGTCAGGCCATGCCCGTAGAAAATGTTGTCGCCGAGGATAAGTGCGCTGGGACCATCGGCAATGAACTCGCGGCCTATGACAAAGGCCTGGGCAAGGCCGTTGGGCACTTCCTGCTGGGCGTAACTGAAAGCGAGTCCCCACTGATGTCCGTCGCCGAGCAAGGTCTGGAAGCGCGGCAATTCATCCGGCGTGGAAATGATGAGAATGTCGCGTATCCCGGCGAGCATCAGCGTAGTGAGCGGGTAATAGATCAGCGGCTTGTCGTAGACCGGCAGCAGCTGCTTGCTCACTACGCGGGTGATCGGGTGCATACGTGAGCCCGACCCGCCGGCCAGAATCACACCTTTCATGCGACCGACTGTCCGAGACCGAGACGAGCGCGCTGGTACGCTCCGGATTGTACGCGCTGCCACCATTCGGTGTTTTCCAGATACCAGTGCACAGTTTTCGAAAGTCCGGTTTCGAAACGTTCCTGCGGTGTCCAGCCAAGCTGTTCGCGCACCTTGCGCGAGTCGATTGCGTAGCGGAAATCGTGGCCCGGCCGATCGTTGACGAACTGAATCAATGATTCATGACGCGATCCGTCCGGACGTGGCCGAGCATCATCGAGGATGCGGCAAATGCTGGTGATGACGTCCAGGTTTCGCCTTTCTGCTTCCCCGCCTACCAGGTAGGTCTCACCGGGAAGGCCTCGTTCGAGCACGGCCAGCAGCGCGTGAACATGGTCTTCGACGAACAGCCAGTCCCGCACATTTTCACCGCGGCCGTAAACCGGCAGCCGCTTACCTTCAATTGCGTTCAGGATGGTGAGCGGAATCAGCTTTTCCGGAAACTGGCATGGGCCATAATTGTTGGAGCAGTTGGTGACAATCGTGGGCAAACCGTAACTGCGAAACCAGGCGCGGGCGAGATGATCTGCCGACGCTTTGCTGGCCGAGTAAGGCGAGCTCGGATTGTACGATGAATCCTCATCGAATTCCCCATCCTTTCCAAGCGAACCGAACACTTCATCGGTGGAAATCTGCAAGAATCGGAATCGGTCTGCCGCGGAGCCGTCGAGGCCCTGAAAATACCTGCGGGCCTCCTGCAGCATGTTGAATGTGCCGACGACATTGGTTTGAATGAAGATGGCTGGTACATCAATCGAGCGATCGACGTGAGACTCGGCCGCCAGGTGAATCACGCCGGCCGGTTCGAAGCGCTGAAACAGCTCGCGTACGACAGCCGCGTCAGCAACATCGGCACAGACGAACTGGTGGCGCGGATTGTCTCGCGCCGGGCCCAACGATTCGAGATTCCCGGCGTAGGTCAGGCTGTCGAGGTTTACAACGGTGTATTCAGTGTTCGCAATCAGGTGACGGACCAGGGCTGAACCAATGAATCCTGCGCCGCCGGTAATCAGCAACGTGCTCAACGTTGCTCACCGTATACGGGCAATCGCTCGACCGCGATTTCGGCGAGCAACGGCGCATTTCGGTCCTTGACGGATAACATCGGCTCCGGCACCGACCATTCGATGGCCAGGCTGGGATCATTCCAGCGAATCGTTACCTCACCGGCCGGCTCGTAGTAATCCGTGCACTTGTAGCTGACCGCTGCAGTGTTGCTCAGTACGCTGAAGCCGTGGGCCACGCCCGGTGGCAGGTAGATTTGGCGTCCATCCGCTTCCTCGAGCATGATGCCGAGCCATTGACGAAACGTCGGTGACCCACGACGCAGGTCTACACAAACGTCCCACACTTGACCGCTCACTACGTGGATCAGCTTACCCTGCGGCCGCGGGTATTGGACGTGAATTCCGCGGATCACGTTGCGGTGCGAGAGCGAGACGTTGTCCTGCACGAACGCAGGAATTCCGGCCGCCGCGGAGTTCCCTTCGCGCCAGGCTTCGTAGAAGCAGCCACGATCATCGCGATGGACCGAGCCACGCAGCAACATGCAGCCGGCAATGGCGAGCGGCTCGATTTCGACTTGGTGCGCCAACGTAGGTCGAACGCTACTGTCGATCAGACGGGCGGGTGACAGCAAGGGAACCGAGGCGGCGCCCGATTGCTTCGGCAATCAAGGCCACTTGCTGGACCAGTTCATCGAACTGTTCCGGACGAAGACTCTGCGCGCCGTCGGAAAGCGCACGATCAGGATCGGGATGAACTTCAATCAACAGACCATCCGCACCGGCTGCGATCGCTGCGCGCGCCATCGGAATCACTTTCGATCGGACGCCGGTACCGTGCGATGGATCAGCGATAATCGGCAGGTGTGAAAGCTGGTGGACGACCGGTATGGAGGTCAGATCGAGAAGGTTGCGAGTCTGGTCGTCGAAGCCGCGCACACCGCGCTCGCACAGAATTACCTTTTCGTTACCCTCGGCGAGGATATACTCGGCGCTCAGCAGCAGCTCCTTGATGGTCGCGGCCAAACCCCGTTTTATCAGGATGGGCTTGCCGGTCCTGCCTGCACGACGGAGCAAGGGATAGTTTTGCATATTGCGCGCGCCGATCTGAATGATGTCAGCATGCTGCGCGACGACATCGACGGTCTCCGGCTCCAATGCTTCGGTCACTATCGCCAGGCCAGTTTCCTCACGAGCTGCCGAAAGGAGCTCGAGTCCGTGAACGCCAAGCCCCTGAAACGCGTAGGGCGATGTACGTGGCTTGAAGGCACCACCGCGCAGTACGGTCGCACCGGACGCTTTCAACCTATGCGCAATCCCGATGATCTGTTCCCGCGACTCTACCGAGCATGGTCCCGCCATCAACACGACTTCGTCCCCGCCAATACGTGTGCCATTGGGTAACTCGACGATGGTTGGCTCTTGGCGCCACTCGCGCGAGACCTGCTTGAAAGGCTGGGTGACGGCTATCACCTGCTGGACCTCAGGCAAGCCTTCGAGCCGGCCGCCGTCGATTTTGCCGTCGTTGCCGATTATGCCGATAGCCGTACGCTGCTTGCCCGGAATCGGGCGGGCCTCGTAGCCCATTTCATTGATCACGCCCACCACACGCGTGATGTCGGCGTCGGTAGCCGTATGACTCATTACTACGAGCATTATTATTTTTCGTGATCGCGTTAAAGTCCGAAGGTCAACGTAACGCGGACTCGCGCATTCCGCGACGCCGTGCCTGGTCGACCTCAACGCAATAAGTCATTTGTCCACCAACGGATCCGAATCAACCTGTCGCCGTCCCGAAAAGGGTGTCATCGTCGCTTGCCCGGACTCAGAAATACCTTCCTGCCGCAAAACTACGGCGATTGTACGCCACAGGATCTTAAGATCGAGTAGAAAACGCCAGTGGTCAACGTACCACACGTCGAGACGAAAACGTCGCTCCCAATCAACTTGATTTCGGCCCGAGATCTGGGCGAGTCCCGTGAGTCCTGGCCGAACGGAATGCCGGCGCAGCTGCTGCGTCGAATAGCGCGGCAAATATTCGGTGAGCAGGGGTCGCGGACCAACCAGGCTCATGTCACCCCTCAGCACATTGACCAGAGTCGGAAGTTCGTCCAAGCTTTTCCGACGAAGCCAAACGCCGAGCGGCGTGAGGCGGCTCGCATCACTGTCGCCGAGACCATCACGACGCGGTAGCCTCATCGTGCGAAATTTGATGATCGTAAACGCCTTTCCTTGCAAACCTGGTCGCTGTTGACGAAAGAATGTGGGTCTACCCTCTACGATCCAAATCGATGCCATGACTATTAGGGCGATTGGTGCGAGCAGGATCAGACCACAACTCGCTACAACAACATCCATGACGCGTTTGCGTAAACTCAGCGCTGCCGGGGCAATAACGATGTCGAAAACCGGTTCCGTTGCCGGATGCATTGGTCCTACCCGCCTATCGCAAGTAGATTGACTCGACGCGACTTGAAGGGAGGCAAATTAGTTGGGATCAGGGGGGATACTGGCCTAGCAGTTTATGATCGCGCCTCTGTCTCATCGACGCTCCAGGACCACTGATATCCGTCCGAGGAATGCTTCTTCGGCGAGGGGCGCGCGAGCCAAAGGGCTGATTGCGCGGCTGAGAACGCGAAAAATCGGCAACTTTGCTTTGCGTCCGTCGGTAAAAATTGGGTCGGTACCCTGAGCACGAACTCGCCAGCCTTGGTCTCGGACGATTTTTCGGAATTGCCGAACGGTTATTCCGTTCAAATAAGGAGACCTTTCCCAAGGCTGCGCGCCATCGTAGGCGTACCATAGGGCGGAATCGCCCCGCTCTGTCGAGATCCGTTGTACCGCCTTCGAAAGGGTCCGGCCGGAGAACACCCACTGCAGCGCTGGAATCCTAGTCCACATTCCAAGGTGCGATTCTAACGGTTGGAAATACGGTGGAAAGCTTGCAAGCAACAAACCACCGGGCGACAGCGTACGCCAACACTCTGCCATCACGGCGCGGACTTCCCGGACGTGCTCGAACACATCCAGCGAAATAATTAGATCGAACGCGCCATCCCGGTAAGGCAAAGACTCACCAAACCCGACGTTGAAGGTCAACGGCAAGTCTTTGGAACGCGCGAAACGTTGTGCCGCGCGCACGAACGGAACAGCGACGTCAATGCCAGTGCCAACGCCCAACCCGTGTCGTTCAGTCCAAAACGCCAGCCGGCCCCCCGTAAAGCACCCCAGATCCAGAGTTCGTCGGTCGGCGACGTCGCCAATTGCCCGCCCGAAATAACGGGTCAATGAGTCCTGCTGCTCTTCATAAGCATACCGCCACTCGGCAGAAGCGAGCTCGATCCTGGCCTGCTCTATGGGCGTCGCGTTTGTATAATCCGCACGTCGAAACACTTCGGCGAGAGCCAGGTCACCGTCGGTCGGGTAGGCGGGAGCGAATCGCATGATCGACGCGGCAATCCTCGACAACATTTAAAGCTTCCTCATTTTCTGATTCCCAGTTACCAAACCATTGAATTATCGCTGCGCTTGCGTCATGACCGCTGTCAAGATTTCCCGCGTCTTCTCGATGTGCTGTGGCTCCAACGTCGGGTGTACCAGGAACATCAAGCTGGTCTGACCGAGTTCTCTGGCAACGGGCAAGTGCTTCGTAGGCCGCCAACCGGTGTCTTGAAATGCCTTTTCCAAATAAATCTCAGGACAGGTTCCCGTGTAGCAGGGGACTCCCCTGGCCATAATCTCCGTCATGATGCGGTCACGATCCCACGAGCTCTTCAATGCGTCTGGATTCGCGAACACGTACGCCTTGTACGCAGCGTGCCCCGCCCAATCCGGGATTGCCGGGACCCGCAATCCTGGTAGCTCGCTTGCAACATTCCAGATTTGCTGGGCATTGTTACGGCGCGACTCCGTCCACGCAGCCAACCGTTTGAGTTGCAGGCGTCCAACCGCAGCCTGCATTTCGAGCATCCGTCCGTTGGTACCGAAGGTTTCGTGTAACCACCGAAACCCGAGCGGGTACTCGCGCCCGTAAACGGCATCCCAACTCTTACCATGATCCTTGTACGACCACATGAATGACCACAGAGCGCTATCCTGAGTGGTCACCATGCCCCCTTCTCCGCCGGTAGTTAGGATTTTGTCCTGGCAAAAACTCCAGGCGCCGACTTGGCCGAACGAGCCGACGCTGCACCCTTTGTAAGTCGCACCCTGCGCCTGTGCGCAGTCCTCGATCACCAGAAGGTTGCAGCTTCGTGCCAAGTCAAGAATCGGGTCCATGTCGCACGGCATCCCAGCGAGATGCACTAGGATGATCGCTCGGGTGCGTTCAGTAATCACCGGAGCGATGGTTTCCGCTGTCAGATTTTGGCTGTCTCGGTCGACGTCGGCAAAGACCGGGACCGCGCCCACGCTGACCACACACGACGCGGATGCGAAGAATGACCGGGGTGTGACGATCACTTCGTCACCAGGCCCAATGCGAAGTGCCTTCAGTGCAGCTTCAAGCGCTATGGTACCATTGGTCATTGCAACTGCGTGCGCTACGCCGGCCCAATCCGCGAATTCACGTTCGAACGCGCGACATTCATTGCCCGTCCAATAATTCACCTGGTTGGATGCAAGCACCTGGGTTACAGCGGTTGCTTCCTCTGTAGAGAAGCTCGGCCACGGCGGGAAATTTGTGTTTAGAATGGTGCTGGCCTCGCCGGTACACCAATAACCGTTAAACCGTCGGTGATGTCGTTCACCACTACAGAGCCAGCCCCAACAACGACCTTTTCTCCGATGGAAATGCCATGTTTGACGATCGACCCGATCCCGATCCAGGTCGTGTAACCCACGGAAACACCTCCACCTAAATGGGCGCCCGGACTTACATGAACGCCATCGGCGATCCGACAGTCATGGTCGATTGACGCTCCCGTGTTGATAATGGTGCTTCGACCCAGGCGCGAAAATGGATTCAACATTGCGCCTGCAGCAATTACGCTGCCGTCGCCGATTTCGGCGTAGGCGCTGACGATCGCAGCCGGATGCACGATAGCTGGCATTTTGAACCCGGCCTCGACCAGCTCCTGATGAACCCTGATTCGCGTCGCGTTGTCGCCGATGGCCACAGCTGCGCAGTCGAATTGATTCAACCGCTCAATCATCTCGTGTTTGGTCCCCAGAACTTCCCATGGACCATTGCCGGAGACACGCGGCCAAGCATCATCGAAAAACACAACCGATTTCCAGCCACTAAGGAGCGCAGCCTCTGCTACTACTTTTCCATGCCCACTTGCTCCCAGGATTGCAAGCCGGTTCAGACTGTGCTCCAAGACCTGCTGTGATCGGTGGTTCACGATTTATGAATGGCGCGCCTGACGACGCGATCGAGCTGAGTTACTGCGGTTTCGACTGAAAAACTGGCGGCTCGGCTCTTTGCTGCTTTGCCCATCCGCTCCCTTTCGGCCGGATTGCGAAGTAAGTCAGCCAAAGCGCCGACCAGACGTTCGATATCACCAACAGGAATCAAAAGCCCTTCGTTTCCGTCACTCACAACATCCGGAATACTGCCCACGGGTGTCGTAATAACTGGCAAACCAACTACCATCGCTTCCAGCATTGCCAGTGGAAGTCCTTCGGCGTGCGTAGGCAGGACAAAGATATCCGCATTTGTGAGTGTCTCGCGCTTCTCTACGTCACTGATCCACCCGGTCAAGGTCACGAGGTGCATTAACCCCAGCGTATCGACAAGATCAGCTGCCTCCTGCAATGCGCCGCCTCCGCCAATCAGCGTAATCTTGAATTTCGGCAACGCGGGATCTACGGCCAGGCGACTGGCGGCAGAAATGAGTTCGAAGACTCCCTTTGCGCGCTCGATCCAGCCAACAAAGACGATAGAGACGGGGGCATTCGTATTGGAGCTGGGTTGCCTGTACACGTCAAAAAGGGTCTGATCACCGATCCAGCTCTCGATAGTCGGGCAACGCTCCTTTGGTATTCCGAAGGTTTGCGCGTAGAAGCGCTGCCAGGTAGGGCCAGGAGAAAGGAGGAGTGTGGGCCAGCGCAGCAGAAGAGCGGCAAATCGGCGATACCAGGGTGACTTTAAGTTGCGGGTCATGAACTCGCCGCCTACCATCCACATCAGCGATGGCACGCCAGCCATTGTGGCCAGCATTGCATAGAGACTCTTCTCCACGAAACCGAGCCCGCCAGCGGTGAACATGACGACGGCATCCGGATTTCCGCCAAACAACGCTTTCAAATAAAGGCCGCAACGATGGGTAGCACCGAGTATCCGTCGAAACAGAGGCGGCTTCGGAATGGATTGCATCGTACTGTCGATCAAGGCGAGATCCCACCGATCCGGGAGCGTTGATGCGAGAAGAGAGTCACATGCTGTGCGAATCCCCCCCACGATCGGACTGTCTGGAGGCGGAAACGAACCAATCAAAAGGATCCGCGGCCGCACGGCCACT
>JBBDWZ010000008.1:0-9822 GCA_040902615.1 Gemmatimonadota bacterium | reverse complement strand
CAGAAGCAGGTACAGTGACGGCGGGCCAGAAGCAGAATCAGAGACAGAATCAGAGACAGAGACAGGTTACAGAGAGACGGATTCAGAAGCAGGGGGACAGTGACGGCGGGTCCCTGCTTCTGCTACTGAAACTGTCTCTGCTTCTGACCCGCCGTCACTGTACGTGCTTCTGTTTCTGTAACTGTCTCTGCTTCTGGCCCGCCGTCACTGTACCTGCTTCTGTTTCTGTAAATGTCTCTGCTTCTGGCCCGCCGTCACTGTACCTGCTTCTGTCTCTGCTTTTGTCTCTGTCTCTGTCTCTGTCACAGTACTGGCAGGCGCTTTGCAGCCGGGGGCAAGGTTGAGTGGAAACCGTCTGGCGAGAGGTGATGCAATGAGAGCGCGATTCGTGATCGTGGCAGCGTGGGTTTTGTGGTCGTGGCCGGCGATCGCACAGCAAACGACTGGGCAGCAGCCAGCAGCCGGCCGGGTGGCGGGCTATGTGCCGGAGTTTGGCACGATGTGGACGTTCGAAGCGCCGCCGCTCGACTACTGGAAGACCCGCTACAACTTCACGCCGGATGCGGGCTGGCTGGATCGCGTGCGCCTGGCTTCCGTACGGTTGCCAGGCTGTTCGGCCTCATTCGTTTCAGACCGCGGCCTGGTGATGACCAATCATCACTGTGCGCGCGCCTGCATTACGGCGGTATCGCCGGCGGATACGAACTATCAGGCGGTTGGCTTCACCGCGCCATCACAGCAGCAGGAAAAGAAGTGTCCGGGCCTGTACGTCGATCAGCTCCAATCGACGTCGGACGTGACCGCCCGGATCCGCGCGAAGGTCACGGCGGCCACAGCGGCCACGCGAGTCGAGCAGCGTGACGCGGAAATGCAGGCGATCCAGCGCGAATGCCAGCAGTCGCCCACTACCATCTGCCAGGTCGTGGGCATGTACCAGGGCGGAATGTACTCGTTGTACACGTATCGTCGTTTCAGCGATGTGAGATTGGTGATGGCGCCGGAGGAGACCGTGAGCTTTTTCGGCGGCGACCCGGATAACTTCACGTTTCCCCGCTACGACCTCGATGTGACGCTGTTGCGGGTTTACGAGAATGAGCAGGCGCATCGTTCGGAGAATTTCCTGCGCTGGAGCGCGGCCGGTGCAACCGAAGGCGAGCTGGTGTTCGTGACCGGCAATCCCGGCTCGACCGGCCGCCTGCTGACGGTGGCGCAGATGGAATACCTGCGCGACGTGCAGTACCCGGCTCAACTTGCCCGCAACATCCAGATGCTGCGCACGCTGACGCAGCGTAGCGAAGCGGCCAAGCGGCAGTATGAGAACGCATTGTTCAGTGCGGAGAATTCCCAGAAGGCGATCACGGGTTATTACGCCGGTCTGACCGACGAGAAGATCATGGCCCGCAAACGCGCATTCGAGCGCGAGCTGCGCAACCGCGTGAGTGCGGATGCCAGGCTGCGGGCGGAATATGGCGGCGCCTGGGCCGCGATCGAGCAGGCCGAAACCGAGCTAAAGTCACTCGCCAAACAGGCGCGCTACTATCCGGTCGGCGGCAGCACGCTGCTGCAGTTCGCGGGTGCGCTGGTGCGGCTGCCCGGACAGGAAGCACTGCACGATTCATTACGCCTGGCGCAGTATCGCGGTAACGCGTTGACCAACCTCAAGAACCAGCTGAGTGGTGCGATCCCGGTCGATACCATGCTCGAGCGGCTGAACATCGAGACCTGGCTCCGCGCCGCGCAGCAGGAGCTGGATCCGAAGGATCCACTGCTGGTAACGCTGCTGGCCGGCCGCAGGCCGGAGCAGGCCGCGGTCGATTTGCTCAAGGCCACGCAGCTCGGCGATCCGAACGCGCGCAGTGCGCTCATGAAGGGCGGCAATGCGGCGATTGCGGCCTCGAAGGATCCACTCATTGTAGCCGTGCGCAAGCTGGAGCCGTCCGCGATCACGGTATCAAAGCGGGTGGCCCGGCTGAACAGCATCATCTCGGCGAATGCGGAAAAGGTCGGACAGGCGCAATTCGCAGTGTATGGAAAGGCGCTGCCACCCGATGCCACTTTCACGCTGCGCATCAGCGATGGCGTGGTCAAAAGGCTTCCCCATGAACGGCACGATCGCGCCCTACAAGACCAGCTTCTACGGTTTGTACGCGCGCAACGCCGAATTCGACGACCAGCCGCCCTTCAACCTGCCCGCACGCTGGAAAGAGAAGAAGCACGAGCTCGACCTGTCCACGCCCTACAATTTCGTTTCGACCAACGACATCATCGGCGGCAACTCCGGCAGCCCGGTCATCAACCGCAACGCGGAAGTCGTCGGCCTGATCTTCGATGGCAACATCGAATCCCTGCCCAACCGCTTCATCTTCACCGACGAGGTCGCCCGCTCCGTCAGCGTGCACTCCCGCGCAATCACGGAGGCGCTACGGAAGATTTATGGTGGTGGCTGGATTGCGGATGAACTCGAGTCGCGCCGTTAGCGCCCCGCGGAGGCGGTCGCTTCGCTCCCGGACCAGCCGCTTCGCGACGGATACGCTGGCGCGGATAGGCGCTTCGCGCGGGCGTGCTGATGCAAGCTCCGACAAACGGCAATTCAATTGCAAATTAAGGGTAAGGGTTCTCGGCCGATCCGCGTTCAGCCCCTCTCCCGAAATTTGAATTGCCGTTTGCCGTGCCCGATCTACTTCGCCAGCTTCGCGTTGGTATACTCTGGATCGTCCGTGACCTCCCGGACGACCAGCGCGGCCAGCCAGCGGGGCAATTCGACCGGATCGTCGGGGGAGTCCAACTCGATCTCGGCAAGGACGAGTTTTCGATCGAGGAAGCGGTCGATCTCCCAGCGGGCGCCATTCTCTTGTACGACATAACGGCGTTTGCGGATGCGCTGGCCTTTGGTGAGTGCGAACAGCTGCTTGAACATCTTCTCGGTGGTTTCTTCTTCGATTTCGATGCGACGCACACCCTGTACCGACTTGAAGGTCCGATAGTATTTCCGGCCGCCATCGTCCTGCACACTGCGCACGCGCTCCTGGATATCCTCGCCGGGCAAATAGCCTTGTCGAATCAAGAGCTGCTGCGCGTGTTTGACGCGCGGCATGCGCTTGAGCAGGTACTTGCGTTCGATTTCATGGTGTGATTTGACCTGCCGCAGCGCGCGTTCAGCGAGCCGTGCGTGATCGACCACCAGCGCGGCGCTCGAATCCAGGTACCCGAACTTGACTTCGTCGTACACCTCCGACCGCCGCTGGCTGACCCGTTCCCGCAGCGCGGCGAACATGCTCTGGTCCGGCAGATCGGCATCGCTGATGGCGTCCTCGAGCGCGGCCAGGAGCAGATGCAGGTCGTGCAGGTGTCCAAGCGCATCCTGCAGGTCCTTCATGGCGTCGACCGCGTCTACGCACGGACCACATTCCAGCTGGAACGGCTCGAGCAGGTAGCGCAGCTTTTTCCCTGCAATGCGCGCATCGTGCGCTTCATCCTGGTGCTCGATCGACAGGACTGCACCGAGGTGGTCCTGCAGCTCATCGCGCAGGCGTGCGGCCAGGCGTGCCGCTACCCGGGCGAGCTGCTGCTCATGACCGCCATCCGTGCGGAGCTCCGCGCGGTACGATGCAAAGCCGATTCGAAGCTCCCGCGAAAGTGCGGGATAATCGTGCAGCGCTTCACTGCGGAATTCGCGCGCAGCTTCGGTCATGCCTTCGAAGAAGTGTGATTCCAGATTGCCGCGGGCGCGCTCTTCGACGTCGTTGGCCGGCTCGATCTCGCGCAGTCGATCGAGCTGCACTTCATAATCGCGGCTGTCGTTGCTGGCGCGGGCGATGCGCCGGATCCGGCGTTCGTGTTTTCGATCGACGCTCTCACGCAGCCAGGGCCGGTAACTGCGGACATGACTGCGCAGACGTCGCAGCGAAACCCTGAAATCGTGGAGGGCTGCGGGGTCACTCGGTTGACTCACACGGCCGAATGCACTGTCAGCACGATCGAGCAGCTCCAACGCGATCAGGCGAATGCCTCGTTTGGCCGGCAGGGCCGCAGTCGGCCCATCGTCGAAGCGAAATCCCTTCACGCACCCGTCTCCAGGTGGATCCGCACGGGGGCCCGATGCGGCATCGATTCCCTGGCACGCTCCATCAGGAATGCCTGGTAGCTGTGTTCGGGCTCACCGGGAGCGGGGCAGCGCCGCGTGTAGCGGCCGTCGGGTCCCAGCTCCCAGGCCTGCACGTTATCGCCCAGCGCCGCATCCAGAATTTCACGCAGCCGGTGTTGCAGCGAAGGATCCTGGATCGGCACCACGGCCTCGATGCGCTCATCCAGATTGCGCCGGCGCCAGTCCGCACTGCCGAGGTAGATCATCGGATCGCCGCCGTTATGGAAGTACCAGATGCGATCGTGCTCGAGGAATCGTCCGACAATGCTGATCAAGCGAATATTATCACTGATGCCAGGCAAGCCCGGGCGCAGTCTGGAGTGGCCACGCACGATCAACTCGACGCGTACGCCGGCCTGGGAAGCGCGGTACAGCGCCTGGATCATGCCGATGTCATCGATGCCGTTCATCTTCAGGATGATGTGGCCCTCAGGGCCGCGCTCGATCTCATGGTCCACCAGCTCGAGCAGCGTCCGCCGCAGGTCACGCGGTGCAATCAGCAGGTGCGAGTACTCCTGTTCGGGGGCAAAGCCGGTCAGGAAATGGAAGAGGTTGACCAGGTCCTGTCCGATCTCGTTGGAGCAGGTGAACAGGCCCAGATCGGTGTACAGTCGTGCCGTGCGCTCGTGGTAATTGCCGGTGCCGATGTGACAATACGTGCGCATCGAATCGCTCTCCTCGCGCACGACCAGCGTGATCTTGGTGTGCGTCTTGAGACCGACAATGCCGTAGGTGACGTGAACGCCGGCCTCTTCCATGCGACGCGCCCAATCGATGTTGCGCTGCTCATCCAGGCTCGCGGTCAGCTCGACCAGCACTGCCACCAGCTTGCCCTCCTCGGCCGCCCGCATCAGCGCGCGTGCTACCCGCGAATCGTCGGACACCCGATACAGGGTCTGCTTGATCGCGATCACGTGCGGGTCCAGCGCCGCGGAATCGATGAACCGCTCGACACTGGCGGAAAACGACTCGTAGGGGTGATGCACCAGCACATCGCGCTGGCGTATGACGGAAAAGACATCCAGCTCGCCATCGGCATCACTCGTCAGAAGTGGTGCAGGTGTGACCGGCTCCCAGGGCGGATAGCGGAGCGCCGGCAGATCGAGATCAGCGAATTTGAGCAGGCTGGTATAGTCTAGCATGCCGGCGATTTCGTAAACATCGTGTGGATGAATTTCCAGCTCGCGAATCAGCAGCTGACGCACCTGGGATGGCGTATCCGGTTCGATCTCGAGCCGCACGACCGGCGCAAAGCGCCGCTCGCGTAATTCCTCGGCGATGGACTGCAGCAAGTCTTCGGTCTCGTCGGCGTCCGCTTCGAGCTCGGCATTGCGGGTTACGCGGAACACGTGGGTGCTCACCACGGTCATTCCACGGAACAGCTCGCCCGCGTGCTGAGCGACCAGTTCCTCGACCGCGAGGTACCGACCCGTGTCACCGACTCTGAGCCAGCGCCCGCGGTTGAGCGGGATCTTGACGCGTGCAAAATGCTCGGTACCGGCTTTTGGATGGACCAGCACGATCGCCAGTGAAAGGCTCAGGTTCGAAATGAACGGAAATGGGTGACCCGGATCGAACGCGAGTGGGGTCAGGATCGGGTATATGTTCGATCGGAAGTACGTCTCGAGCCTGGCTTGCTCGCTTGCGGACAGGTCCTTCCAGCTGACGATCGATACATCGGCTTCAGCCTCGATGCGCGGCCGCACCTCATTCTGCCAGATCTCGCAGATGCGCTGCTGCATCGCAACCACGGCATCACGGATCAGATCCAGTTGCTGGCCCGGTGTCCGGCCATCCGCCGATCGCTGTGAGACGCCCGCACTCACTTGCGATTTCAGGCCACCCACACGTTTGGCAAAGAACTCGTCGAGATTGCTCTGTGTGATCGCGAGGAAGCGCGCACGCTCGAGCAAAGGCACACGCTCGTCGACGGCCTGGTGCAGGACTCGCCAGTTGAAGTCGAGCCAGCTCAACTCGCGATTGAAGAACAGGGTATGGTGAGTCAGGGGAGCCTGGTCGGGCACTTCCTGCGGCTCCACCGCCATGGGAATGTGGGCTATGCGCGATGACAACGTCTCACTCCAGTCGCTCGATCTCCGGCCAGGCCCGGGCCAGCAGTTTTTTCAGAGCGGGAGAGTCGATCAGGTCCAGTGCTTCATCGATCGTGCACCAGCGGACCTCTCGTTTTTCCTCTCCTTCAACCCGCTCCAGCCCGCGCAGCAGGAAATAGTCGACCCGCACGTTGTTACCATCTTCGCGATACTCGGCCGCACCGACGTAGGCGAGAAGACGACTGCTCACTCCGGCTTCTTCCTCCGTCTCCCGCTGCGCGGTCTCCTCCGGCGTTTCCTTACGCTCGACTCTGCCCTTTGGGAAAATCCATTTCTTGCCGCTGCGGCTCGTTACCAACAAAACCTTGCGGCCGTCCTTCGTGTCCTTGATGACGATGCCGCCGGCCTGGAATTCGTCCGCGGTCTGCCTTCGTACGAGCTTTCGTATCCCACGAAAGTGAATGCGCATAACCCTGATGGTGTCTTGGTCGTGTGGTCGGCTACGCCCGGGTCCCCAGCGCCCAGGCGGTCATGGCCCCTACAGATTCCGTACCGTGGATCCCTGATCCCTGATCCTGTCAGCTGGCCGGCCGAGCCAGGGGCTTCCGTGGCAGCAGGTCGTCGCGCTGGGCGGTCAGGAAAGCAAAAACAGCTACTACGGTCGCCATTTGGACCATGTCATCGCGCTGGACGCGGTCCACGAAGTCCATGTTGGAGTGATGCGTCCGCGAGTTGTACTCGTAGCGTTCCTGCACGAACTGGAACCCGTTGAGTCCGGCATTTTCGAAGCTGGCGTGGTCGGTCGAGCCCACCGTGCGCGGACCGAGAATTTCAACGCCCAGGTCCTTCAGTGGCAGGACCCACTGCTCGAAGATTGGACGAAGCTGCAGGTTCTGCTGCATCCAGATGCCGCGGATTTTGCCGGTACCATTATCGATGTTGAAGTATGCAGACAGCTTTGCGTGGTCCGGCTTCTTCTCGGTGGCCGTGCCGAAGTGTTGCTGCACGTACGCACGTGAGCCCAGCAATCCATTCTCCTCGCCGCCCCACAGTGCAATGCGGATCGTGCGGCGCGGTTTGATGCCCAGGGTCTGGATAATGCGCATCGCTTCCATCATTGCTGCGCTGCCGGTCGCGTTGTCGGTCGCACCCGTGGCAGCAGGTACGCCATCGAAGTGCGCGCCGATCATGACCACTTGATCCCGCAGCTGCGGGTCGGTGCCCGCAATCTCGCCAATGATGTTGAAGCCGTTCTGAGTCGCACCTTCCTCGAAGAAACGCGTGCGGACTTCGAGCTCCATCCTGACCGGCACGCCCTTCTCGATGATCCGCATCATGCGATTGTAGTGTTCGACTGCGATCGTGACCTGCGGAACGCCTTCGGGTGGGTTCAATCGTGAGCCGGACGACCCCGGAAAGATCGTCCCGCCATCCACTCGCTGCGTTTGCCACGAGAGATCACTGCCACCCGCCGACAGGTCGTTATCAGACCCGCGATCCAGCACTGCGACGACTCCCTCAGCCTGATAGAACTCTTGTATTTGTTGCGCGCTCGGTCGCGGAGAAACATTCCCCGCCCCCGCCCCCGCGGCGCGACCTGCGCCATCGGCGCGGCCCGTGGGTGCGCCGCCGCTGCGGGCACCCGGAATCGGTGTGGTTTGCGCCTCGGCGATGTCTTTCCCGCCCATGCGCAGAACGATCGGGGCCTGGTCCAGCATGCGCACCGCGCGGATCGCTTGATTCAGCACGATGCGGCCGCGCAGCTTGCCACGCCATTTGTCGAGATCGGCCGCGCTTTCGATGGGGGCATACACGACTTCTGCGGTCACCGGACCATTGGTTCCGACCGACCAGCCCCTGGGCAGGCCGATGACCGGCTGAAACTGCGGCTCGATCAGGTTGGCGCTGAACTTCTCGATGGTCCAGCCACGCCCGAACGGCCACCGCTCCAGGTGCACATTCGTCAGGCCCCACTCACGCATCCGCTTCATCGCCCACTCACCCGCCTGCTCCATCGCGGGCGTCCCGGTGACGCGTGGGCCATACACATCCGCCAGCCAACTGATGTGATCCATCACTTGTGATCGCTGAAGACCCTCTTCACGGATCCGTCCGATCGAGGTGTAATCGATTTTCTCGGTCTGCGCCGAAACCGGATCCAATGCGATCGGCAACGCCATCGCCATGACCAGCAGGATGCGCGACATACCCTGACTCCGTGAGAATTTGGATTGGAAGTGCTGGGTGAATACTACGAAGAAACGTCCGGATCGGAGAGGGCGTTCGGGCGTTCGGGTGTTTGGGTTTTCGGGAGTCGGTGTTCGGCGAGCGGGAGCAGGAGCGGTAGCGGGCGGGTTCTCGGGTTAGGTGTTTTTGCGGGCGCCAATTCTCGCGCTTTGCATCAGCCCGAAAACCCGCCCGCTCCCGCTCCTGCTCCCGCTCCCGCTCGCCGAACACCGACTCCCGAACGCCCCAGGGCCCGAACGCCCGAACGCCCGAATGGTCATCGCCGGGTCTCTTCTCGGTCTTCCTTTTTCTCCCCTACGAAAATGTTGAGTATGGCACTGACGATGCCGATCACGATGCCACCGATCAGCGCGGGCAGGAACCCGGCGACGTGGAAGTTGATGCCGAGCGAGGACGCGATCGCGCTGGTGAGCATGAGCATGAACGCATTCAGCGCGAGGACGAACAAGCCCAGCGTGAGGACGACCAGGGGACAGGTCAGAAAAAACAGGATCGGCCGGATTATCGCATTCACGATCCCGAACACGAGGGCAACGCCGAGCAGGCCGGGCCACGAGCCCTGGTAAGTGATCCCGGGCACAATCCGAGTCGCGACCCAGACGGCCGCGGCACTGACCAGCAATCGCAGGAGAAAGTGCATTTGGCTTAAGCCTTATGCGGACCGGTAGATGCGGCGGCCAACCAGGAAGCACACAACCAGTGCGATCCCGGCCCAGAGGAATCCCCAAACCAGCGTGTTGACGCCCGTCATTTCCATCAACATGAACGCATCCGACTTGGCGCCGGGACGTGAGAGAATATCATCGCGGATGTCGAACAGCGCGTAAAGCGCGCTGGTCAAGCCGAGCGCTGTGAGCAGCACGATGATGCCACCCGCGGGAAGCTTGCGTGCGGCGAACAACAAGGCAAAACCAAACAGCAAGCCAAACCCAAAACCAAACCAGTTGCGAACAAAAAGAACAGACGTGACCAGCAGCAGCAGTCCCAGTCCGAACACGACGTGACGTGCGACCGCCGGTCGGGTGCGCGCCACCAGTAACAACGCAAGGCCCCACAACAGGCTGCCCAGGTACCCCGCCGACAGCATCAGGAATGCGTTGCCACCATTCACATAGGTCGCCCCGCCCTGGGCCGGATCGAGCGTGATGCGCTGGATCGTGCCTCCGGTCACGATCCCGGCAAATGCGTGACTCAACTCATGCAGGAAAACGACAAAGATCTTGAACGGATAGATCCAGATGGTCGGCCAGAGCAGCCAAAGCGCCGTGAAGTAGACGGCAAAGCCGGCCATGAAAGCCAGGCGGCGGCGTGTTCTTGCTTGCATGGGCATGCCCTAAACTACGCCACGCTGCAAGAAACTGTTTCCTGACGGGCGGGCGG
>JBBDWZ010000007.1:0-9830 GCA_040902615.1 Gemmatimonadota bacterium | reverse complement strand
CTGCTTTCGTCATCGACGGCGAAGCGATGACCCGCGCGCCGGTGAGTGCGTCGGCAAATGCGCCCGCAGTCGTGAAGCGATCCGCCGGCAGCTTGGCCAGCGCACATTGAACGGCGGCGTCGACGTGCTCCGGCACCGTGTCGCGGTAGGCGCGCACGTTGGGCGGCCGCTCGGTCAGCACCTTCGCGATGATCCCCTGGGTCGTGCCGGCTACGTGTGGTGGATCGCCCACCAGCATCTCGTACAACACGGCTGCAAGCGAGTAGATGTCGCTGCGCGCGTCGATCACGCGATCGCCGGTAGCCTGTTCCGGACTCATGTACTGCGGTGTTCCCAGTGAGAGGCCGGTCTGGGTCACGCGCGCGCCACCCGCGTTGCTGATCGCCAATGCGATGCCGAAATCGGTGACCAGGGGCTGCCCTTCGTGAAGCAGGATGTTCTCGGGTTTCAGATCCCGATGGATGACATCGTGCCGATGCGCGTAATCGAGCGCACTCGCGCAGGCCACCGCGATGCGAATCGCCTCGTCCACCGGCAATTGCCGCTCGCGCTGCAGCCGGCCGCGCAGGGTTTCGCCTTCGATGAACGGCATGACGTAGAACAGCAGCCCGTCCGCCTCTCCTGAATCGAACAGCGGGAGCAAATGGGGATGCTGCAGATTGGCGGTGACGTTGATTTCGGACAGGAACCGCTCGGGACCCAGTATCGCCGCCAGCTCGGGCCGCAGCACCTTGAGTGCCACCTTACGGCGATGTTTGAGGTCTTCTGCCAGGTACACGGTGGCCATGCCGCCCGCGCCGATCTCACGCACGACCGCGTAGCGATCCCCTATCCGCGCGCTGAGCCGCTCGAGCACGTCCATGCAGAGGCCTTTCAACGTTGACCGTGGTCGCACCCAAGGTAATACTCGCGGATGACAAAGCCACAGCCGGCTGAACGAATTAACGGACGAGCACGAGCACGACCACGAGTACGATTACGATTACGGGGTTAAAACGGGACGGTGTTCGAGCAAGGATGGAGTTTGTTTTCGGCTCAAACCTCAGCGCCTGAACATACCCGTCCGGCTGGAGCCCGTAATCGTCAATCGTACTCGTGGTCGTGGTCGTGCTCGTCCGTTAATTCGTTCAGCCGTCAATTCGTCAGTCGCTCCGCAGCGTCACCGAGGGATCCAGCCGCGCGGCGCGTCGCGCCGGCCGGTACATGGCAAGAAACGCGGTCGTGGCCAGCAGCGCGATCATGCCGACGAACGCAACCGGATCGAGCGGGTTCAAGCCGTAGAGCATGCCGCGGACGAATTGCGCGCCGGCAATGGCGAGGCCGATGCCACCAACCAGTCCGAGCACGACCGGCGTAGCGCCATCGCGGAGCACCAGTTTCACGACATCGCGGGGCGTTGCACCGAGCGCGAGGCGAACGCCGATCTCGTGCTTGCGCTGGCCGGCCGCGTAGTCGATCGCACCATACACGCCCATGGCAGCGAGCAGCGTGGCCAAGACACCCACGATGCTGGCAATCCAGCCGGTCACCCGCGCGGAGGTCAGGCGATTCTGCATGAGTTCCGCAAAAGAATTCGAGCGCAGGAGCAGGTCGGCATCCAGCTCTCTCACGATGCGGGTCACGCTGGGTGCTATCGCCGCGGTTTCCGCAGTCCGCACGACCAGCGTCTGGTCGACGTCGGTGGCCGCGAGTGCGGCATAAAAGAACGGCGGGTCCGGTCGCGACAGCGTGATGTTGCGTGCGTTCCGAGCTACACCGACCACTTCATACTGTCGGGTACCTGCACGGAATCGCCGGCCGACGGCGTTTGTCCCCGGCCAGAACCGATCGGCCATCGTGACATTGACAACGGCTGGCGTTGGTTCGGGCGCGCGTGCGTCCATTTCAGTGAAGCCACGGCCACGCAGAATCGGAACGCCCATCGTCTCGAAATAGCCGGCACCGACCATTGTGTAATCGATCTGGCGATACCCTGCCGCTGGGTCAGGCGTCGGCCCGAAGATCTCGAGCTCACCTGTGCTCCGGCCTCGCATGGGCAATCGCTTGGACAGTGCCGTCGAATGCACGCCGGGCAGCGCGCGCACGCGTGCCTCGAGCTCGCGATAAAAGGCCGCCGCGCCTGCGTTGTCGTAACCCTGGCGGCCGACATCGGCATTGAAACTGTGAATGCCGCTGACGATGTAGCCGGGATCGATCGCGTCCGCGCGCAACACGGCCCGGATGAAGAGTCCTGCCACTACCAACAGAGCGAGCGACCCCGCGATCTGCAACGCAACCACGCTGTGGCGCAGACGCATTCCGGTTCGCCGACCGCCACCCGCAGAGTCGCCGCGCAATGCCGCTGCGAGATCGACCCGTGTGCTCTCCAGCGCCGGCGTCAGGCCGAACACCAGGGCCGACAACATCGATACGATCAGCGCGTAGGCGAACATGCGCAGGTCGGGCGAGAAGTCGAGCTGCATGTCACGCGCAGGCAGGTGCGGCAGGATAAAGCGCGGCACCCAGGTGCCAATGGCGAGTCCGGCAAGGCCACCGAAGACCGCGAGCACCAGGCTCTCCATCATGAGCAGTGAGATCACGCGTGCGCGGCTTGCTCCCAACGCGAGACGGATGCGGACCGCGCGCTGGCGCGCCGGCGCACGCGCAAGCAGCAGATTCATCAGGTTCAGACACGCCATCATCACGATCAATGCGCCAATGCCGATTACGATAAGGCTGCCTACGGTCCTTTCTTCGTGCACATCCACTCCACTCAGGCGAGTGGCCGGGTATACGCTTACCGAAGAGCTGCGACCGGGATACTCCGCATCCGCCCGTCGCGCGGTCGCGTTGAGCTCGGTGCGCGCTGCTTCGATCGTCTGATCCGGCTGCAGCCGGCCGATGAGCTGAAGCCAGCTCTCGTAATGGTCGGCCGGCCGCTCGGCCGCGGCCCGCCAGTTCGGACCCACCACGCCGCCCTGCATAGGTCCCTGTAATAGACCACCACCCGTAGCCAGCCGCACACGCATTGTGAGTGGCAGCCACAGATCGTGCGGCCGCAGTCCGGTACTGCCGAAAGAGGGATCGGCAACGCCGATTACCTTCACGCTCTGGCGATTCAGTGTGACCGTTTTCCCGAGTACCGTTACATCACCGCCGAACCGGCGCTGCCAGAATCCATGGCCCAATACCGCGACCGCGTCACCGTCGCTCTCACATTCCCCCGCGCTGAAACCGCGGCCGAGTACGACCGCCACGCGCAGCACCTGGAAGTAATTGCACGATACCAGCAGCCCGGCGGCACCCACCGGCACGTCGGCATTCACCGTGAGACCGATGTCGGCGTACGCCGCCAGCCCCTGCAGCGTTCGTGTATGAGTGCGATGATTGAGGTATTCCGGGTGCGAGATCCGATCGAGCGATCCATTGACTTGGCGCGTGAAATTCTTGAAGTCGTGGTAGATCATGACCACCTGATCACCATCTGGCAGCGGCAACGGGCGCAGTACCAGCGCATACAGCGTACTGAACAACGCCGTATTGAAGGCGATGCCCACGGAAAGCGATGCAATGCCCGCGATCGCAAAGCCAGGGGCCAGCCGCAACGTGCGCAGTGAGTAGCGAAAATCTTCGAAGACCTGCACGAGCCGGAACCGATTCGTGATATCGTAGGTTTCCCGCGCACGCGCAACATTGCCGAAGGTCCGGCGCGCCGCCGCGAACGCGTCCGCCTCCGTAGCACCTTCCCGCATCAACTGATCGGCTTCATGGTGGATATGCGACTCGATCTCGTCCGCGAAATCCAGCTCGCTCCGATTGCGCCGCCAGAACATGGGTTATCCTCCCGCCAATTCCGGCCTCAGTATGCGCCCGACTGCTTCCACCAGCCGCCACCAGCGCTCTTCCTCCTGCACCAACTGCCGCTTGCCCAATGCTGTTAGCTCATAAAAACGCGCCCGTCGATTGTTCAGCGAGACACCCCACTTCGCACGCACCAAACCTTTCGCTTCCAGCCGCTGTAGTGCCGGGTACAATGAACCGTGCTCCACCAGCAACGCGTCCGCAGACTTCTGCCCGATCGCGCGCGCGATGCCCTGCCCATGCTCCGGCCCGCCAGCCAGCGTGCGTAGAATCAGCAAATCCAGCGTGCCCTGCAGCAGGGCGTCGCGTTCGGTACCAGCGTTTCGGGTAGGCATTCGACCAGAATGGCGGGCCTTGGGTCGAATGTCAACCCGAGCAACTCACACAGAGGCACAGCGATCACAGAGCGGTCCTGGTCTCATTCCTCAGACCAGGCTCCCGACAATTGTCTTTGTCATTCGGCCGTTCGGCGGTTTCGGGCGACTCTGCGCCCTAAGCGAGAAGTCGCCATTTTTGAATGTGAATTTATGTGAAATTCGAAATTGAATTCGAACGTCGTTCAGTCGCTTGCTGACCAGACCGCCACGTTCACGTTGCGGCTGCGCCTTGCGGTATCCGACCAACGCGAACATCATCGCAGCCATCGAAATCAATGCCACCGTTCAACCCACCAACCTCCGATCCGGGAGTAATTCATGGCCGAGGTCAAAGCGGTGAATCCGTGGACGTGGCAGGACCAGTTTGGCTTTTCCCAGGCGATGGACGTGCGTGGAGCGCAGCGCGTGTTGTATTGCGCGGGGCAGACTTCGACCGATGCGGACGGCAATCCGCTGCATCTGGGAGATTTCAGCAAGCAAATGCTGCAGGCGATCGACAACCTCGAGGCCGTCCTGAAGCAGGCGGGCCTGAAGTTGTCGAATGTTGTGCGCCTGAATTACTACGTCACTGACATCGACGCTTTCATGGCTGCGGCAGGGGACTTTGGCCCGCGGCTGCACGCCGCGCAGTGTAAACCGGCGTCGACGTTACTCAAGGTCAAAGCTTTGTTCCATCCGGACATACTCGTCGAAATCGAAGCGACCGCGGTTCAGTAACCAGCCTCCGATTACCGTTTCCGAAAGCTGCACAAAGGGGGATAGTCCATGCGCGCTGCAACCGAATTTCTGAACGCACCAGTCGTCGCGTGGTTTGCGCTGTCGGTGTTGGCCTGCTCGTCATCCGCGAATCCGTCCGCAGCCCCATCGTCGGCAACATCGCAACAGGAGCGCGGTGGCCAGGAGGAGTTTGGACCATACGAGCTGGTCGAGAACTGGCCGCAGCCGCTGCCGGATGGGCCGGACGGGGTGAAGCACGAGGGCTGGACCTGGGGCTCGGTCGGCGCGGTTTACGCCGAGAGTCCCGATCGCATCTGGATTGCGCAGCGCGGCGAACTGCCGCTGCCTGCGGGAGCGCGGCCCTGGACGCCGTACAGCATGCTCACGCCCACACGAGGGAACGCCACCGGCAACGACGACGGCCTCGGCGCGACCTGTGAGCCGGTCGCGAAGCGCGGCTGGGAGCGGCGCTATCACCACGTGATCTTCGTGGTGGATCGCGCGGGCAAGCTGGTGCAGTGGTGGCCCCAGCACGACAAGCTGTTCGAAGCGCCCTGCGGCCGTGGCCCGCACAAGATCAAGATGAGCCCGTACGATCCGGAGAAGCACGTCTGGGTCTTCGATGACCAGATGCACGTCATCTACAAGTTCACCTACGATGGCAGACTGGTACTGACACTCGGTACGAAGGGTCAGCGTGGCCGCGATGGCGGCAGGCTCTTCGACCGTCCAACTGACATCGCATGGCTGCCCGATGGCACCTTCTTCATCACGGACGGATACGGCGGCACGCGCGTGGCCAAGTTCGATCGCGATGGCAAGTTCCTGATGGACTGGGGTAGTCCGCCCAGGGATCCGGCGCGGCCCGGACCCAACGAGTTCAACACCGTGCACAGCATCGCCATCAGCAACGATCGTCGATTGTTCGTGGTGGATCGCGCCCACCGTCGCTTTCAGATCTTCGACGAGAACGGCAAGTTCCTCGACCTGTTCACCACCGGTATGCGATCGCTGCCGTATGCGCATTTCATCAGCACCGACCAGTTCCTGTGGGTCGCTGACGGCGGCACGCATCGCATCCTGAAGTACGACTTGAACGGCAACTACCTCTACGGTTGGGGCGGGCCGGGCGGATTGCCCGGACAGTTCCAGGGGCCGCACTCGCTCACGGTAGATCAGGAAGGCAATCTCTACACGGCCGAAGTTTTTGCCGGCCGCGTCCAGAAGTTCAGGCCGAAGCGGAACGCCGATCCGAAGAAACTGGTTGGTCAGGAAGCACGTTATTCCCGCTGACCATCACCCCGTTATCGAGTTCAGGCGGTCGCGCAGGATTGGTCGTGCGCGTTGCCCTGCAACGAGTCGTTATAGTACTGGCAATCCCTACCGGCGCCTATAATTCGTTGGCGGCCGACGTAGCGGTTTCCGCGGTTGCAACACGAGGACATTCAGCCGAATGGTACCTGTGATTGGCAACGAACCGGCACCCACCACGACGGAGCCCAAGAAGCCGGCGCAGGTGAATGAGCGCGCGGGCGCCGTTCAGCCGGGAGTCATCAGCCGGATCATTGTTTTCATCGGGTTGGCCGCCGTGGCTGATCTCTGGGCCAACCACAATTTTGGATTTGGCGTTCGCAACCTTGCAGTGCCAGCCGGCCTCGCCGCTGCGGTGGGCGCGGTCATCAAACTGGCCGGCACGGTCTTCGGCGAATCCTCCGTACAAACGGCGATCAGTCCGTTCCGAAATCTGGCCATGCGGTTTGTGGGCCCGCTGATTACCGTGCCGGCCCTGGCCTGGTTTGCAGTGCTGCTCACTGCTGCTGCGGCAACGATATCGTCGGTCACGGTTTTCGCCGAGGGCGAATCGGACCGGACAACGATCCGGATTGCGGCGCTGGACCGACCCGATGCAACCGATAGCGCAACGGTCGGTGACGACCGGCAGATGAAACATTTTCTTGTAACCACTACGCCATTCGGTCGGCTCTTCCGCGTCGCCGCCACCGGCTATGTAACCGAGAGCTTTACCGTCTATCCGCCCATGGGGCGGCGCATTCGGCTCGGATCCGACCTCGCAGTCCTGCCGCCGGTATTGTTTCGTCCGTCGACTCAGGGACTGAGCTTCCTGCACGATGGCGCCGTTCTGCTCATCCTGCGCGCTCGTGCCGGCGGGCAGGACACGCTGGTTACGGATTCTGGTCATGCCGGCTCGTTCTGGTTTGGGCGCCCAGGCCCAATTACGGCCGCGATGGAATCTGATTGGACCAACGAGTTGAAGGCGATGTCGGCCCCTGAGGCGTTGATTGCCGATCATATTCTGAAATGGAAAAAGGCGCGACCGCTATCTTCGCGCCTTGGGCTGCGACCTGGTGACCAGTTGCGTGCGGAATTGCTGGTGAACGGGACGCTGGTTTGCGAGGGCGAGGCCATTTTAAGTGGAAGCTCGCCCATCGATGTTCGAATGACGGACGTTGCCGTCCGCTGAAATTCAAGACGGCATGCGGTTGCTCTCACCTGCGAGATGCATATGACTACACAGTTAACCGTAGTCAGTCGGATTACCGCGCTTGCGCTCACACTCGCCGTGTTGCCCGGCCTCACTGCAGCACAATCGCCGCCGGCGGTGGGCGTGCGCGTTGAATTCCTGGCGTCGCGGTATCGGCTTGCGTTTGGCACGCGGCTGGAGCTCGTGCAAACGGCCGTGGCTGATTCGTTCGCGGCGCGGTTGAAGGATCAGATCGGTTTCGTTCGATTTCGCGCGCGTGACCCCAGCATCGAACATCAATTGGTGTTTTTGCTGGACCAGAGTAATCGCGGCACGAACGATCCCTTCCCCGAGTACGGCTTCTGGGCCCGGCTCGAGAAGGCAGGCACCCAGGTGACGGAGCTCTACTGGCTGCCGTTGCGACCGCGCGAGCTTTCGAGCCGTGGCGTCGGCACCGAGCAGGAGTTCCTCGGTGAGCTGGCAACCAAGCTGGCGCACGCGGATCTCAGGCTGGTTCGCGAGAGTCTGCTGAGCCGGGTCCCGATCACGAAACAGGTGTTGCCGTGGTCCGATCCGCCAGGCTGGGCATTGTCGCTGGGTAGCGACTCGCTGTGCATGAAGACGTCGTCGGTTCTACAGATCAGCAGCCAACTGCGACGCAATGGAATGACTCTGGATCGAGAGGACACGGCTCGCGTCGTGAGCATCGACTTTCGGATCTCGGGTGCGACGACGCCGTCTCCCGACCACGCGCCGTTTCTGCACAAACTGTTCAGTGAGCCAACCACGCCGAATCGCAAGGCTGAACTACTCACGGAGGTGCGCGGGCGGAATGTGGTAGTCAAGGAAGTGTTTGTACTCAATTACCAGCGCGACCCCGGCTGCCGCCGCCGGCCGCTGGATCCCGCGACGGCCAATCCGGGAGGTGCACAATGACACGTCCATCGCTGCGTGTCGGCCGAACCTGGGTGTTAATCAGCTGTGTCATCGCGCTGCACGGCACGGCCCAGGCGCAAAGAGGTGGGGCCGGTGGTTCAACCGCCAGGACTCGCATACTGTCCACGGTCGATCGCGCGCTCGCGGAGCAGGCAGCCGGTGCATTTCCATCGGCGGTCGCGATGCTCCAGAACAGTCTGCTTGGCTGCGGGCTCGAGACCGACGCGCGTGGCTGTCGCATCCTGGTCACGTACTCGCTCGGCTACCTGCATCAGCAGCAAGGCGCCGGTCGTGATCCGATGAGCGACTCCGTTCTGCTGATGCGCGCAGTCACATTCTACGACCAGGTGTTGAGTGAAGACGCCAACCATTCCG
The DNA here is from genome assembly GCA_040902615.1 of Gemmatimonadota bacterium. Lineage (GTDB taxonomy): Bacteria > Gemmatimonadota > Gemmatimonadetes > Longimicrobiales > RSA9 > JBBDWZ01. The sequence continues at coordinate 1,103 of JBBDWZ010000007.1, read as the reverse complement.
GCGCGCGTTACGCCAAGGCGCTCGCGTACCGCGAGCTGGGCGCGCATGAATGGCAGGAGTCTTTCTTTCGCGAGGCCCCAGCGCGTGATCCGGCCAGGCGCGCGACGTACCTGGCGCTCCTCGGTGACTATTACATGGACGCGAAGCGCCCGGATGACGCGCGCCGCGCATACCTGGAAGCAATCGCCGCAGATCCCGACGATGAAGACCTGCGCAATGCGCTGGTCGAAGCCGATCGTCTGCGTGGGCCGCGCGGTGCCGCGGATCTGCTGCTGGTAGCCAATCAGTGGAAGGACGTGGCTCCGGTCGCGGCCGCGCGCGCTTACGCGGCCTCGTTGGTCGGCGCGTTTGGAACCGGAACCGCTGCCGCCGACGTAACTACGGCCGACGCCGCGTGTGTCGGGCTGGTGCTGGCGCAACAACGAATGGGCGCCGGTCCTCTGTTGCAGCAGTGGACCGAAGGGGCCAGCTCGGTCGGACGATGGGCACCGCTCACCGAATTGGAGCGCTTCTCACGTTCCGCCGCGACCGATGTTGCACCCTGGTGGAACCGGAATGCCGACCGGAAAGAGGCGCTGGCGCACGCCGCGCTGCTGTATGGCCGTGATGCATCCGTACAGCGCGATCTCGAGCGAGCCGAACGTTTCTGGCGCGCCGGATTGCGGATCGCGCAGCAGCGCGGCCGCACTGCGGTCGGCCTCCAGCGTGAGCTGGCGCTTCTGTATACGCGCGAGCCTGGGTTTGATCCCGGTGGTCAGAAATTCGCTCGTCTTGAAAACGAGATGTTCATGGACAAAGGGGAGGCGCTGGCTTCAGGGGACCTGGAAGCAGCACAGCGCTTTCACCAGACCCTCGGATTGGTCTACGCTCGCCGCGGTGTTTGGCGTGAAACCATTCCATCGCGCAATGCCATCCAACAGCTCACCTGGGCATTGCGCGCCGCGGACGAGCGCTTCAGACGCGACTCGTTCTTCCAGCCATTGCCTGAGGTTCACGAGCTGATTGCCGTCGGGCTCGACTCGCTCGGCCGCCGCACCCAGGCCGCGGCGGAAGCCGAGCGGGCCGCCCGCGCCTATCTCGATGTAGACGACCTGGAAGGAGCC
>JBBDWZ010000006.1:0-9830 GCA_040902615.1 Gemmatimonadota bacterium | reverse complement strand
CCGTGATCGTAGTCGTAGTCGTGGTCGTAGTCGTTCTTGTCCGTTCATTCGTTAATTCGTTAAATCCGTACTCCGACATGCACCGCCACGATGCCACCGCTATACGTCCGCCACGAGACCTTCTCGAATCCCGCTTTCTCGAAGGCTGCAGCCAATGTCGGCGGCTCGGGAAATTGCAGCACGGATTCCGGCAAATACGTATACGCGCTGTTGTGGCCGGGCTGGCGCGGATCTAGACATCCTCAAAATCAGCCGATTCCTGACATAGCTGGCGGCAACTGGCTGACCGTTTCGCGTTTCAGCACGAGATAATCTTACGGTCAACCCGCAGTCTGCATTTTGATTGAGGTACACCATGGTGACCGACTTGCAGGACCCGACAGATGAGGAATCCTCGCTGCGAGCGGTCAACCAGGCACGCGTGATTCGGGCGGCGGTCGGCGAACTGCGCCAGGCCGACCTCGCCGCGAAGGCGAATCCCCTCTTGCTGACCATCAGCCACGAGTTGCGCACGCCACTCAATTCGATCGCCGGATACGTCGAGCTACTGCGGCTGAGCCTGCCGGAAATTACGCTAAATCAGCAGAAGTATCTGGACCGGATTGAGGCTAGCCAGAACCACATGGCGTCTCTCATCAATGATGTCCTGGACTTTGCAATGGAGAAATCCGGTCAGGTGCCGTACAACATCACGGACGTTAGTGTTTTGAAAGTTCTGAGTGAGGTCGAGGGTCTCGAAATGCATCAGGTCGAACAGGCCCACTTGAGCTTCGCGTGTGCAGGTTGTCCGAAGTGGCTATACGTGCGCGCCGATGCCGTCCGATTCCGGCAGATCCTGCTCAACCTGTTCAGCAATGCCATCAAATTTACGCCGGCACGCGGAACCGTGTCGGTGACCTGCCGGTGGGACGATGACCTGGCCTTTCTTACAATGCGCGACACTGGACCGGGCATACCCCCGGACCAGGTGGGCGCGATCTTCGAGCCTTTTGTCCGGCTCGAAACCGGTGGCGTCCGTCACCAGGGCACCGGTCTTGGGCTTCCGATCAGTCGCGCTTACGCGCGCGCCATGGGGGGTGACCTCTGGGCCGAGAAACAGGCCAGTGGCGGTTCAGCATTCACGCTCACGCTGCCGCGCTCTCTGCGCTGATGCGGCACGGCACCACCGTCCGCAAACGGCTGGTTCCGGGCCCGGAAACCATCAAGTCAGACCGAATGCAACCGCACGCGGCAGTCGACGGCCTGAACCCCGTTGGGGCGGGCGAAGAGCGGGTTGATGTCCAACTCAGTGACTTCCGGGCAGTCCTGCATGAGTCGCGAAATACGAAGCAGCGTGTCGACGATCGAAGCGCGGTCAACCGGTGGTTGTCCGCGAAAACCGTCGAGTAGCGCGCGACTGCGCAGCCGGTCGAGCATGGCCCGCGCATCGGTCGTCGTGAGTGGCGCAAACCGGAACACCACGTCCTTCATGAGCTCGACCAGAACACCGCCAGCACCGAGCATGATCGCGGCTCCGAACAGCGGATCCCGTACTGCTCCCACGATCAGCTCGACGCCGGCCGCAGCCATTGGCTGCATGAGCACACCTTCGATTACGACGTCGGATCGCGCTCGAGTCACGGTCGAAAGCATCGCATCGAATGCGCTTCCCGCCTCTTCTGGCAGCACGTTCAGTTGCACACCACCCACGTCGCTTTTGTGGGAGATGCCACCCGCCATGATCTTGAGAGCCAATGGTTGATTGAAGGATGCCGACGCGCGGGTTGCCTCGGCGCGGTCGTGCACCACAACGGCTTCGACGATGCCGATGCCGTACGCCTTGACCAGCTGCAGACTTTCCAGCTGCGTGAGATTGCTCCGCTGTGCCGCGATCCCTGCGGCAATGATCGAACGCGCCGTCGTCCGGTCAGCGTCAATAGCGGGTGCGAGCTCCGTGACCCGGCTCCGGCGGGCTTCGTGTTTGACCGCCGCGGCCAGACCGCGCGCCGCGGATTCCGGGAAGATGTAGGCCGGAATGTGAGCATCGTGAAGCTCAGCCCGTCCTTCCGGCAGACCGTTGCGCGCCATCAGCACCGCGTACACCGGTTTATCAGACCCCAGGGCCGCGGCCGCCACCGCCTCTGCCACGTCCTGTTGCCGTACACCCATGGGTGGAACAAACAGCGCCAGTGCGGAGTCGACGTTTGGATCCGCCAATAACAGTTGCAATGCAGTGCGATAATTCTGGGGCCGCGCTGACGCAATCATGTCCATCGGGTTTCTGAACGATGCCTCCGGCGGCAGCACTGCCTTCAGCTCACGAATCGTGTGCTCACAGAGTTCAGGCAGTACCATTCCGTTTGCTTCCAACGCATCAGCAGCGAGGATGCCAGGCCCGCCGGAATTCGTGAGAACAACGGTGCGATTGGACCTGGGTCGCTTGCGCGCGGTAAATGCGATCGCCATGTCGAAGAGCTCTTCCATTGACCGCGCACGCAACGCACCGGCCTGCTCGATCAGCGCGTCGACCAACTCGTCGCTAGCGGCGAGTGCGCCGGTGTGCGACGTGGCCGCACGTGCTCCCGATACCGAGTGACCGGATTTCAGAATAATGATTGGCTTACGACCCGACAGCTGCGATGCGATTTCCAGGAAACGGACTGGATTGCCGAAGTTTTCGACGTACATCAGCACAACTTCGATCTCCGCATCTTCCGCCCAATTGGTCAGCAGATCGTTGCCGCTGACATCCGGTTTGTTTCCCACGGATACAAACTGCGCGATGCCAATTCCGTACTCCCGTGCGTAATCCAGCACACTGAGTCCCAATGCACCGGACTGTGACACGAAACCGATGGTTCCATGCGGCGGCATGGACGGAGCGAAGGTTGCGTTCATGGAGACGGTCGCTGCCGTGTTCAATACACCCATACAGTTCGGACCCACCAACCGCATGCCATTGCTCTTGGTTATGGCCAGCAGGTCGCGCTCCAGGGCGACATTGCCAACCTCCTTGAACCCGGCCGAGATCACGACCAACCCTCCGACACCCCGCTGGCCGCACTGCTCGGCTACCTCGAGAACATGCGTACAGGGGACTGCAATTACTGCCAGGTCAACCCGCTCGGGCAGCTCGAGCACCGACGGATATGCGGCCACGGATTGCACTGATTTGGCCGACGGATTCACGGGATATGCCGTCCCGCTGAACCCGTGATACAGCAGATTGCGGAAGATTTGATTGCCAATAGTGTCTGGCTTGCGTGATGCGCCGATGACCGCGATGCTGCGTGGTCTCAGGATGCAATCCAGCTGGTTCGTACTCATGTTTGCGACATTTCGATTGCGACCAGGCCCGTTTCGATCATTCGGCGCCGACCTCCGTGCGTCGCGGGGTTGGACGTCTGCGCACGTACAACCGCCAGAGCAGGATCCCGCCAATTACACCCGCCACGATCGAAGCGCTCAGGATTCCGAACTTCGCCTGGTCGATCACACGCGCATCGACGAAGGCAAGTGTAGTCACGAACAACGACATGGTGAAACCGATTCCGCCCAACCAGCTCACCGCGTGAATTCCGCTCCAGCTGACTGCGTGAGGTAGCTCGGCAATTTTCAGCTTAACGGCCAGCCAGGAGAACAGCACAATGCCTATGGGTTTGCCCAGCACGAGCCCGAGAATGATTCCGAGCGTGACGCGGTTGGCGAATGCATCGCCGATATTGCCTTGCAGCGTAACGCCCGCGTTGGCCAGGGCAAACAACGGGATGATACCGAAAATGACGACGCCGTGGAGAACATGCTCGATGCGCTGCAGTGGCGCCTGCGCGGCTTCCGCGTACTGCTCGAGCTGGTGAATGGCCTCCTGCTGCTGCGGATTCGACACGACCGATGCGTTCGCTTGCCGCGCCGAAGTAAACGCATCAAGTGCGCCCCGGCTGCGGCTCACGAATTCATCCTGATCGATGCGAGTTGACGCGGGTATGGTGAGCGCGAGCAGCACGCCAGCGACGGTCGCATGAACGCCAGAGACCAGAAAGCAGAACCAGAGCACAACGCCGATGATCATATAAACGAACGGCGACCTGATGCGCAGCCGATTCGACAGGGCGGCCACGGCCAGCACGCCGAACCCGGTCCAAAGCGCCCACCACACGATTTGCTCGGTATAGAACAAAGCAATGACCAGCACGGCGCCAATGTCATCGACAATCGCCAGGGCGGTCAGAAACACCTTCAATCCGATCGGAATGGCTGGCCCGAGCATCATGAGCACGCCCAGCGCAAACGCGATATCGGTTGCCATCGGAATGCCCCAGCCACGCACGCCGGTCGTTCCAATGTTCAACAGCAAATAGAGCCCGGCCGGCACCAGCATGCCGCCCAGCGCCGCGGCGGCTGGCAGCGCCGCACGCCGCGCGGAAGCCAGCTCGCCCACCATCATCTCCCGCTTGATCTCGAGGCCGACCAGGAAAAAGAAGATGACCATCAGCCCGTCGTTGATGAAGTGATGCAACGACAGAGCAAGCGTGATCGGGCCCAGGGTTAACCCGAGCTCGATTTCCCAGAAATGATGGTAGGTCTCTGCCCACGGCGAGTTCGCAACGACGATCGCAATCGCGGCGCAGACGATGAGCAGTAGCCCACCCGCCGTTTCCAGCCTGGCAAACCGCAGGAATGGTGACAGCACGCGCTCGATCGGGGTCGGCTCGAGATCCGCACCGTGTGTGATCATCCGCCGATCTTACAACGATTAGGCACGCGGCGCGACGCATACTCGCCGCGGCGCGGTCCCACGTGCAATCGGAATGGACCACTTTACAAGATAGTTTTCAGGAGCAGTCTACTCTGGCTCACTTGCTCATAGATCGCTGGAGCAGCGGAATCCAGCGTTGGCGGGTGCTGAATTGGGTTCTACGCTGCGACGGAATGCGTAGCGCATGAACGCTGCGTAATCGCTCGCATCACCGGTCTCGACGGTGCCGGCAGAGCACGCCATCGTCTTTTCCGCGTGGCCGGATCCGTGAGCGGAGTGGTCGAAGATGGCCTGGTAATCGGAAGTCCATTCCATTGGCCCGCCGTGCAAGTCACGCACACCCCAGGCATTTCGAAAGCCGGAGCCGAGGCGGAACTGTCCCGGCCTGGCCGAAATTACCAGTTCGAGCACGCGCTGCTTGAATGCTGGTTGGGCTGCCGCATTGCGATCCGTTTCACTGGCGCGAGCGATGTATTCCCATTCGTTGGTGCTGGGCAGACGGGCAGCGCGAGCGCGGCAGTATGAATCGGCCGCATGCCAGGACACGTTGGTGACCGGTCGTTTGCTGTCGGCGATGACGCCGGCGAGGTATTGCGCATCGGCGAAGGCCGCTGAAACACGGTTGCGGCGCCACTGCGGGTGTTGCTCCGTGAATCGCAGGAAAGCCGCGGCTGAGACCGCGACCGTGTCGATCGCGAACGCTTTCACGGTTGTAGTGCCCGGGCCGTGTGAACCGTAGAGCGGACGGAACGACCCTGCCGCAATGCGCGCCATTCCGCGCGGAACGGGACCGGTCCCGCTGACCGAAGTCAGCGGAACCAGTCCGAGCAGCAGCACGATCGCGATTCGACGCAGCATCAGTTACTCGACTACCCTGGCAGCGGCTGTGCCCTTTTTGTAAACCAGGACATTCTCCTTGCCGCTAACCTTGATTGCTGCCAGCGCGCCTTTGTTGAACACGCGGCTGATCGCGTGATCAACCAGCAGGATGTTGCTCGGGACATCAGTCCTGAACTCGACGATCGCCGCACCACCCGCCGGGATCAGCGTAGTCTGCACGTTGTGATTCACCAGTGTTCCACCTTCCACATACACGTTGTCGAAGACCTCGCCAATCGCGTGGAACGAGCTGGTGAGGTTGGGGCCGCCGTTGCCGACGTAGAGGCGAATCGTCTCGCCAACCTTGGCCTGCATCGCATTGTCACCGGTCAACGCACCGACGGCACCGTTGAACAGGACGTACTCAGGCTTCTCATCGTACAGCTTCTGGAAGTCGAATGGCTGCACGCCCGCTTGTCCGTGGCGACCCGTCGTATAGAAGTCACCCTGCATCAGGTAGAATTCGCGATCGACCTTGGGCAGGCCCGCTTTGGGCTCGACCAGGATCAGGCCGTACATGCCGTTGGCGATGTGAACCGGTACCGGTGCGGTCGCGCAGTGATAGACGTAGAGGCCCGGGTTGAGCGCCCGGAACGTGAAGGTTGCGTCTTTGCCGGGTGCAACCAGCGTGGCTTCGGCACCACCACCCTGCCCGGTTACTGCGTGCAGGTCGATGTTGTGCGGCATTCCGGAATCGTGGGCGTTGATCAGCTTGAACTCGACCAGATCGCCTTCGCGAACGCGAATGAAACTGCCAGGAACCGTTCCGCCGAACGTCCAGAACTCGTACTCGACGCCATCGGCCAGACGCATGGTCTGCTCTTTGACCTCGAGATTGACCGTTACCCTTGTGGCGTAGTTACGCGTGATCGCTGCGGGCACCATCGGTGGTGCCGTCAGTTGTGCGACTTCGCTGCCCTTGATATCGGGCAGCTCGCGAACCGGAATCGATTCTTCGTCGCCAGCCCAGCCGGCCACGGCGAAAATGCCCGCAGCCGCAACCAGTACGAAGACGCTGCTCGTGATTCCGATTTTCCTTCTATCAGTCATTGTATCGCCCCTCCAGGTGAACCGCCGTTGGTTCCGATGCTTGACGAAAGCTACTGCAGCCGTGGGTGCGGTTCCGTCCGCAAACAGCGGATTCTGCTAAAGGAATGGCGGTCGGTTTGTAGGGGAAAACCGTACAGAGCGAACGGAACGTCCGGGCCGTCGCATTCCCATGCCGCAGTCCCGCGCCGTATTCCCGTGCCGTGTTCCCGTGCCGCCGTCCCGTGCCGCAGTCACGGAAAGAGAGAAGCGCGGAGCCCTCCCAAGCCCGCGCTTCTGTGATTCCGGGGATTGCGGGTGAGACCTAGAAGGCGACGATTCCTTCGAAGACGAGCCCGTTGAATTTCCCGCGATTGCGAATGTCGGTGAGCGGGAAGTCGTTGTACTTCTGGTTCACGTATTCGCCCTTGAGCACGACGGTCGGCGTGAGGAACCAACCCGCCCCGAGCTGGTAGCGGTCGACGCTGACTTCATTGGCGATACCATTGAGCGTGCCCTCGGCCGTGTTGTAACGAGCGCCGGCGAAGAAGCTCTCGTTGCCACCGAAGCGATAGACGCCATCGACGGCGTACTGCTTCCACTCGCGGGTTGCAGTTTCGGTGGCGGCGCGGCCTTCCGCCTTTTCGATCACGCCGAACAGCTCGAGACCTTTCACCTTGATGAACGGGTTGATCATCATGGCGTCGACCTTGGCGCGGAATCCGGGGTTGATCAGACCGGACGATGCCTGTGCGGTCGAGGTCGCGATCGTGTTCTCGAGCACGTACCAGTACCGTGAGCCCGCGCGGTCGCCGGCGAAAAGCGTGTTGGCCGGGCTGCGCGAGATCTGGTAGTGCGAACCGGTCAGGCGAACGCGCACGTCATCTGTGATCTGCTTGTCGTAACCGAGCTTGAAGATCCAGGCCGGGCTGCGATCGTCGGGCGAAAGGATGTTGCCCTTGATCTCGCCGCCGGTCATCGCGGCCATGGCCATGAAACCCTTGGCCCGAACGTAGATCTCGGAGCCGACTTCCGTGGTGAAGGCATCCATGATCAGGTTGCCGACGAACGGGTTGTACAATGCGTTGCCGTTGTCGGAGCGACGGAAGTGCGCATCACCGTAGTTGATCTCGAAGTGGCCGACCTTCACTGTCAGGTACTGCATGAGGATGTTGAGCGGTTCGAAATCGATCGGCGACTCGTCGATCAGCAGGTAGCCGTCCTTGACCCACGCCTCGTTGTGATGCCGTGATGAGAGGTAGGTAGTCAGTGCCACCCGGATTCCCGGCGCGAGCTGCGCGTTCAGGTTCAGGTTAGCGGACGCATTGTTGAAACCGTTGCCCATCGTAATCAGCTGATTGGCGTTGTAGTCCTTGCCGGTCGCGTCCTTCTTGACGACTGCGGTCGCGCCGTTGCTATGATCGAGACCCTGGAACTGCTGGGTGAAGGCTGCACCCCAATCCAGCCGGAAACCGGTGAATGGGATGGTATTCTCCTTGGGCGACTCGAACATGTTGAGTCCGCGTTTGTCCTGCGGCCGCATGTGCTGAATTACGAGTGCGGGCTCCAGGAGTGTGGGGGCCGGCTTTGCGCCATCGGTGCCGCCCGTGGTGCCTTTGGCATCCGTCGTATTCTGCGCGGTTAGTGCGACCGGCGCGGTCAGCGCCAGCAACCCAGCCAGCAGAATCAGTTTGCGTGTCCTCATGGTTGTCTCCTTTCGCGTTTTTCGCGCGTGTTGTGTTGTAACTACCGCTTGACGATCAGATCGAAGTTGATCGTGACCATTTCCTTGACTTTCATTGTGCCCATCATGAGCGAAGGCGGCTTGACGCCCCACTCCTTCATGTTGATCGCTTTGCTGCCCTGCACCCGTATCGTGCTGCCATCATCGGTCAGTGTTGCCGGGAATTGAATCGGGCGTTCCTGACCGGCGATCTGCAGCGTACCGGTGAGCGTCGCGGTCGGCTCGACGACGTACGATTCGAGCTTGAATGCGATGGTCGGGTGCTCGGCCTGCTTGAGTGCTTTGCGCATGTGCTCGTTCATGGTGCCATTGCCGCACTCGAGCTCCGCTGTGCTGACGGTTACACTCGCGACGCCAACCAGGTGAGCCAGCGACGCGACAGCACCTTCCGGCCCGGTGGCCAGGTTGGCGTCGATCGCTTTGGCTGCACACTTGTAGGCACGCACTGTGGAGCCGCCTTCAATCCAGACTTTGCTGTCAGGAGTGACTGCCAATCGTTCGGTCGGCGCTGATTGCGCATCCAGGACACCGAAGATGGTTGCTGCCGCCAAACCAATTGCTGCCAGCCGTGCAAGACGCATTGTATCTCCTTTGTGCGATTGCTTTGATTACTGAGCCAAGTTATGCAGGCGGTTGGGTTGGTTCTGTCGGGAGAGCGTGGAAACTCGGTGGAGGATTGCGGCGGTAGGGGGTAGTCGGTTTCCTGACGCGCACTCGCGTGGGTGCGCCGGTGAACTATTTCACCAGACGAGCTTTGAGGGTCATGATCATCGTACCGCCAACCGGCATGGACGACTCAATGCGCACGGGGACCTTGAACTCATCGTCGGTGACGTGGAGACGAAGCACACTGAATCCGCCACTCTGGCGCGAGTCCCTGACTCGCATCTCAACCACGACCGTCTGGTAGTAGGCCTCATTCTCACGATCCTCGAGCCGCTCCCGCCGCAGTACCGTGATCGTCACCGGGTTGCGTGCGGGGTCGAAGTGCCGTTTGACCGTATAGATGGCGCCGTCTTCGAGCGGAAGAGTCCGCAGGTAATAGAGGAAAGACAGTTCATCCAGTGGATGCTCGGTCTCCGAAGTAAAGGAGCCGCTGCCGTTCTCCCAGCGCCGCTCGGCCGGGAAGATCTCGACGTTCTCGTCTCGTTTGGTCACGGGTGAGCGCTCGCGTTTGGTGTAGCGGAGCGAACTGAAGCAGGCGGGATCGAACCAGGAGCGTGTCTGGTCCGATGCCTTGAACAGGATCACCTTCGCGGAAAAATCAAAGGCCAGCAGCCAGGCCTCCTGTCCACGAATCGTGTCTGCAGTGACCCGCATTACCGCCGTGCCAATCTTGCCAAAGCGCGAACTCTGCACCTTGAACTCCAGGGATTCGCCCGGGCCGAACGGCAGTTGGTCGGCAGGTGGGCTGGCCCCGAGCCCGCCGGTCAGGCCCAGTGCGAT
>JBBDWZ010000005.1:2034-9845 GCA_040902615.1 Gemmatimonadota bacterium | reverse complement strand
TTCTGCTCATGGCCATGGCCCCGGCTCTGGGTGATCGAGTCCCTGCGCAGTCGCAAGGTACAATGAACAACCTGACCGTCGGTGGCATTGACCCGCGCACGGGAGAAATGTTCGCGTATTACGAGACCATGGGCGGCGGCATGGGCGCAGGCAGCGAGCGTGCAGGCCTGTCGGGCGTGCACGTGCACATGTCGAATTCGCTGAACACGCCGATCGAAGCCCTCGAGCATGCCTACCCGCTGCGGGTGGTTCGTTACCAGATTTGCCGTGGTACCGGTGGACGTGGCCTGCATCACGGCGGCGACGGCTTGCGCCGTGAGCTTCTGCTGCTCGCCGACGCGGATGTCAGTCTGCTCACTGAGCGCCGTGAGTACGGACCGGCTGGTGTAAATGGCGGGGAAGCCGGCGAGCCTGGCACCAACCTGCTGCGCACCGGGTGGGAAGAGCGCACGCTGCCGGCAAAAATCACCTTCCGCGCGAACGCCGGAGACATCATCAGCATCCGCTCGCCGGGCGGAGGCGGTTGGGGGCGTGCACTCCCGTCGGACCGCGAGATGGGATCGCGGACCGGCACGGGCTTCGAGGCTGAACTGGCAATGCCGGGGCCCGAGCCTGCAGGGTAAACCGTTGGCATCGGTGACGCCGACTCTGCAGTACACCGCAGTGCGCGAGTTCCGCGTGCACTCGCTGCACGTGGGGAGCGGTCCGCCGGTCGTGTTGCTGCATGGTTTGTCCGGTTCGTTCCGCTGGTGGCGTTACGTCGTGCCGGCCCTGGCCGAGCGATTCACGGTGCACGTTCCCGAGCTGCTCGGCTTTGGCCGCAGCAGACCGGCACTGGCCTCGTTTACCATCGCGGAACTCGCCGCGGTCATGGCCGAGTGGCTCGAGACCCGCAGCCTCGGCCGCTGTCACGTGATCGGACACTCCATGGGCGCGCAGGTCGCACTGCACCTCGCTGCCAAGTACGCCACCTGCATCGATCGTCTCGTGCTGGTCAGCGCTTCGGGAATTCCACGCCCGCTTTCGCCCCAGGAAACCCTGCGATTCCTTACCGAGGTCGTGCCGCCGCGCGCCTGGGGGGCGCCGCTGTTTTTGCCGCGTATCGCGCTCGATGCGCTGCGTGCCGGACCGCGCACGCTGCTGCGCGCGACGCTCGGGCTGCTCGCTGACGATGTGAGCATGCTTTTGCCCCGCATTAAAATGCCCACGCTGCTGATCTGGGGCGAATACGATCCGCTGACTCCGCTCACGCACGGTCAGCGCATGGCCGACACAATACCGGACGCTCGTCTGGCGATTCTGCCGCGCGCCGCACACAACCCGATGGTCGATCAACCGGAAGCGTTCAATCGAGAAGTGCTGGATTTCCTGTTGTGAATCGCAAGCTGGTGCTCATCGATGGCCGACCCGTGCGCTTTCGCGAGGCGGGCGCCGGAGTGCCTCTGGTCATCCTGAGCGGGCTCGGCCTGTCCAGCAACTTCTATCAGGAAAACCTGCTCGGATTGGCCAGGCACGGTATCCGTGCGATCGCGCCCGATCTTCCCGGCTTCGGCGGGTCTCCCGGTCAATTCACCGGCATGAACATCGCCGAAGCGACCGCGTGGGCCGTGGAGTTCTGCTCGACACTGAAGATAGCAAGGGCATTTTTTCTAGGTCACTCGATCGGCTGTCAGATCGCTATTCGACTCGGGGCCGAGCACCCGCATCGGACACTCGGGTTGATCCTTTCCGGCCCGACCGGCGCACGCCGACACCGATTGCTTCACCAGTCGAGCGCACTGGCCAGGATTGCTCTGCGCGAAGGAACTCACGTGCTGCGCAAGGTCGCACTCGACTACCTGCACACTACACCCAGTCAGTATGCGGGCTGGTGGGTCCGGGCCGCACGGGATCGACCGCTCGACATTGCGGCCGCCGTCAAAGCGCCTGTACTGGTCCTCATCGGTTCCGACGACCCCGTGCCCACACCCGATTTCATCGCCGAGCTCATGCAGCGTCTGCCCAACGCGGAGCTCTCCGAGATCACGGGCGGTTTACATGCCCTGCCGATCGAGCAGCCGGCCGAATTCAATCGTCGGGTCGCGGTGTTTGTACGGCGGTTCGAAGGCCGGGCTTTGAACGACAAAGCGAAACCGCTACCTTAACTGCATGGCCTCCAGGGATCCGGTCGCACTGCACGAGCGCGCCGCTGACAATCTGCGCTTCATTCGCGAGACCATGGAGCGGGCGGGCTCGTTTACCGCGGTGCCGGGCGTGAGTGGCATGGTGATGGGCGGTGCCGCGGCCGCGGCGGCGTGGTTTGCCCATGTTGCACGTGCCGCGGGTATCGGGGCGTGGCTGCGGGTCTGGCTCATTTGCCTTTGCTTCTCATTGGTTGCTGGTGCGATTGGGCTGGCGTTGAAGGCAAGACGATTCGGTGTGCCCTTGTTCAGCGGAGTGGGGCGAAAGTTCGCGCTCAGCATGGCACCACCGCTCGTGGTCGGCGCGGTATTGACGCTCGCGCTCATGCGCTGGGGCGTGGCCGATTCCCTGCCGGGCGTCTGGATGCTGTTGTACGGCGCCGGAGTGGCCACCGGTGGTGCGTTTTCGATTCGATTGATTCCGGTACTCGGCGTGCTGTTCATGATCGCGGGAGCGGTCACGCTGTTTCTGCCGGTGTGGGTAGGCGACTACATGATGGCTGCGACATTCGGCGGACTGCACATCGTGTTCGGCTGGATCGTGGCGAGGAGGTATGGTGGCTAAATCGAATGCGGCACGTGTGGAGCGCCAGCCGCGCAGCGCTGGCGAGCGCGTGGCGCGACCGAACTCGGCATTGCAGCTCGACCGGGTAATCCATGAGCGCATACGCCTGGGCATATTGAGCGCATTGGCAGTGAATGACGCGTTGACGTTCAGCGAAGTGAAGGCACTGCTGGAAACCACGGACGGCAACCTCAGCGTACATGCGCGCAAGCTCGAGGATGCCGATTACATCACCTGTGAGAAATCATTCGAAGGGCGGATGCCTCGCACCGAGTTCCGCATTACGCGGTCCGGGCGGGCCGCACTGGAAGCCTATCTGTCCCACATGGAAGCCCTGATCTCAGCCGTACGGAAATAAGCGACGAGTCGCTCGTCGCTCCTCGCTCGTCCCTACATACGCTTTCGCAATTCGATGCTGCCGTTGACCGTGTCGAGCATCAGTTCGCGGCCGCCGCGACCGACGGTGCCGGAGAGCCGCTTGGGGCCAAAGCGGCCGCGTATGGTCAACGGGTAATCGGTCGAGATCGAGCCATTGACGGTGCTGGCGTGCACTTCCGCATCGAACTGTTCGGGCAGCTCGAGGATGATGGCGCCGTTTACGGTCTCGAAGGCGAGCACATCGTCCCAGTTGGCCCGGCCCATGGACGCGTTGATGGTGCCGTTCACCGTGGTTGCCTCGGCGAGGCCCGAGGTCGTGACGCGCACATCACCGTTTACGGTGTGCGCTTTGACATCACCGGTCAGGCCGGTGATGGTGACCGCGCCATTGACCGAACGGCCGGCGAAGTTGGTGCCGCGCGGAACCCGCACGACGAAGTCCACCTTTACGTCATTGTTTTGCGTGTTGCTGCGGCCGCGCGAGCCCGGCATGCAGTTGTTCTCCTCACGATTGCGGGGTGCGGGATAGACCGCACAGATGGTCACGCCATTTTCGTGAGTAACTACTTCCAGCTTGACCTCGTCAGGATCGCTCCGGCGGGCTGACTTGGTCACTTCGACCTCGATCTCGCTGCCGCTGTGCGCAACCGCGCGCACGGTGCCGTTCACGCCTTTGACTTCCATCCAATCGGCCGCGCCGACGCGTCCGCGCCAGGTCCAATCCTGTGCGCCGGCAGGAGCTGCCATGGCAATGGTGATTGCGGCTGGCAGCAGCCAGCTCAGCACTCGCAGGTTGTTCTTCATCGCTGGTGTTCCTGATCGTTGGATTTTGGCTTGGACTTGGTTACGTCCGGGAACGTTGGTCTGGACTCACCCGGCCGGCGCAAACGCACACCACCACTGAAGCTCTCGATATCGACTTCCGCGCTACCGCTGCCAATCACGAAGCTGAAATGCCTCTGACTCGCGGTCCGATTCATTGTCACCGGAAACGATGCGTCCATTCGCCCGTTGTAGGTCGACACGCTGAATTTGGCGTTGGTGCGTTCCGGGACGACAATCCAGATCGCACCGTTGTGGCTGGCCATCAGGTAGTTGCCGCCGTCGCGAATGGTGCCGTCGTAGACGATAATGCCATTCACACTGGCAGCATCCACGTTCGATGACTGTATGCCCTCGAGGATGATCGCGCCGTTGACCGACTCGGCCACGACATCGCCAGAGACGTCTTTCACGTAGATGCCCTGGTTCACGCTGGACACGTCGATCCGTCCGCGCGCATTGCTCAAAACCACCTTGCCCTGAATCGATTCGAGCCTGACCCGCCCGGAACCGCCGCTTACAATGACATCGCCCTGTGTGGTTTCGCAGTCGACTTCGCCGCGCATGCCCTGCACATCGATGTCGGTATAGGTACCAGACAGCTTTAGACTCATTTCAGCCGGCGCGTTGATCTCGAAATCCACGGAGCGCGGGATTCCGGAACGGCCTTCTGCTTCGATGCGCACGACCGCGGAGCTGGGCCCGCCATACACCCGGATGGGCTCACGCCGTCCGTGAGAAGCGCGCACACGTACTTCATTGCGATCCCAACCCCTGATGACGACACTGCCGCCGAAATTCTCCAATTCCAGCCGCGCACTGGGCCGTACGGACACGGTGGTGTCCGTCTGTTGCGGCGCCAGTGCCAGCAGGCCGACCAGGAGAGGTGTGAACATGCTTCTATCCTTCCAATCAGATCCGTGAATTGGGCAGGCCGGTAGCCCGCCGCAAAAGCTGGATCTTCTGCTTCATTGTGTTATCCAGGTGCTGATTCAGGTACAAACTGCCCGGGTCGCGTTCCAGCGCGGCTTCGGCTTCCGTAATCGCCGTGTCGATTGCACGAATGTTTTCCTCGAGGATCGCGACCGTAACCGGATCCAGCCGATCGCGCTGTTGCCGCAGCGCATTCTCCAAAGCGCGGACCGCCGATGTATAGTCGGTCACCTGGTCTGGTCCCATGCTGACCATGCGCACGGACTGCCCGGTATAATCCAGCGCGACCGCTGCAGGCTGGCTGCCCTTCAGCGCAAACCAGACTGCACTGCCCGACAACAACATCAATACGATGCTGGCCGCAGCCAGCTGCGGCAGTGTGATCGCAATGCGTTTGCTCAAGCGAGACGCCCTGCGCGTCCGCAGATCGATAACCTGCAGCGACGAAAGATCGGCCTGCGGCATCGATTCGATGCGCGTAGCGATACCACTCCACAGATCGCTCGCAGGCAGCAGGTCGGGCAGTGCGCCCGACCGCGCGCGAACTTCACGCAACTCAGCCAGGACCCGGCGGCAGTCGAAGCATTCTTCGATATGCCGCTCCAGCTCCTCCGCTTCGGCTGCGCGCAGCTCGCCATCCAGATAGGCTGAAAGTCGCTCGCTCTCGTGTGCTATCATGTTCTCTCTCACGTCAAATACTGGCGCAACACCATGCGCGCCCGATGCAACTGTGATTTCGAAGTGCCCGCGGTCACCTGCAGCAGCTCCGCGATCTCTTCATGCTTGTACCCCTCGACGTCATGCAGCACGAAAACCTCACGCGCGCCGTCCGGCAAACGGGCCAATGCCGCCTCGAAGTCAACTCGCGCGTCAACCGTTACCGGCCGGCTGGCCACTCGATCCAGCATGGTCTCGTCATCCAGAAAGCGATCGCGCGCCTTGCCCAGTTCAGCCCGCTTCGCCAGCACGACATTGATCGCCAGCCGGTGCAGCCAGGTGCCAAATGCCGCTTCACCCCGGAATAGCCCCATCTTCTGCCAGGCCCTGACGAATACGTCCTGCGTGACGTCGTCACTGTGATCCGCCCCCAGCATGCGAAGTACCAGCGAATACACCCGACCGAGATGACGGCGATACAGTCGCTCGAAAGCCACCGCATCCCCGCTCGCAGCCAACACCGCGTCAGCCCGATCGGCTTCAGCGGCCACGGGTCTCGCCTCGGTCAACGTCGTCAAACACAGCCCCGGTTCCAGTGCTTGTGATTTAGGATAGGTCGACGCTGCAAATGGTTGGAATATCACAGGTTGGCTGCTGGAAAACCAGCAGTCTCAGCAGGCGGCAATGCCGTTGTTTTAGTACTACCCCTTGATCAGGAGCTCCTCGAAGAGGGCGAGGGCGCGCGGGTCGTCCTTTTGGCCAAGCCAGAAGAGGGCGGTTTTCTTGAGTCGTGGGTCGACGTTGGGGCGGCGGATCAGAGCGATGAGCGCGGGCACGCTCTCATCGTTGGGGCGCTGGGAGAGGGCGAAGACGGCCTGCTCCCGGATTTCTATTTCGTCGCGGCTGTCGATCAGCTCCCGCAGGCCAGCGGTTGCGGCCACAGCGGCCTCCTGCCCCAGCCAGAAGATGGCGTTCTTGCGGGCCTCGCGAGGAAGCTCGCCGTTACGCGCGATTTGAATCAGGCGCGGCCAAATCTCGGCGCCCTCAGCTAGCGTCGCAGCGAAAATAGCGTCACGGGACAACTGACTGCGGCCCGGCCGTGCGGCAATCGCAAGCAGGAAATCGGCGGCCTCGCGGCCAGTCACGCGACCGAGGTCGATGGCGGCTGGGGTGGCCCGCCACTCGCGACCGACATACGTGCGCAGACTGGTGACCACGCCATCATCGACACTCAGCGCGATGCGTACCGGCCCTTCTTCACACATCGGCATCCACTCGTCCGTGTATTTGCTGGTCGTGTAGTTCCAGCTGTTGCCGCGCACCTGGACGCGTTGTCTGCCGTCTTTTTCGTTGATGTAGATAGTCGCGGCACCATCACCACACACATTTGGCTTGGCCGGGAAGCTGAAGCGCACGGTCCCGTCGTTACGGGCTGCGCGATCGGCCAGGGACTGGCCGTCGGCTGCGGTTGCCGCGGAAAGCGCGACGACCAATGCCGACAGCGGGATGAGAACGCGTTGGAATCGTTTCATGGCAGCGTCTACCCGATAATGAGGTCTTCCAGGAATTTTTGAACGCGCGGGTCTTTCGACTGGCCGAGCCAAAAGATGGCCTTCTCACGCAAATCCTTGGTCTTATCGTTTTTTGCGATATCCATGAGTTTGTCGACGGCCTCGCGTTCTCGGCGCTGGCTGTAGATGAAGATCATCTGTTCTTTCATCTCGCGATTGCTCGTACGGTCGTAAACGGCGACCAGGTCAGCAATCGATACACCGCGCATCTGGCCAGCCCAGAAGATCGCGTTCTTACGCGCATCGAAGGGCTCGCTCTCGTTGGCGGCGACGTCCATCAGCCATTTCTCATTGCCTTCACCGCGTCGCTGCGACAACGCAAACAGGACCTGCTCCTTGAGGCTGACGTTGGTCAGCTTTGGATAGAGCGTGCGCAGGAAAGCACTGTTGGCCGGATCGCGGTGCTGGCTCAGGTGGAAAATGGCCTTCTCGCGCAGCTGCACGGGACGGCTGTTGGACTCTGCCCAGGTGCGCAGGATTTGCGCGGCGCGTGGTGAGCGGTGCTGCGAGAGCGCAAAGATCGCCTTCTCCTGGACCTCACGGTCGTTGGAGCTGTTGAGTACGCTCTCGATGGCATCCAGCGCTTTGTCGCTGTTGGTCTGGCCGAGCCAGAAGATGGCGTCGCCGCGCACTTCGGCATTCGGATCATTGCGGGCCGCATCGAGCAGAATGTCTTCGCGCTCAGCAGTTCGTTTCTGCGAAATC
>JBBDWZ010000005.1:0-2024 GCA_040902615.1 Gemmatimonadota bacterium | reverse complement strand
GCTCGGCGTAACACGCATCGCGCTGGCTCATGACTTTCTTGAGCAGCGGCATGGCATTCTCGGCGTCCATCTGCAGTACAGCGTTCAGCGCCGCAGCGCGCATTTCCTCGTCATCCCGAGACGGACACTGTTGGCGTGACGCAGCGGTGGCGGACCGGGCAACCTGCTCGGCGGCATCGGAATCACCCCGGCGAGCCAACGCACCACGAATGTTGACCAACAGGATTTCGGCCTGCTGGCGAGTAGCAGCATTGGGATAGCGGCGCTTCTGCTCGTCGAGCAGTTCTATCGCGTTTTCGAGGTTATCGGATCCGCTCATCTTGTGCAGTGCCCAGGCCTGCCAGTAATGAGCATCACCGGCCTGCGTCGTACGTGAATACCGCTCGATCAAACGCTCGAACAAATCGGATGCGCGCTCGTAGTTCTGGCGGTTGAGCTCCCGCACTCCCTGCTGAAACAGGCTGGCCGCGGTCTCCTGCTGGTCCTGCGTGAAGTAAAACGGGATCGTCGGGATCGTCGGGATCGTCGGGATCTCCGCAACGGCCTGAACCGCGCGCGTGTGCGGTGCCGAGACCATGTACGTGGTTTGTGCGGTCAGCCCCGTCGCTGACACCGCTGCAATCACGAATGCAACCATTGCTCTCATTTTTGTTTTCTCCTCAGGTCCCGGCCACGTTCGAATTAGCGGACTGCGTTGCCCGCAGGCGTGGCAGGACAGCCGTATGCTTGATACCATCTTGAATCAGATCCAGCTCAGCCTGGTTCACGTTTGGATTGGCGCTCGCGATCTGTGCCAGGATCAACTCGAGGTCCTCGAGCAGACTGGCCATTCGTGGATCCGCACCCGCGGGTGAATCCAGGAGATACCTCGTATTTGTGAGCATGTTACGCGCCCACGACTTGAGTTGTGGGTCAACCGCGCCGCTGCTCACCGAAGTCAGCAGCACTTCTACGCTGCCGAGATGTTGCAGCGCGGCAAATCGATAGGACGCAGTCATGTCACTCGCCGCATCCTCCATATTTGCTGGAGAGGGTTGCGGAGTGGAGACGGCAGCAACTCCATTTTCCGGCGTGCGATCGAGTGCGGACCAGCGGCCGAGGCCGATACCGATGGCAAGCGCAGCAGCCAGTCCGACTCCCCAGGTCGCGAACGCCGGGAACTTCCTGGCTGTGCGCGTCCGCTGGAAGCGGCGCGCTTCCGCAATGCGTGTCCACATTTCGGCACGCGGAATCTCGCCGACCGGATCCATCTCCTTGGCCGCGGTCCTCACGAATTCCTCGAAACGCTCGTCCTGTTTCATACTGCCCATTCTCCCGCAAAGTCAGCGAGTGCCTCGCGCAGCTTCTCGCGCGCCCTCGACAGCCTGGCTTTGGACGTGCCGATTGGCATCCCGAGCACGTTCCCAATCTCTTCGTGTGTGTATCCTTCCACATCGTACATCAGGAACACTGTCTGGTATCGCTCCGGCAGGGCCGCTATGGCCTTGCGCATTCGGGTCTTCAGGTCGGGTTCCGAAATGCGCGTGGTACTATAAACCAATGCGCCTTCTTCCAAGTCAGCCTCGCGCTGGCTATGCCGCTTTGCCTTGCGCAACCCGTTCAGACTGACCGAGACCGTGATCGCGTGCAGCCAGGTCGAAAAGGCGGACTTGCCCTTGAACTCCTTCAACCGGTCGAACGCCCGTAGAAACGATTCCTGCGTAAAATCCTGGGCCAGATCCGAATTGCCGCCTGCCAGCCGATACGCCAGCCGATAAACACGATCGACGTGCAAATCGTAAAGCTGGCGCTCTGCTGCCGGATCACCCGCCAGAACCCGATGTAACAGTTCGCTCTCGCTCACCAGCTTCTGTGATCCGGGCTCCAGGATTCCATCGCGGTCCGAACATCTGACACGAGGCACACATAAACGGTTGCACTTTCGGTGTTTGGAGTACCCCAACGAACGCCATTTCGGTACGGCAATAGCAGGGTGGGCCTGTCGCTCCGATCTGGGTTTGTGGCGGAGGAGGGCTTCGGGGGAC
>JBBDWZ010000004.1:0-9905 GCA_040902615.1 Gemmatimonadota bacterium | reverse complement strand
CCCCCCCCCCCCCCCCCCCCCCACGCCCCTGTCATGAAACGACCTTCGGTCCTTTCTTCCGCACGACGAAGATGCCTTCGCCCATGCTGGAAATGACGATGTTGCCGCTTTTGAAGAACGGGTAGTTGTTCCAGGAGCCGGAGAAGCCGGGGTTGTTCTCACCGGCCGCGGTGTCGAAGAAACCAACTTCGACCGGGTTCTTGCGATCGCTGATGTCGATGATACGGAGTCCGGCGACGTAGTTCGACTGGTACATCAGGTTGCCGACGATGTAGAGGTTGTGATCGCTGGCTGCGGTCGTGCCCAGGAACTCACCGACCATTTGTGGATCGTCCAGGTCAGCCAGGTCCCAGATCAGCGTACGCGTGCGCGGCGTGAGCCGGCCGGTTTCATCCAGCTCATCGTTCATATAGAAGTAGCGCTGCTCGGCATCGTACCAGCCCTGGTGCGCGTAACCGACTTTCGGATAGCTCGCACGCGAGATGGCCTTGGGTGCTTTCTTGTCGGTCACATCGGCCACGCTCAGCATAGTCTCGTTCGAGCCGAGGCAGATCTCGCGCCCCTGATAATCCTGGTCCGGTCCCTTGTAGACTACGCAGAGTGCATCGTGTGAGTAGCCGGTGGATGCACGGCCGGTTTGCGGATCCGCAAAGCAGCCGACGAACTGCGGGTTCTTCGGATCCTTCAGATCGATCATGTGCAGCCCGCCGCCGCAGGTGTCGCCGCCGCCGTTGCTGCCGGTGGCATATGCCATCCCCGCTTCTTCGTTGACCACGATGTCGTGCACGCTCTGCACGCGCCGATACGTGTGATCCGGCTCGAACTTGACCGGCGCATTCTTCACGTTGCGCAGGCGCGTCATATCGAAGAACTGAATGCCGTGCGGGCCGGCACCATCGGACACGATCAATGCCCAGTTCCTGTAGGTCTTGATCTCGCGCCAGATCGCCGGGTTGGCTTCCCTGGTCTTGGGCAGGTCACCGAGATAGACGGGCTTTTCCGGGTTGGTGACGTCGACGAATGAAGTACCGCCCGTGCGGCCGATCAGTGCGTACTCCTTGCCGGTTTCCGGATCGGTCCAGCCCCAGCTGCCCGACAGCACTTCACCGCGAGTGCCGCCCACATCGCCGACTGACAGGAACGACATGAGATCGTAATCGCGGCACTCGAAGCTGGCGGCCTTGCCATCACTGCACTCGGTTTTCTTGCCCGTGATCGAAGTCAGGAACTCACCCGCGCTCTTGAGCACGCTCTGCTCGCGCCATGCATCGTTGATGCGCTCAAGGATGACGACCGTTCCGGAGCCGAAATCGTCCGCGCTCATCGTGACCGCGGCCAGGTTGCCGCGGGAGACCACGTTGGCGCCAAAACCATCACCGCTCTCAGCCGCCGCACTGATGATGCGCTCGACGCCGGTCCACAGGCTGTCATTCGGCGCGCGCCAATACGCGTACACCGCGCCGCGGCGGGCACCGCCCTGCGGCGAGCCCACCCAGGCGCGTCCGCCGTCCACGGAAAGCGAAAAGCCGAACATCTCCCGACGTGCGGCCTCGAACGCCATCAAACGCCGCTGCTCCTGAAACGCACCTGCAGCATCCAGCCGGAAGTGCACGACCATGCCGTCGATGGTCTGGTTGCCGGGAGCGCCGACCAGCACGGCATCGCCCTGTGCGGCGATCGATGTGCCGAACGCCTGCAGCGGCTGAATGCCGGGGGGCAACAGTTTGCCGGTCTCTTTCCAGTCGCCGGCAACCTCCGCCTTGAAGACGCGCACAACGCCCGTGCGATTGTTGATGCCTGGCTCACCCACCAGCAGTGCATCACCAACGAATCCGAGTGAAGCACCGAATTGACCGGCCGGCTTCGCCTCGGAACTGGCCAGCTTGGCGACCTGCGCCCAGTTGTCACCACTGCGCCGGAAGACGTAGACCGCGCCGGTGCTCTGGGTCTGCTGCACTGCGCTCACAAAGGCAAAGTCGCCCTTGAGCAGCACACGCGCGCCGAAGCCATCGTTCGCTACTGCATCGCCGCCGATGAGCTTGCCGCTTTCCCGCCACGCGTTCCCGTTTTTCTGGAAGACGTAAACCGCGCCTTTGTTCTCGTTCTGCCGCGTCGCGCTGACCAGCATGGTTGGACCATCCACCGACATGGCTACACCAAAGAAGTCGCCCGGGCGGCCATCACTCGCGGTCAACTTGCTCGCCTCCCGCCAATTCGATCCGGACTTGCGATAGAAGTACACGGTGCCCGGCCGCATTCGATTGGCAGGCTCACCGACCAGTACCGCATGGTCGACGATTGCGAGCGATGCGCCGAACGCACCCAGCGCACGCTCCATGCGGCCGCCGGACATGCTCTGCGCGAAGACCGGTGTGGCAATAGAAAACAGGGTGATGGATAGAACGAGACCACGAGACGCGAGCATCGCGGCTACCTCCGGCTGAAATCAGGGAATCAGGAACCCGCTGCGGGAGCGGACCTTGAAGCTAACTACGCCGCGCGGGCGCGGCAGGTGGCCGTGGTCCGAGTGGCAGGACGCGGGTTTGCAGGGGCGGATCGGCTTGATGAACCGCCGTTCCAGCCCCACATTCGCGATCCAATCGGCATTCCCATAACCCAGCAAAGGCAGTTATGACCGGCGCGGCAGCCACTGAAGACCTCGAGAAGCTCAAATACCCGACCGGAAGACTCTCGCTCATTGCCAATCCAACCGATCAGCAGATCCGGGGCTGGATCGATCAAGTCGCCGAGCTGCCGAAGCCGTTCCGTGCGGCAGTCCAGGGCCTCGATGACGAGAAGTTGGATACGCCCTATCGACCCGGCGGCTGGACCGTGCGCCAAGTCGTTCACCACGTACCCGACAGCCACATGAACGCGTACATCCGTGTGCATTGGGTGCTGACCGAAGACCGACCGACCATCAAAGCCTACGATCAGGCAGCCTGGTCCGCGCTGCCGTATTCGCTCACCGCACCCATCGCAACGTCGCTGAACCTGCTCGAGGCCACACACGATCGCTGGGTTACGGTTTTACGCTCGCTGACTCCAGACCAGTGGCAGCGCGAGTATTTCCATCCCGAAGACCAGCGCTGGTTCAAGCTCAGTGACCTTGTCCAGATCTACGCCTGGCACAGCAAGCATCACCTCGGTCATATCACGGGGTTGAGACAGCGGGTGGGATGGTGAACGGAATAACGGATTAATGGATTAACGAATCAACGGACGAGCACGAGCACGACCACGAGTACGATTGACGATTACGGGCTCCAGCCATTCCGGTGCGCAGTACTCAACGCTGCAATGGTTGGAGCCCGTAATCGCAATTCGTACTCATGGTCGTGCTCGAGCTCGTCCGTTGGTTTGTTCCCCTCACGTCGTAATTGTCCCTATTGCAGTACACGAACGATCGTGCTAATATCGGCCCATGGCCAAAGGGCAAGTCACCAGACAGACCATTCTCGAACGCGCTGTTGCGGTCTCCAGTGTCACTGGCCTCGAAAAGCTGACCATTGGCCAGCTGGCCGATGACCTCAAGCTCTCCAAGAGCGGCCTATTCGCGCACTTCAAATCCAAAGAAGCGCTTCAGCTCGCGGTGCTGGACCAGGCCACCGACCGGTTCACGGAGCTGGTGGTTCGGCCCGCTCTCAAGGAGCCGCGCGGAGAACCCAGGGTGCGCGCACTCTTCGAGCGCTGGATGGCGTGGTCCAGGAACACGATTCTGCCGGGCGGCTGCCTCTTCGTGACCGCGTCGGTCGAGTTCGACGATCAGCCGGGAGCGGTACACGATTTCCTGGTCCGCGCCCAACAGGATTGGGTGGACCTGATCGCCACGACCGCTCGATTTGCGGTCGAGGCCGGTCATTTCCGGACCAATCTGGACGGCAAACGCTTCGCCCAGGAGCTGTACGGTATCCTGCTGGCGAACTACCACTTCACCCGGCTTCTGGCCGATCCTGCCGCTGAGTCCCGGACGCGAACGGCGTTCGAACACCTGGTCGCGCGGTCGCGCGCGGTCTGAAACCTCACGTACGGTATTTATGCCAAAGTTTCCCCGTCAGTCGGATAGCACGAACGTTCGTGTCCACGTGCCAAGGGCCGCTAAACCGATCTTCCAGGCGATTCAGGCCGCCCACCACGGCGTCGCCGCCGCGGTTCTCGAGCGGCTATTCCTGACGCCCGCGCGGCCAACCCTGCCGCGAGAGGAGCAGGCGTTCCTCGAAAGCGGCCGTCACGAGCGGGTGGATAGCCCGGTGGGAACGCTGGCGACCTGGGTCTGGGGCGAAGGCCGAACCGTACTGCTCGTGCATGGGTGGGGCAGTCGCGCCTCGCGGTACCGCACGCTGGTGCCGGCGCTGGTCGCGGCCGGCTTGCGCGCGGTTGCGATGGAGTCACCCGGTCACGGCATTTCGGGAGGGAAGCGGTCGTCACTGCCGGAGACTGCGCGAGCCGTGCGATTCATGGCGGGTCGCGAGCGGGAACGACGCGGCGCCTGGCCGTGGGCAGTGGTCGGCCACTCGTTCGGGTCGGCTGCATCGATCCTGGCGCAGAGCGATGGCGTTCGTTTCGAGAGGAACGTGTTCCTGGCGCCTTCGGTGGACTTCGACAACTACATGGCGCGAGTGGCGAGTGCGCTCGGTGTGAAGCAGACGGTTGCGCGGAGGATGATCGCGCGCATCGAACGGCGATTGGGATTCAGCTGGGATGCGCTGCGCTCAACCGAGCTGGTGCCGTGGTTCAGCGCGCCCGCGTTGATATTCCACGATCCCGCGGATTCCGAAGTACCCTTCCAAGATGCCGAGGGATTGGCCGCTGCTTGGCCAGGCGCTGTACTGATCAGCACGCCGGGCCTGGGACATCGCAGGCTGTTACACGATCCGTCCGTCATCGAGCGCATTGTGCGCTTCCTCGAGACTTCGAGCGCGGCGAGCGGGAATGCGCTAACATCGCCAGCAGTACCGTCCGTCTCGATCCGCGTGCAGCCGATAACACACGGGTGGAATCGGCCCGTGGTTTTGCCGCAGCTTTATGAATGAACGAATCAACGAATGAACGGACGAGAACGACCACGACCACGACTACGACTACGATGAACGGGCTCCAGACCTGCTGTTCTATCGAAATGTGCCGTTGGTTGATCAGAATGGTTGGAGCCCGTAAATCGTAGTCGTAGTCGTGGTCGTAGTCGTTCTCGTCCGTTCATTCGTTAATCCGTTAATCCGTTAATCCATTCCCCAACCAAGGAGTACCACCATGCGCAGCGCACTCATTGCAGCGACCCTATTGCTGGGCGCAGCTGCCGTCCAGGCGCAACAAAAAGCCAGTGGCGCCAATCCGGCCGCAGCGGGCATCATGCAGACCTACATCGGCGCGCGCGACAACATCATCAAGGCCGCTGAGCAGGTACCAGAGGACAAATACTCGTATAAGCCCACTCCGGCGGTGCGGACCTTTGGCCAGATCGTGGCGCACATAGCCGATGCGCAGAACAATGTGTGTGCGGCGGCGGTCGGTACGGTGAAGCCGTACTCCGATGAGACGGAGAAGAACGCGAAGACCAAGGCTGCCATTGTCGCCGCGTTGAAGGCATCGTTTGCCGCCTGCGACCGCGCCTACAGCAGCGCGACCGATGCGTCACTCTCCAACGTGACGACCGTGTTCGGCCAGCCTGCCTCGATCTCGCGCGCGCTGGTCCTGAATGCATCGCATGACTGGGAGCATTACGGCAATCTCGTGACGTATATGCGGATGCTGGGCATGGTGCCGCCGAGCAGTCAGGCGCAGTAACGCTGTGAACGAATGAACGGACGAGCACGACTACGATTACGGGCCCACCATTCTGATCTATCGACGGTGCGTTCGATGGAGCAGCACGCCATGAGCCCGTAACTCGTAGTCGTAGTCGTGGTCGTAGTCGTTCTCGTCCGTTAATTCGTTAATCCGTTCCCTCACCTCTCACTAACCAAAACGCGCGCAGGATCGACGCGACTCGCCTTTCGGGCGGGGATCCAGGCGGCCAGCGCGCCCACGGCAAGCAAGAGTGCCGGCCCGACGGTGAAGGTGAGCGGGTCGATGGGCTCGACGCCGTAGAGCACGCTTTGCAGTACCTGTGCAGTGAGCAGGGCGAGTGCGATTCCGATCGCACCGCCGATGCCGACCAGAGTAAACCCATCACGCATGAGCAGGCGCACGACTTGGACCGGCCGCGCGCCGAGCGACATGCGGATGCCGACCTCGCGCATGCGCCGGGAGACGGCGTAGCTGACCACACCGTATACACCGACCAGCGCAATCACCAGGGCAAGGCTCGCGAACGCGCCGAACACTACTGCGGCCAATCGTGCGGGCAGCAGCATGATGGCCAGGTGCCGGTCCATGGTCTTGGCCTCGACGATAATCAGATCACGATCGACTTCGCGCGCGGCAGTCAGGACCTGCGGGACCAGGCTTTCCGCATTGCCAGTCGAGCGCGCCAGCAGGGTCAGGAAGTAGGTCGGACGCTGGCTGAGCGGTACATAGATGAAGCTGCGCGCCTCCTCGCCGAGTGTGCGGATTTTCGCGTTACGGGCAACACCGATGATGGTAATCGTGGTATCGCCTCGGAAGGTACGGCCAATCGGATCCTGTCCGGGCCAGAACCGGTCGGCCATCACCTGATTGATGATGGCAACCGAGGGCGAGCCAGGGCGGTCGATGCTTTCATTGAAGTTGCGGCCACGCACGATGGGGATACCGGCCGCGTCGAAGAAGCCGGCGTCTACCTGGGTGCGATCGACCAGGAATCCATTTTCACCCTTGGGCGGCTCGAAACCAGCCACGTTGATGGGCGTGTTCGACGTGTTCAACGTGTTCAGGTGCAGGTTGCCGGTGACACCAACCGCCTGCACACCGGCGAGTTGCGCAATCCGTTCTTCCAGCTGTTTCACCAGCAGCAGTGCTTCCGCCTCATTGTATTTTTCCGCTGACGCGCTGAATTGCAGCAGCGCGGTCGGCGCGTTGCCGAATCCGGGATCGATGGTCTGACGAGCGCTCATGCTGCGCAGGAACAATCCGGCGGTGACCATCAGTACCAGCGAAACCGCAACCTGTCCCACCACCAGCGAGCTGCGGAGCGTGATGCGGCGAGTGGGCCCACCACCGGTGTTCTCGTTCTTGATCGTCGAAATGACATCGGCGCGCGTGGCCTGGAGCGCGGGTGCCAATCCGAAGAGCAGGCCAGCGACAATGGAGACGGCGAGCGCGAATCCGAGAACGGTCGGATTGAGCGTCGCGTCGATGGTCACGGGCAGCGGCAGCGCCAAATCCGCGTTCAGCAGAGACCACAGCAGCAGTTTGGCCAGGCCAACGGCGACCACGCAGCCGACCAACGAGAGGGCAACGCTTTCAGTCAGGAGCTGACGCACGAGTCCGCCGCGGCTGGCACCAATCGCGAGACGAATCGCAATTTCGCGCTGACGATCGCGCGCTTGTGCGAGCAGAAAGCTGGCCAGGTTGGCACACGCGATCAGCAGAACCAAACCGACTACGATTGTGAGCAGGCCGGCGGCGAGGATGATGAAACGATCCAGCATCGGATTTACGATCAGGTCGGACAGCGCGATGGTGTGCATCTGGCCGTTCTGCGGCCAGTTGTCGCGATGGCGAACTCTCATGTCGGTGGCAAACGCCGCGATTGCGGCATCGGCCTGCGCGCGGGTAACACCCGGCCGCAAGCGGGCACGCACAAACGTGCCATGATCGCCGCGCGACGCCAGTTGATCGTCGACCGCAGGCTGCAGTTGATTGATCATCATGATCGGCACGTAAACCGCCGGCGCCAACCCGCGCAGTGCACCGGCGTAGACGCGTGGTGTCACTCCGACGATCGTGTAGTTGCGTCCGTTGATGCGGAGGTCCTGGCCGATCGCGGCTGGATCGCGCTGGTAGGCGCGGGTCCAGTAATCGTAGCTGAGCACGATCACCGCGTGTCCGCCCGGAGAAACATCATCGTTGCGACCGAGCAGCCGGCCCGCGGCGGGCACCAATCCGAGAGTCGAGAAGTAATCGCCGGTGACCATCTCGCCGACCAGCGATTCGACGCGATCGCCCAGCTCACGAGGAACCACGGTCAAGCCCGACCCGTGACTGCTCGAGAAGACGCGATCGGTGGCGCGCTGAAAGTCGCGGAAGTCGGGAATCGAAAACGGCATGTAACTGTGGTCGGGGCTGCTCTGGTAAACCTCGACCACCCGATCCGGCTCTGCGATGGGTGGATCGCGCAGCAGCACTGCCTGCACCAGGCTGAAGATGGCGGTATTCGCGCCGATGCCGAGCGCGAGCGAAAGCACCGCGATGAGCGTAAAGCCCGGGCGCTTACTCAAGCGACGCAACGCGTATCGAAGGTCCTGGAGCAGACGGTCCACAATGAATTCGCTTGAAGAGGGATGCGTGGCTGAAGAATACTACGGTGAGAGCATGCGGCCGGATTCAGGATCGGCTTATTGCGTCCCGGGCTTGATCAGCTGGTAGACCCGCACATGTTCGACATCCAGATCGTCGGTCCATTTGCCGAGAATGAAATCGCTGCCGATCTGCCTCGGCATGAAACGAGGCGGCAACCTGACCGAGCCCAGCCAGACCCCATCCCGATCGAAGACGGTGCGCGCGTTCCGCTCCTCATCCGGCATGAAGAACTCGACCACCCAGAGATTGCCGTCCGCGTCGACCTGAAGCTCGGGCGCGCTGAGACTGGCCCAGGCCGGCCAGCCCAGTGCGGGCGCATGTCCGCTTACGGGCATACTGCTCAAGTGCCGACGTACTGATGCCGCGGTAGCCGCGTCGCTGAGGGTTGCTACGTGTTTTTCGATGATCGGACTGGCTGACGCTGGACTAACGCTCTGGTAATCGTGCTGTTTGCGAATCAGGGAGATCAGCTTTCCATCCAGCGAGTGCACCTTGATCTCAAAGGTGTCGGTCGATGCCCAGTACAGACGGTCGGGCCCGGCGGTGTGATAGGCCGCGTGTCCAAAATACGGGCGCCGGAAATCCACCTGGCCAGTTGGAAGTTCCTGGTAAAAAATCTCGCGGCCCGGTGTTTCCGCGAGCTGAATGGCGGCGGCGCCTTCCGGCAGTCGCCAGAGCGAACGGCGGTTGCGGACCAGCCCACGACGATCGGGCGTGGGTGGCGACTGGCTGGCAACCAGCAGCGTGCCGTCGCCGAACCGGCCTTCGATCATGGGCGCCGCGTTCGGCAGTGACGGCGGTATGTACGCGCGCGCGAACTCTCCCTGCGGGTCGAACACCGAGGCACGCCTCAGCAGGATGTCGAAGACCAGCAACGAGTCATTGGCGATCGCGAACATCCGCGATATATCGCGAAACTCACCCGGACCAGCGCCCTCGCGGCCGATCCGCCGCAACGGCTTGCCATCCGCGGAATACACACGCAATTCGCTGCTACTGCCATTCGCGACTACGATGCGGCCGTCATTCAGCCGCACGATCGGTCCAATCCGGTACAGCGTATCCGCCGGGCCGAAGTCGACCGCAGGCTCAGAACTCAGACGCCAGGTACTGCTCGAACTCCAGGCGGGCCGGTGGTTCTGCACGATGCGGACACCGGCGCTGTCACGGACTTCAGTCGCCGCTGGTGGGCGGTCGTCTGTGCATGCACCCACACACACAACGAGCAGAACAATCAACCGTCCGCGCATCGTCATTTCGGCAATATGCATTCGCCTCACCACAGAGACCACGGGGATCACGGAGCGTGTCTCGTCCCATGAAGTTGGTCGCCACGGAAACGTTTTTTGTTGGTTTTGGATTTCGGAGATCCGAGCATTTGTGATCTACCGAAATGAAGAAAA
Organism: Gemmatimonadota bacterium; assembly: GCA_040902615.1. Classification (GTDB taxonomy): domain Bacteria; phylum Gemmatimonadota; class Gemmatimonadetes; order Longimicrobiales; family RSA9; genus JBBDWZ01. Next base: position 63 of record JBBDWZ010000004.1, on the reverse strand, counting down.
TCAAAAAAGGGTCGTCTCCCGATCGAGTGGGTGGTTTTGCACCTGGAAGGGATGACGCACAGC
>JBBDWZ010000003.1:0-9912 GCA_040902615.1 Gemmatimonadota bacterium | reverse complement strand
AGCGGTCATGGGCGCGTGAGTAGAACGGAGAAAGCGCGAGCAGCTCCGGCCGTGCCTGGATCGAGACTTCTTCCAGAATTCGTACGGCATCGGCGGTTTCGCCCTTCGCCGCCGCGATGTGGCCGCGCAGGCTCTGCGCGAGCGTTTGTGCGAAGCTCGTCTCTTCGAGTTCACGACGAATGGTCGACAGCGTGTCCTGATAGCGCTTAGCTGCGTCGTAATCTCCGGAGGCGGCATTGAGCAACCCGAGGAGGTACGCGCGCAGTTCAGCGCGCACGGGCGCGTGCGCGGCCAGGAAGAAGCTGAGGTTTGGATCGAGATCCCTCGTGTCCCAGGTCAACAGCTCTTCCTTTTCGGCGATCAGGCGGCTACTCGTCACATTTACGAAGGGGTGCAGCAGGAACAACGCGGTCAGCTGTCGGTGCCAGTCGTTGTCCAGTTTCTTAGCGTCCGCGAGTTCACGCTGCGCAGCTGGCCAGTCATTCCTCGCGAGCGCGATTTCCGCCAGCATCAAGTGAGCGGCCGCACGCCAGGGACCAGTCTGATTCGATGCCGTCAACAGCTGCGCGATCTGTCGGGCGTATGGGAAGTTGTGCGTGTGTGCGGCTACGCGACCGGCGGCAATGCCGATCGCAATCGCATCGGCGCCGCGCAATTCATTCAGCACACGCTCACGGTCGTCCGAAGTCGTGAGTGCGGCGCGCACAGCCTGCCAGGCCAGTCCCTGTGGATTGCGTGAATGTAGATCGCCAGCAACCGAGTCGAACCTGGGCAAGTCCCGGTCGCGCGCCGCCAGCTCCAACACGTGAAAGCGCGCCTCGCCATACTCCGGCACCTGCTGCAGGACGCCCTCGAAAAGCGGGCCCGCGGAATCCGAGCGTTGGCCTCGCACTGGATTGTAATGCACAAGCACCTCGCCCAAGCCAGCTCGGGCTTCAACATTATGCGGATCGCGAGTCAGGATGCTGTTGTACGAACGGGCTGCTGCTTCAGGACGTCCACCCAGAAACGCGTCCCAGGCCGTAACCAGCACTTGCTGCTGGGCTGGCAGGCGCGCGGCCAGGCTCAGCGCGCGCTGCGAAAAAACACGCGCATCCTGAAAATCGAAGTTCCATTCGGCGGCAGCGGACAATCGGTAGTAGGCCAAAGCAAAGTTGGAATCCTGCGCGACGGCTGCCTTCAATGCGATCACGGCGCTGTCGTACTGTCCGGCCAGGAAATAGTCATCTCCCGTGACGTACGATTTGAATGCGGCAAACGACGAGGTCAGCGTCGCGGCCGTGCGGCGCAAACTCGCATTCGGCTGGCCGCTGATGATGAGCAACTGCCTGGACAACGTATCGATCGCGGCAAACAGGTCAGCCAATGGTGTGGTCTGCGCCCGACGCGGCATGGAGTCGGGCCGCTCCGTGTTGTAGAGAGTCGCAGTCAGCGTGTATTTGCCGGCCGCCTCCAGGATGTTGCCGAGCACGAAAAATTGTGCACCGTGACGTTTCGCGATGCGAGCCGCTTCGTCGGGAGTTAATTGATTGGTGCTGCGACGGACGGTGCGATTCGACAACGCATAAGGATCGACGGTCTGCAGCTGACCCGCACCACCCAGGTTGTTCGCGAGCACCTTAGCGAGGCTGCTGCGCCACTGGGAGGCCGATTCGTTCGCGGTGAATGGCAAGATGGCCAGGGTCACGCTCCCCTTCAGCGTGGAGACCGGCGGTCGCCGATTGATGCCAATCGCCAGCGCGCCCAGCGCAGCGATGATGGCCAGTGCACTCCCGACCAAGATGGCGCGGCGCACGCGACTGCGTTGCCAGACATTGAGCGGGACGGCCGCCTGCAATTCTGTGGGCCGTGGCCACTCGGCAAACACCTCGGGCTCGGGCTCGGGCTCCGGCTTGATGCGTGGCGGTGATTCCCCGGCTGGTGCGGCCTTGAGCTCCCGGGCAAAGGCTTCCACCTGCGGATCCGGGTCTCCACCAAGCTGATCTTGCAGCCGCTCCCCATGCGCGCGCGCAACCTGCAACGCGGCGGGACGGTCGTTGATCGCATCGAGTGCGCGCATCAGCGCGAGCACCGGCATTGCACTGTACGGATCGTGCTCCGACAGTTTGCGCCAGAACTTTGCCGCCGCCTGGTAGTCGCCGCCTTGTTCCGCCCACCTGGCCAGGCGGGTCACGGCGTCGGCGTATAAACGCGCCAGACGGTCGCGCTCGCGATCCACCCACTGCTCGAACTCATGCGCATCGCTGATGAAAAAGCCGTCCAGCAAGGGCCCGGCATACAGCGCAATCGCACCCTCGTCGTCGCCCGCCTCCAGCAACCCGGTGAATGCTGCGACGTCGCTCCAGAGCGCATCCGGGTTCAGCCGCAGGTCATTACCGGAGGAAAGCAGCGCGTCTTCGCCTAGCGATTTACGGATGACATAAACCGACTCAGACAGGAGCCGCCGCGCTTTATCGGTATCCGCCTCTTCCCACAGGTATCCGATCAGCTTGTCGCGTGAGACTGGCCGCGCGCTCGACGCGAGGATGGCAAGCAGGCCCAGCCGGCGCCGCTGTGCGCTGCGGCCGGCGATCGGACCGCGGTCGCCTTCCAGCGTCGCGCCTCCCAGCACTAACAGCCGAGCAGTCGGGATAATCGACATGAACGCGAGAGCAGCGAGGAATGGTTAGAAAATCGGTTGACAGGTGGACTTCAACATAGTCGGTTTACATGCAACCCTCCAAGCGTTCGCGCTACCACGCAATCAGCAGCGACACCGCGTAATCACTGCGCCGGGCCCAACCGAAGTTGTCGTCCGCGGGTGAACGCACTCCCAGCCGATGCGTGAGGGACGTCGCTTCGACCCGCGCGCCCAGGCCCAGACGACCGAACAGCCAAAGTCTCTTGGGTGTGAACAACTCGGCACCGGCACCGGCGTACCAAGTGTTGGGCCACCACCGGGCCGACGGCCATAGCGTGGGCGCATAGCCACCTTTCCACTCGTCAGGGAGCGGGACGCCATCCACCTCGAGGTTCGTCAGTTCGTGCCAAAACCAGCCCCAGCCAGCCCGCGCGTACAATTGCAGTCCGTCATCGTTACTGGACCAGGTATTGAGTCGGAATCCGCCGGTCAGCTCTTTGACGTTCAGGGATGCTCGAACCTGCGACGCGTCGCCGTCCGTAGCTATGGTTGCGCGATCGTTGTACGACAGCGCAACCCGGGTTGTGCTGAACGTGTTCTCGGCAGACAAACGTCGGCCATAAAAAAGATTGACCCAGATACGCTCCGCCGGTTCAGCAACGAAATCGCCGCGTTTGTTTGATCCTGAGTCCTGAGCCAGCCGAATCGACTCAGCGTCAGCGCCCGTGGGCAGCAGCCGCGCAAAGCGTTCGCCTGATCGCATGAAGCCAACACCCACGCCGGCTGAGGTGAACCGGAACGGCGGCGCGGTCGGGTAATAGGTTTTTGCCGGTGGCGCTCCAAACACCTGCATCGTGCCGGTTGCCCACGGCAGCAACTGCGTCAACACGACGCTCCACCCGGGCACGAAACCCATCAGTGCGGCCGGTGCGTTGAGAAAGCCCCACCCATTCTTCATCCGTGCCCACGGCGTGCTCGGGACCATGAGTACACGCACGACGTGCGGGTCGTACGCGCGCCAGCCGGTCACGGTTGCGAGTCGATTCCAGGTCGGTTGACGCGCGGGACCTTCGGGAGCAATTTCGCCCAGGTCGGTGTTTGCGATCAGGCCGGCACCGGGCGATCGGCTGGCCGGGTACCCCCAGCGGATGGGCAGTAGGAGCCATGCCCATTTGGCTCGAATCTCTGCACTTTCCAACGCGGCTTCCGAGACCTGTTCCCAATCGGGAATCAGTGTGAGCTGGTCGGAACTGAACTGCAGAAAATTCGCATCGTCGAATGAAGTGACGCCTTCCTTCGTCGACAGCGCGGGAACCACGGCGCCCGAGAGCTGTTCGGTAGAGCCCAGCGGTCCGACCGCCTGCCAGGTACCCGGGAAAGGATAGGTACCATGCGCGTTGCGATTATAGCCCGCACCAAATCGCGGAAATAGTGAAGTCAGCTCATCCGGCCCACGGTTGTTGCCGCCGATGTAGCCAATTGGGTGAGTCGAAAGCGCAGGATTTTCCAGCCGCGCGAGGATCGACTCCTTGACGAAACCGGGTTGCTCCCAAATGTGAATGCGGACGAGTCCGCGATTTTCCGATGCTTTGGACAGCACCGATGCGCGCGCGGCTACGTAATCGAGAACCACGTAGGTTTCATGAAAGAAGTACTCGACGGCGGCGATTACAGTCGAATCAACCGCGATGTCACCCTCGAGTATCCGTAGGACCTCGGACTCTGTGAGCCGCGCTCCGAGCAGACTGTCCGCCGCGGCTTTTGCCGGGATCGTGATGATCACGGAGACGTGCTCCCAGTCCCCTTCGTGGTTGTTGGTGCCGTCGTTGAACGGGTAGAAAAACCAATACTGTAGAACCAGCGCGTACCGCGCATCCGAATCGGTGCGCACCTCATCGATGAATGGGTGTACGTAGGCTCGGACGTCACTCTCAGTCTTGTAGGCGCGTCTCCAGCTCCGCGGATCTTCCCCGGGATAATCCAGAAAGAGCACGACCTGCGAATCCGCTTCCGCTGAAACCCTGCGGCTCTCGGTAAAACTCGGGGAAAAAGCGCGCAACAAATCCATCAGCTTCCCATCCTCCGCGGCAGAATCAGTCGCTGTCGCGGGCGCCACTGCACGGCGCGGTCCGCTGAACCAGATCGAATCGGATCGTTCCCGTACACCGCCACGGAAGATGTCGCGCTGCAGCCATGACCCTGGACCCATGGCTGTCTCGAAGTCGCGCGGCGCGCTGAAGTTGTTTCGGCGCAGGATCGGCGCAAAGCGGAGTGACAATTGGAGCAACTGCTGGTCACGGGCATCGTCGATGCCGTTCATATCGTGATCGCGGTACGTGGTCGACGTGCGATCACCGAACAGATGCAGTCGTGAGCTCGCCAGCGTCTGCGATACGATCTTGGACATTTCCGGCAGGTGGGAAATGTAGTTGTCCCGACCGATCGCCTGACCCGACAAACAATGCGGAATCAGCAGCAGCAGACCGGCAGCGGCGAGGCGCATGAGGCGATTTCCAATATGGACAGGGGAGGGCTCACTAAGGGGGCTACGACGCCTGCAATATGCAAGCAGGCATCAGGCGGCGTCCATGTTTGGCGTTTCCGGTTTCCACCTCGAGCCCACGTTTGCTCCTATGGTGCCCTGCCCATTTTTGATTTTGGCCTGATCCTCTAAAGAGGGTGGCCTCAACGGGTTGTCGCTGCGGTTGATACCACTCCGATAGCGCTCCGGTAGCCGTCCGAAAACCAGTTGTACCCACCTGCGTAATCTGCTCGCGAGTCGATCGTGTTCACCGCGACCCGGAGCCCACATGTCATCCGCTGCAATCTGCTTTTCGACGTTTTTGGGTTGTTTGCTTGGCAGCTTCGTGCCGCTGGTCAACACGGAACTGGTCGTGCTTTCGGCGGTTGCCATCGCGCCGGTCGAGCTGCTCCTGCCCATCGTTCTGATCGCAGTCGGAACGCAGATGCTCGCGAAGTCAGTGCTCTACTGCGCCGGCGCTGGATTCCTCCGTCTGCCGCCGGGTCGCTACGCCTCACGGCTCCAGGATGCACTGACCCGGGCACAGCGGTGGCAGAAGTCCGGGTCGCTCTTCCTGTTCACCAGCGCAAGCACTGGTTTTCCGCCGTTCTATCTCACCAGCGTGGCATCCGGCGCGATTCGCGTCCCCTTCGCGCGATTTTTTGCCCTCGGATTTGTCGGTCGGTTCATTCGCTTCTCCGCGCTGGTCATGGTCCCGCACCTGTGGAGGTCACTGTGAACCAGCACGGCGGCTTCGACGCAATCGTGATTGGCAGCGGCTTTGGCGGCGTGCTCGCTGCCTGGCCGCTGGTCCACTCCGGACGACGCGTGCTCATGATCGAACGCGGTGACTGGGTAGCACGCGGCCCGCAGAACTGGGCGCCGGATGGCGTGCGCGAGCTCTCGCCCCACTACGACCAGACTACACCGTACACGGTGTGCGGCGATGACCGCGGCAAGGCGGGCGCATTGCACTGTGTCGGCGGCGGATCGGTGTTTTATGGCGGCGTATCTCTCCGGTTCCGCGAGAACGACTTCACATCATCACCGGAAGAAGCTGCGGCCGGCGCCGTCTGGCCCTTCGACTACGCGGAGCTCGAGCCGTATTACGCGGCTGCTGAATCGCTGATCGGTGTAGCCGGTACAGCGGGTGCGGATGCCACCGAGCCCTGGCGCAGCACGCCGTATCCGCAGTCGCTGCCGGGCTTGTCGCGTATTGGCTGTCGCATCGCCGATGCTGCCAGCCGGCTCGGATTGACGCCCTTTCGGCTGCCGCTTGCGATCAACTACACCCGGCAGGCGGGCCGCAACACCTGTGTGGGCTGCGCACACTGCGACTGCTACCCCTGCGCGATTTCGGCCAAGAACGATCTGGCGAGTGCACTTCTGCCGGAGTTGCTTGCGCACGGGCTGCATTTGGCGCACGAGCACGCGGTCACACGACTGGTCGTCAAGCGATCACGGGTCACCGGCGTTCAATGCAGCCACACGCGCACGGGTCAGACCCGCACCTTCGCCGCAGACCTGGTCATTCTCGCCGCCGGCGCGTTGGCCACGCCACACATCCTGATCTCGTCCGAGCTGCAGGCGCACAACCCCGCCGGCCGCATGATTGGTCACTTCCTGACGCGGCATTGCAACGCCGTGGTCATGGGCATCTTCGCGCGTGCACTCGATCCCGCGCGCGAGTTCCACAAGCAGATCGGCATCAATGACCTTTACTTCGGCGATCCGAGTGGAAACGGACCCGCTGGAAAGCTGGGTACGCTCCAGCAGATCCATGGACCGCCGCCCGGACTGGTGACGCATCTGCTGCCCGGTCTGGTCGCGCGCTTTGGCCTGCGACTGCTCGACCGAATGACCGGCATGATTGCCATCGCCGCCGATCAGCCACAGTACCGAAACCGGGTCGAGGTTGGCACCGCGCGCAATCGGCTGGGCATGCCAGAAGCGCTGGTTCATCACACCTATACCCGGCGCGATCGACAGGCCCGCGCCACGCTTGCGCGAACGGCCAGCGCAGTGCTGAGAGAGGCCGGTGCCGTCATTACTCTGAAGCTGCCCGTTCGCACGTTTTCACACGCGCTGGGCACTGTGCGGATGGGTAACGATCCTGCTGCCGCGCCGCTCGCTGCCGATGGCGCATTCCGCGGCATCGACAACCTGTACATCACGGATGGCAGCGCTTTGCCCACGCCGGCCGGGGTCAATCCGAGCCTGACCATTGCCGCCCTCGCGCTGCGCACCAGCTGCCTCATCGCAGGCCTGTCACCCGCACAGCAGATCCGTCACACGATTCCAGCACGCAGATCAATATCACTGGAGGTCATACATGTCTGAGCTTCGCCTGGCTTTCCTGGGATGTGGTGCCGCCACCCTTACGCACTCGCGCACACTCATGCGCATCGCTCCCGAACTGCTCCGCTGTTACGCCAGCCGCTTCGGTGAGAAAGCAGCCGGCTTCAATCACCGGCTGCAGGGCGCCGGCTGGTACAACAGCTACGGTACTGCACTGGCGGACGAGCGCATCGATGTCGTGCTCATCGCCACGCCGCCGTCCACGCATGTCAGGTTGGCGCTGGCGGCACTGCAGAGCGGCAAACACGTCATAGTAGAGAAGCCTGCATTCCTGACCATGGCCGAATTCGATGCGGTCGAGCTGGCTGCACAGCAGGCCGGCCGACAGGTGCTGGTCGCCGAGAACTACTACTACAAGCCGATCGCGCGTAGGCTGCACCAGATCGTAGCGGACGGTGATATCGGCGAGCTGCGCTTTGCCTTCATCAATGCATTGAAATGGCAGCGCACAGCCGGATGGCGGTCCGATGCAAGCCTCGCAGGCGGTGGACCGCTGTTCGAGGGCGGCATTCATTGGATCAATCTGGTGGCCAATCTCGGGCCGGAGCTCCGCTCTTTGGATATCGCGGAATGTGGCTCACCCATGACCTCCGTCGTAACCGCGCGTTTTGCCAACGGTGCCACCGCCGTGCTGGCCTATTCGTGGGAGCTGCGATCGCTGCTGCGTGGACTGCGGCTGTCGCGCATCTACGGAACCCACGGCTCGATCGCATTCGAATCGAACGGGCTGTTCCTGTTCGTGAATGGCCGCCGCCGGCACCTCGCGTTTCCCGAGCTGCAGGACCTGGCCGGCTATCGCGCGATGTTTCGCGACTTCCTGGCCGGTTTGCGTGCGGGACGGCCGCCCGAATTCACGCTGAGCGGAGCACGTCGTGATGTGCAATTGCTGACAACATCCGGGCTGGCAACCGCGTGAACCTACACCCGACCCGAACGCAACCTGGAACCTTACCCCTGACCTGGAGACAACATGAGCAGCGCAACCGCCGCAGCTGGCTTGATTGAAAGCGCATCGTACGTCGGAGACAACCTGGGTTTACTCGCGGCCTGTGCGGTCGGACTGATTGCGGGTGCGCACACTGCCACCTGGGGGATGTACAAAGATGCGGTACACGAGGGCTTCACCTGGCGGAAATATCTGCGCAGCGTGAGCATTGGCGGCTGCATCGCGCCGTTGCTCTATCTCGCCGGAGTGCCGCTTGGATCGGTCGGCGATATGCTCGTGCTGTTTGGTGTGACCTATGTATTGGAGCGAGCAGCGTCCGAGTTCTACAAGACGTTCCTGCGTAACGAGGACCAGTCGAAATACTTCATTCCAATGCAGTTTGCCGTGCGTGGTCGGGTCGTTAAAAGCCGTCTGGCACGCGTATTGGTCGGCGTTGATATCGCGGCTGCGCTATTCCTGCTCGCGCTCACCGTCTTCCTGATGCAGCCGGATGCTGGACGACCCGCACTTTGGCTGGTTGCTCTTACAGGCTCTTGGGCGGGCCTGGTCTCCGCGGTCGGCGGAGCCTGGAAAGATGCACCCATCGAGGGCTTCGAGACCTTCAAGTTCTTCCGCAGTCCGGTCGTCGCCACCATCTACGCCGTTTTGCTCTCTAGCTTCACCAGCGTGCTGTTACTGACGGCGCTGGCCGGGCTGGGCTTTACTGTTGCGACGCTCGAGACCTACAAGACGTTCTTCTTCCCGAGCAAGCCGCGCGGCAAGTTTGCCGGTAAACCGATTCGATTTCCTGAGATGCTCACTCGCCGGAATTGGTTTGTTCCGATGTATGCGTCGATCTGGGCGCTGGTCCTCGCCGGCTTCGCGTTGGCATATTGATCTGTCGACAGCTCGAATTCACCACAGACACGGAGATCACAGAGCGATTTTCGTTCAATCGGGCGGCGTCTTCTCCCAATCGAGTGGGTGACTTCGTCCCAGAATTGGGCATGAACGTGAGGGGAAGGAGAGGCGCTTGCGGGCGTGATTGAGCCTCGCCGCGGCCGCAGCAGGCGTGAAGAGCGCGCTCGAAGGCCTTTCCGGGCAGGTTCGCGGAGTTTCCCCCTGCACAGGGAACAAATAGCGCTTCCATTTCGGCCGATATCCGGCGCGACCCTTGGCCCCCAGCACAGGGGCAGTTGGGGCGAACGAGTGGTTCAGGACAGGTGAGCTCGTGGTTTGCTACATGACAACAGCTCAGGTCTTCGCATTCGGCGCGCGGTCACGTGTCTACCGCCGCTGCAAGCTGCCCAATCGCTGGTAGCGCGGGCCGCGTTTGTGCAATTGCCCGCGCTCAGCGCGGAGAAACCGCCAATGACCGGTCGCCCATCGCGACGCGTGTGCATTTGAACGCTCCAGGCGCGGCCAATTGCACAATCACACACGCGGACTCGAAGCATTGTGGAATTGCCGTCTGCTGTTGGCCGTCGA
>JBBDWZ010000002.1:0-9954 GCA_040902615.1 Gemmatimonadota bacterium | reverse complement strand
GATCTCGAACGCGGACTGTCTCTCAACCGCCGATCGCGGCCGGCGGTTTGAAATGCTCAAGGATGCGGTAGCTCGATTGAAGTCGCGACCGGGTACGTCGGTCTACGTCGATGCAGGTCATACCGCCTGGCAGCCGGCCGCGGTTGCGGCCAGCCGTCTGATTGAAGCGGGAATCGCACAAGCGGATGGTTTTTCCCTGAACGTCTCCAACTTCGAGACGACTGCGTCGAACCTGAGTTATGGCGTACAGATTTCCGCGCTGGTGGGCGGCAAACACTTCGTCATCGACACCAGCCGCAATGGCCTGGGTCCGGGTAGCACGTGGTGCAATCCGGCTGGTCGGGCGCTCGGCAGCGCGCCGACTACGCGGACGGGACACCCCCGAGTGGACGCATTGCTGTGGGTGAAGCGCCCCGGCGAATCGGATGGAGATTGCAACGGCGGTCCCTCGGCCGGTTTGTTCTGGGCGGATTATGCGCTGGCGATGGCGCAACGTACCAGCAGCGCCATGCTTGCAGCTTCGCTGGGCAGCCCGAGTACCGCGAACTGAGACCGCTTAGCGACCCGGCGTGAGTACCAGCTCCACTTTGAAATACGTCGCATCCTCGCCGTCGTTGAATCGCTTACCTACGCCGGCATTGATGATGGTGCCCGCGCTCGGGTGGAAACCCACGATCACCCCCGGTTGTACCGACGAGAACCCGTTGCCGTCGAGATAGGCAACCTCCCCACCGATCCGGATTTGGCCAGCTGATCCGTAGTCGGTGAGCCGAGTGGTAACTCGTCCGCGCGCCCACAGGCTTTCCGATCCGTAGTTGTAGCTCATAATACCCTGCGCACCCAGCCCGCCGGTGCCCCAGTAATCGAGCTGAGCGGTGTTGACCACGCCATCGCCGACGTCCGCAGTGACGTTGGCGGCGCGGATGTCCTCGTTGGAGAAGTTGTAGCCGACGCGCACCTGAAACGCGCCACCGTCGAAGTTCCTGCCCAAGCCAACCGAGGGCAGGACTGAGATCACGCTCTGGTCGGACGTGCCGATAGGGAAACGGAGCCAGTAGGCCTGGATTCCCGCGACGGGCACCCAGCCCATACGCTGCGGCGCAATCGAAATGCCGGCCAAAGCGAAGACGACGTCATTGGTGTCGAATTCCCCGACGCTGTAGAAGGTCCAGCCCCACTGTGCCTGTGCCGGCCGCGCATCGATCATGAAGATCGAGATTGCCAAACTGATGATTGCAAGAAATCGCCTGCGCATATCCATCTCCGTCCATTTCGTAGGCAGAAAGCAGATGCATGCGGGCAAGGAGTGCGCCAAAACATTGCAGATGGCGTAAAGTTTGCCCCTCGATAGCCTTCATGAACATCGCTGGACTGGGTAAAGTGGCGGGCGCATTTGTGATCCTTTGGGGCGGAGCAATTGCTCCAGTTTCTGCGCAAATGGATTCCATCAGCGTTGCCCGCATGAACGGCGCGCTGGCGGAACAGGCGACCTATACGCAGGCGGCCGCGCTGGCCTGGCGCCAGTTCGATCGTCTCTGGCAAAACTCCACCGGACTCGCGAGCGCTACACCGGATTACCACAAGCTCACCAGCTGGGACATCGGCAGTGTCCTGGCCGCGCTGTATTCGGGGCGTCAGCTCGAACTGATCGATCAGCGCGAGTACGACCGGCGGCTCAAACGGACATTACAAACGCTCCGTACAATGCCGTTGTTCGAAGGCGGCGTGTTTCACAAAATCTATTTTGCGTCCACCGCGAAAATGGCCGGGCGCAGTGGTGCTGTTTCCAGCAAGGGATACGGTTGGTCGGCAACGGATCTGGGGCGGTTACTGACCTGGCTCCGCATCATCGCGGATCAGGAACCCGCGCACCGTGCGGAGGTCGAGCGTATCGTTGAGCGCATGAATTTCCGAAAAGTGGTTTCAGGCGGTTACCTGCGCGGACAACATACCGGCAGCCGCGGGCAGCCGTGGCAATTTCAGGAAGGCCGGATTGGATACGAGCAGTATGCGGCGCGCGGCTTTGCGCTCTGGGGGCAGCCAGTCGACAGCGCACTGGACCTGGCCAGGCATGCCAGGCCGATCGTGGTACTTGGCCAGCCGCTGCTTGCCGACGCACGCGGTCTCGACCGCATCACCAGTGAGCCGTTTATCCTGGCGGGCCTCGAAACCGGCTGGACTCCGGCGATGCGCGAGCTGGCCATCAACGTGCTCGGCGCGCAGGAAGCACGGTATCGCGAGACCAACCTGATCACGATCGTAAGCGAAGATGCTGTTGGTGTCCCGCCGCACTACTTCTACTACTACTGCGTGTACTGCAACGGCAAGCCATTCATGATCGACGTAACGGATCCGGGCAAGTTTCTGGACAAGCCGCGCTGGGTGAGCACCAAGGCAGCCTTCGCGTGGCATGTATTGTTGCCTGGCGATTACACGAGACTCGCGCTTGACTACGCAGTGAAGGCTCGCACGCCGAACGGCTGGGCGTCGGGCGTTTTCGAGGGGACCGGCAAACCCACCAACACCCACGACATAAACACCGCGGCAATCATTCTCGAGGCCGCGGCGTTCCGTAAGCTTGGTCGTCCATTTCTGGCGCCGCGACCGGCCCAGCGACCGTTGTGAGTGCGCCCGATTTCAGCCCTGAATCAGCGGCCGCCCCGTCTTGCGATACAGCGCGGCTTCGAGGATAACGGCGGCCGTGTTCAGCGAGAACGTTTCGGTGGACTGATGACTCTGCTCGAACACGCCGCTCGCCCATCCCTGTTTTGTATCGAGCGCGGGCTGCACGGCTTCGACCGCCTGCCACGTGTATTTAGTGGGCAGCAACGCATGCCAGGCGAATGCAGCCTTGGTGCTGACCCAGCGTGGTTGGTCAAGCGTAACGCCCGGTGAGTGCACGTTGATTACGAACTCCCTGCCACTACAATAAACGCAGTAGTAATAGAAGTAATGGGGCGGGCGATTGATGGCATCCTCGCTGGCGATCGTCATCTGGCCAGACTTCAGGAACCGCGTAGCCTGTGCGGACAGCGTTTGCCAGGCCAGCTCCTGGTCCGGTGCCTCCCATCCGAGTTCCAGTCCCTGCAGGACGATGGGCTCGCTGGTCAGCCGATCCAGCCCGCGCTTATCGACCGCGATCGGAATGCCGAGCACGGTGCCTGGCCTGCTATTCGCTTTCCAGTTGAGCGCAGCATTCGCCTTCATGCCCCACAACGCGAAACCAGCCGCGGAATACTGCTCGTATCCGATCCGGCCTTCCTGGTAGCTGACCGGCTTGCCGGTTTTCGCGTCGATTTCCTCGCCGCGCATGTATCCGTTCTGCAATGTGCGAGCGGCATTGACCCGCCGTGCAACCGCTTCTGCGGCAGGGGCAAGCTCCGGATCGCGCTTCGCAATGATGTTCAGCCAGACCAGGAGCCGTCCGACATCGATTGCCGAATAGCCAGTGCCATTTTGATGCGGCTTCTGGTTCGGCCCGACCAGCTCGCCGGTGTTTACATCGTAATTCCTGCCGTAGGCGATGCCCTCATACAACCGCGCGCGCTTCAGCGTAGCCAGCGCCTTGGACACGCGTTCATTGTAATTCTGATCGGTGATGTACCCGAGTCCGCGTGCGGAATAGAACGAGGCCAATGCGCTGGCGATGTCCCAGGTCGTTGGATACGCCCAGGTTGGTAGAGCCGCCACCAGTCCGGTGGTGGGCGAATAGCCCCGCTCCACCTGCGCCCAGGCGGCGCGCGCCGCAGCATCGAAGCGCTGGTCCTGAGCCGCCAGGTCGGCGGCAGGCGGCTCGCGCAGGATCGCGGGAACGTACTGCGGGATTGGCACAGCAGGCGCCGCCTTCTGCGCGGTGGCCTGGTCACTCACGGGCAACTGTTTCTCGTTCGCATCCGCACAGGCAAGCGTGATCGAAACGCACAACATGGCTGATAGTAAGGACATTCTCATGTACGTTTGAGTTGCGGGTCGTCGTCTCTGCACCCGCTGCAAAAGCAAGCTTTGCGCCAGTTAGCGGCGACGAGTACACCCTGGCGCTGGTAACAACCAGATGCGATGGGCGGCATGGATCTGGCATTCTCTGCATCAAAATTTCGCAGAGCCAGCCCCGGCTTCGCGGGCCCACGAGCATCGGGCGTGCATGGACCAGAGAAAACGCGTTCGAGGAATAGGCGAGCTGCCCCATCTGACGGTCAACCAGGAGCGCCTGGTGCGCGTCCTCGGAGTGGTTTCTCTCCTGTTCGGGGTGTACTGGCTGCACTGGCGGTGGACCGAGACCATCAATCCGGATGCGCTGGTGTTCTCGCTGTTGCTGGTGAGTGCCGAAACCTGGGGCTGGGTCGGCTCCGCGCTGTTCATGTTCAACGCCTGGCGGATCCCGCAACGGGCGTCGCCACCCGCGCCGCCAGGCCGCATCGTAGATGTTTTCATTACCGCGTACGACGAGCCGCTCGAAGTGCTGCGCCGTACCGCGAATGGCGCGTGCGCCATTCGCTACCCGCACCGAACCTACTTTCTGGACGACGGCAAGCGCGATGAACTTCGTCAAATCGCGCAGGATCTTGGAATCGGGTACATCCGAAGGACTAACAACGCGAATGCGAAGGCCGGCAATCTCAATTTTGCGCTGAGCGTTACTTCAGGCGAGTTCATTCTGCAGCTGGATTCCGACCACGTACCGCTGCCCAACATCATCCATCAGCTGCTCGGCTACTTCACGGATGAGCGCGTGGCTTTCGTACAGACGCCGCAGGACTTCTACAACACGGACTCCTTTACACACGTAGTGAACGATCACTCACGTTCACTCTGGGAGGAAAATCGGATTTTCTACTCCCTGCTGCAGCCGGGGAAGGATCACTGGAACGCGTCGTTCTTCTGTGGATCAGGCGGGATGCTGCGCCGGGCTGCCCTGGAATCGATTGGCGGATTTTCGACCAATACGATCATCGAGGACATGGAAACCTCGCTCAAGCTTCACAGCAATGGCTGGAAATCCGTTTTTCATCCGGAAGCTCTGGCGTTTGGTCTGTCGCCGAGCTCGGCCGGCGCCTTTCACGTGCAGCGCATGCGCTGGGCGCAGGGCTCGATGCAAATTCTCAAGAAAATGAATCCACTGTTCCTGCCTGGGCTGAGTACCGGCCAGCGGATTTGTTACCTCGCAGCCAACCTGTACCCACTGGATGGCCTGCAGAAGGCGATTTTCTATCTGACGCCGGTCATCTTCCTTTTCACGGGCATGGTGCCCATTGCGGCCGATGGGAAGGAGCTGATGCTGCGGCTGCTGCCCTATCTGGTTCTGTCGATTACGGCGTTCGAGCTGCTCGCGCGCGGCACCGGCTTCCTGTTCATCTCCGAGCGCTACAACATGGCCAAATTCTTCACCTACATTGTCGCGCTGGCCGCCTACTTCACAAACGGGAAACTGAAGTTCAACGTCACACCCAAAGGCGTAACCGACGTCCCGTTCCGCACCTTTGCCGCGCCATTGTTCATTCTGGTCGTCTCGTTAGCCGGAGTTTTATGGGCGCCACTCGCCCGTCGGTTCGGCTGGGTCGATTACCAGACCAGAGATTTCGATCTCGCCTTCTTTGCCAGTGCGATGTGGGTGGTCTGGAACGTGTACTTCGCGGCTGTTGTGGTCCGGATGAGTCTGCGGATGCGGCAGCAACGATCCGACCATCGCTTCCTGGATTCGCTGCCGGTGCGCATCCGCGTGGTTGGCGCAACGGAGGTGCCGCTGCTCGCGCTGACACAGGACTTGAATCCGTTGGGAATTGCTTTTCGCAGCACCCGCTCATTCGCACCGGATACCGAGCTGGAGATCGATCTGCCGCTCTCCACACGTCCGGTTACCGCGATCGGACGCGTCGTTCACACCGAATGTTCCGAAACCACGCATGGTACAGTCTACCTGCACGGCGTGCACTTTTCAGGTATGTCGCTCGAGGATCGGGACACGGTCGAAGTCCATTGCATGCATCACTCCGTACCGATCTGGCGCAAGCGCTATCGCCAATCGCTCGATTTCTTTTCCAAGGCAACCGAGGTAATGGGCAACTCCCGCGGTGTGCGACGCCAGTTGGTTCAGCTGCCGGCGCACTTGCGTATCCGCGGAGAAACCCAGTCCGATCTGCGTGCAGCTCTGCTCGAAGAGATTACCGTATTCGGTGCAAGGATTCTGGTCGAGAATCCCATTCCTGAAGGCACGACCGTGGATTTCAAGGTGCCCGGCACGAAGCTCGCCGGATCCGGGACCGTGGTGTTTTCTCGACCGCTCGAATTGCCCATGAGTGTTCGTTTCGTCGTGGGCCTGAAGCTGGCGAACGCCACGCAGGCGTTGCGACCGGACCCACGCGTGGCGCAACCGCTGGCGTCGAGTTGAGCGAACATGCAGTCTGAAACGCTGACACCGATCGTAATCCACGGCGCCGTGAACGGCGAGCTTGGTACCGGGACGGAGCTACCCGAAGCGCCACCCCTTCAGCCGCCACGAACCGCGATCGATCGGCCTCATGCTCCAGTCGAGTCACCGTTGGGGCCGGTACCGCGAGTTCTCAGCCTCGATGCGCTCCGCGGAGTGCTGATGCTCGCGATGAATCTTTCGTTCGCCATTCCGTTGAGCCGCCTGTTTGCCGACTGGATGTTTCACATGCAGTACCCGCCGCCCGGCGACTTCGTCGACCGGCCCGGCCTGACCTGGCCGGATGTAGTCTTTCCAGCGTTCATTTTCACCATGAGCGCGGCACTGCCGATCGCCATGCAGGCCCGCCTGCGCGCCCGCGTTTCGCAACCGGAAATTGTCTGGCACTCCCTGCAGCGCGCCGCATTGTTGATGGTGTTGGCGCTCATCATCGGACACGTGAACCCTGACTTCACCGGCGACTACACCAAGCGCGGCAATATCCTGGCGATTGTCGGGTTCTTCTTGTCGGCCGCGCTGTTCATCCGACTGCCGGCCAGTCAAATCGTGCGTGCGCAATGGCTCCGCTATGCCGCGTGGCTTGGTGTGCTCGCACTCTTTGTCCTGGCACCTCCGATCTACGGCAAGACCTTCTCATTGGAACGGCGCGATACCATCCTGTCGGCCCTCGCATTCGCCGCCGTTGCCGGTTGCGTAATCTGGCTCTTTACTCGATCCCGCCCGGACATTCGATTCGCGCTGGTCGCCGTAATCGCGGCGCTCAAGTTGGGTTCTCAGCAACTCGGCTGGCTGCACGACCTCTATGCCTTCACACCGGCGCCCTGGCTTTATCAGCCTTGGTACCTCGAGTTGCTGATCGTCGTGATCGCGGGTACCATCGCCGGCGATTTGCTCGTACGGTTCGCTGCGTCGAAGGAGGCAATCTCATTCTCGGGCGCGCGCGTCGCGGCACTCGTGGCCGTCTGTGCTGCCTTCATTCCGGTTCTATGCGTCGGTCTATACCTGCGTGAACTCCGCGCTACCGCACTTGCGACCCTGGCTTTGATTGCACTCGGCGCGTTGCTGTCTGCAAGGCCAAAAACCGAATCCGATCGCACCATTTCACTCCTGTTCCGGTGGACCGCACTTTGGCTGGTATTCGGCTTATTGACGGAGCCGCTCGAGGGAGGCATCAGAAAAGACCCCCAAACCTTGAGCTACCTCGCTATTTCCCCCGGTCTCTCGGGTGCCGCCTTGATTGTGTTCATCGCCCTGATCGACATTTTCCCCCGCACTCGCGGAGCACTTGGCTTTCTTACCGATATCGGGCGGAATCCCCTGTTGGCCTACGTGTTTTTTACGCTTTTCCTGAATCACGTGCTCTACTATGTAGGCATCGGCGATTGGCTGACCGATACCTGGCAGCGAACCCTCATGCGCGCCATAGCGATCGTCGCCCTGGTTGGGTACACCGTTTGGATCAGCAGTCGTAAACATTTGTATTGGCGCGCCTAGCTGACCCACAGAACGGCCTAACTTATTGCAAATAACGGCATAACGCTTGCACTCTCATCTGCTGCCTGGTACGTCCCGTTACAGGCTTCACCAGAGTGCAGCAGTAAAATCGAATGCAGCATCCAAGCAGCCGTCCGATCGCCAGCAAATGCAGCTCAGCGCAGCACGGTGATACGTCGCCTCCGGGATCCGATGCTTTGCGGCGGGAAGCGGATACCTCGACCCGATCCGAGCTCGCGACCCAAAAAGGCACAATCGTCCTGAGAAGAGACCTGCGCCAAGCCGCGCGGGTAGCGGCGGTCGCGTGCGAGCTTCAGCTCCTGACCGATGATTCGGCGTTGGCGAGGCGGGCCCTCGGTGACGAGGGACAGCCGGGCGGGCCGTTCGCCATACGGGTGCCATCGCCGTCCGCACGATTCCGCTTGCCACGCGGCCTGAAGGATGAACTGTTCAATCGGTTTTGCGGTACCGACAGCCAGTTCGACGCGCTTCGCGTTTTGATTGTCACGGCACATCAGGACGATGAGACGATCGGGGCAGGAGCACGATTGGCGCACCTGAATGACGTGACGATCGCGCATGTAACCGACGGCGCGCCGCGCGATGATCGAGAAGCCTGGAGGCACGGCTTCAGCACGAGGGACGAATACGAAGAAGCGCGCTGGACGGAACTGTACAATGCGCTCGACCTCGTGGGCGTATGCCGTGAGCGCCTGATCCACCTTGGCTTTGCCGACGGTGAAGCCAGCTGGAATCTTGTGGATGTGTGCTTGCGGGTCACCGAACTGATTGATGCGGTGCAGCCGGACGTCGTGCTGACCCATCCGTATGAGGGAGGCCATACCGACCACGATGCCACGGCTTTCGCGGTGCATCTCGCCTGCGGCATCCTGCGGCGTGAGGGCGTGACGCCCCCGGCGGTTTTCGAGCTGACCTCTTATCACAGCCGCAACGGCCGCAAAGTTGTGCAGGACTTCATACCGCACGGACGGGCCGATATCGATCAACGTGTGCTTCTATTGAATGGCGAGGAACTGCAGCTGAAGCAGCAAATGCTGGGCTGCTTCGAGACGCAGCGCCATATCATCAATAAACTGAATCCGGCAGTTGAACGATTTCGCCCGGCGCCTCGATATCTATTCAGCGAGCCGCCCCATCCTGGATTGTTGAATTACGAGCGCTACGGCGATCAATTCAAAGGTTCTCGCTGGCGGACGCAGGCCGAAGATGCGCTGAAGGTTTTACGCGTGCGCCAGCGCTGAACTGAGCGCGCGCCGGCGCAACTCATAGCCTGTTATGCCGCGGCCACGCGCGCGGTGCGTCTGGATCCCGTACACGCACTGCGCGAATGACGGCGGTAGGGAACTGCGGCACTGGACCGCAAACACTTGGGTGAACAGTGACATAACGCGAGGGGTAGCGTCTCTCTCAATGGTGCGTTTGCCGGGTTGATTCGGCGTCGGGAAAGAACCAGCAGCGGGAGACTCCTATGCGAAGCTCAGTGGCAGGCGGTCTGCACTTTGGACTGCTCCTGATCAGCGTGATTGCTGATGCTGGTGGTCAACAGCCCTTTCGATCGCGGTGCGGCGCCGCTGTGCACGCGGATGAGCGCAGCGGCGTGATTCCGCTGCCACAAGGCGCGCTGTTTTGTCCGTTCATCGCCGATCCGAAGTCGGAGCACTCATTCGTGAGTTACCTGCGCGGTGACTTTGCTACGATTGCGGAGGAACCGGAGTCGGACACGAACATTGGTGCGATCGGCCTGGGCGACAGTTACGGCCTCTTCCGGATTGCGGGTTCCGGGTCCGTTTCTGCATTGCAGCTCGACGTGATGGCCGGGATTTTTGCCCAGTTCAATATCGACCAGCCGTCCTTCGATCTGATCAACGCGGATTACCTGGTGGGTTTGCCGCTCACGTTCCGCACCAGCGGCTTCTCCGCGCGGGCTCGGCTGTACCATCAGAGCTCGCACCTGGGCGACGAGTTCCTGCTGGCGCGCCAACCCGAACGTGAGAATGTCAGCTTCGAATCGATCG
>JBBDWZ010000001.1:7533-9993 GCA_040902615.1 Gemmatimonadota bacterium | reverse complement strand
CACGCACCGCTTAACCGCGGAGGGAATGCAGAACTGAGCAACCCGACGCCCGCCCGCTCCTGCTCCCGCTCCCGCGCTCCGAACACCGGATCCTGATCTCTGACGACCCGTGGCCCGGCCGTGAATTCGAAAGAGCCCTCACAAATTGCATACGATCCGTACCGTTTGGCCCGGCGGGGCCCTCGTCGCTCATCGCTCATCGCTCGTCGCTCGTCGCTCATCGTTCGTCGCTCGTCGCTCATCGCTCGTCGCTCGTCGCTCGTCGCTCCATGAAACCCTCTGGCCAAAAACGGCGTCTTAGTACGCACGCGTCTGGCCTTTCACGACAACCGGTAAACCATGCCCAGTATCAAGTTCGCCTTCCGAACTCTGTTCAAGACACCCTCCGTGACCGTGGTCGCTGCACTCTCGCTGGCGCTCGGAATCGGCGCCAATGCAGCGATCTTCTCGATGTTCGACCAGCTCCTGCGCCGCTCGCTGCCGGTGCACGAACCGACCCGGCTGGTCAATCTCAGCGCGCCCGGGCCCAAGAGCGGGTCGCAGTCCTGCGGCCAGGCCGGCAGCTGCGAGGATGTTTTCAGCTACCCCATGTTCCGCGATCTCGATAAGAACCCAGGGCCGTTCAGCAGCATCGCGGCCCATGTCGAGTTTGGCGCGAACGTCGGTTTCAACCGGCAGACCGTGAACGCGCAAGGCGCACTGGTCTCCGGATCGTACTTCCAGACTCTCGGTATCCAGGCGATGATGGGCCGCTTGTTCACACCCGCGGACGATCAGGCCATTGGCAATCATTTCATCGCGGTGCTCGGCTACGACTTCTGGGAGACCCGACTCGGCCGTGACGCGGGTGTGCTGAATCAGACCCTGGTCCTGAACGGCCAGCCCATGACCATCATCGGCATTGCGCCGCGCGGCTTCGAGGGCACGACCAGAGGCAGCCGGCCTGCGGTCTACGTGCCGCTCAACATGCGTGGTGTGATGGAAGCCGGCTGGCAGGGCTTCGAGAATCGGCGGAGCTACTGGGCGTACCTGTTCGGGCGGCTGAAGCCCGGCGTGACACTCGAGCAGGCGCAGGCCGCCATCAACATCCCGTATCGCCAGATCATTACCGAAGTCGAAGCGCCGCTCCAGACCGGCATGAGTGATCAGACCAAAACGCGGTTCCTGGCCAAACAGATCACCATGACCGATGGACGCCGCGGCCAGAGCAGTATGCTTCACGAGGCGGCCACGCCCATTATGCTGTTGTTCGCGCTGACCGGCATCGTGCTGCTCATCGCCTGCGCCAATATCGCCAACCTGCTCCTGGCGCGCGCAGCCGGTCGCGAGCTGGAAGTTGCCGTGCGGCTTTCGCTCGGTGCTACCCGCAGGAACGTGCTCACGCAGTTGCTGACCGAATCGGTAATGCTGGCGATGATCGGCGCGGTCGTGAGCGTCGCCTTTGCGCAATGGACTCTCGCGTTCATCTCCGCGCTGCTGCCCGGCGATGCCACCGAGGGTTTGAGCTTCAGCCTGAATTGGCTGACGGTTGGGTTCGCCTTTGGACTCGCCGCCGTGACCGGTGTGCTGTTCGGTCTGTTCCCCGCACTGCACAGCACACGCCCCGATCTGGTCACTGCGCTGCGCAACAACGCGGGCAAGCTGGCGGGCGGCGGCAAGCAGGCCACGCGCTTCCGCACATCGCTCGTGACGGCGCAGATTGCACTGTCGATGGCGCTGCTCACATCGGCTGGCCTGTTCATCAAGAGCCTGCGCAACGTGAACCGGGTCGATCTCGGATTGAACGTGGAGAATGTCGTGACCTTCCGGGTCGTGCCACGGCGCAATGGCTACGACTCCACCCGCACCAAGGCATTGTACGCGCGGATCGAAGAGGAACTGTCCGGTTTGCCCGGCGTTACCGGTGTGACCGCGGGCACGGTCCCGCTCATTTCCGGCAGCAACTGGGGCACCAGCGTGTCGGTCGAAGGATTCAAGGCCGATCCGGATACGGACACGGAAGCGCGTTACAACCTGATTGGGCCGGACTATTTCAAGACGTTGGGCGTCCAGCTCCTGGCCGGCCGCGAATTCTCCCAGGGCGACCTGAGCGGCGGGCCCCGCGTGGCCGTCGTCAACCAGGAGTTTGCCCGCAAGTTCGGGCTGGGTGGCAATCCAATCGGCAAACGCATGGCCACCGGGCGCAGTGATACACTGAACATCGAGATCATCGGGCTGGTGCGGAACGCGAAGTACAGCGATGTAAAGGACTCGATTCCCGCGGTGTTCTACGCGCCTTATCGGCAGAGAACCGATATTGGCGGCATGAGCTTCTACCTGCGCACTGCCGGCCTGCCGGAGCCGCTGCTGCGTGGCATCAATCCGTTGATCGCGCGATTGGACGCCGACCTGCCGGTCGAAGATCTGAGAACCATGCGTGACCAGATCCGCGACAACGTTTCGATGGATCGAATGATCAGC
>JBBDWZ010000001.1:0-7523 GCA_040902615.1 Gemmatimonadota bacterium | reverse complement strand
CACGTTGTCCGTGTCGTTTGCGGCCGTGGCCACACTGCTGGCTTCGATCGGATTGTACGGTGTGCTGGCATTTTCGGTGAGCCAGCGCACTCGCGAGATCGGCGTGCGCATGGCACTGGGGGCCCAGTCCGGCCGCGTGCGCGCGCTGGTTTTGCGCCAGGTCGGACTCATGACCCTGGTCGGCGGTGTGATCGGCATGGCTGGTGCCATTGCCTTCGGTCGTGCCGCCCGCTCTCTGCTCTACGGACTCGAGGGGCATGACCCGGTCGTGATGATCCTGTCGGCGGCCGTACTGACCTCGGTCGCGCTGGCGGCGGCCTACATACCCGCCATGAAGGCATCGCGCATTGATCCAATGGAAGCCCTGCGATACCAGTAGCAGCGCGGTGGGTCTGCGCAGGAAGGTCGATGCCGAAGCCAGCCTTGAGGAGCGCCTGACGACGATGAACAAAGGCAATCAGGATTCGCTCACGCGCGAGCCAAAACCTGGTTCATTGATTGAAAAGGTCGAGCTCCTATGCCTCACGGCTTCTCAAGCGTCGGCTGAACATCTTGACGCTGTCCGCAACTAGCTGATCCGGGGATGATAGATCTTCGCGTCGAATCAGCTTCGCCGGTTCGAACGCGATGTGCACCCGATCACCGTGGTCGCCCATCGTCATCCGATTCGTGCCTGGGGCGAGTGCTGGCCCAAAGGAGCTGTAGCCAAGATTTGCTAAGGATGCGTTGAAGAAAAACCTGTCGAACCGCTTGAAACGATCCTGGCTGTCGAGGAAGCTTCCAGAGAATCGCAGGGCACTCGTCAACAAGTCCGCAACTTCATTGTCTACGACCCGCATCGTTGCCATTCCAAGGGTCCGATCTGGCCGACGCCCAGTTGCGTTCGCGTCGACAATTATGGTTCCATCCGTCCTGATCTCCAAACGGACTTCTTCCCGGCCTTCACGCCAATTCCCATCGTCGACTTGCTCAACCACGAGTTCCTTGATCCCCACTTTCGCGGTTTTCCTGCGTTCGTACGACAGAAGGCGCACCCGAGCCGAATGGCCCGCTGCATAAATCGCATCTAACAGTTCTGGCTCATCCAAGCCAACCGGATCAATCAGCTGGTCCTTCCGTTCAGGCATTACGACGACACGCAGAGTGGGGTGATCGTAAATCACATGCGGTTTTGCGAAAAAGCCTTCGATGTCACTCACGTCGATCGGCTCCATGCGAATCGTTCTGAACTTGTCCGGCAGCGCGGCTTCGATGGCACGTTTCAGGTCCGCCGGTGTGCTGAACGTTGGGCGAAGCTGACCGTCAACATAATCGGAAAGCCGATCGGCCAGCCGTTGTGCGTCGGCATCGCGCGGACCTTCATGAACAAAAACCAGATTCCGCTTCCCGCGTTTGCGCGCTTCCTCATACTCCTCTTCGACCGCGAGCTTACCAGAGGGAGTGGTCCAGCCACCGCGGTGCCCGATCACCGTGATCAGGACATCCGAACTCATCACACCATCGAGGCAGGCTGATCGTGGTGAGGAGTCCAGAGCCGGAAAATCCTCGATCAGAACTGGCTCGCCATCACATGCGATGACAGCCTCGCGGGCGGCATTGCGGTAATCGCCGTAACCCTCCATCACCGAACTCACGAACGCGCGAGGCTTCATCAGCTGTCGTACAGCTTGACCCGGAGGCTGTGGCACCACTCGCACACCGGCGGGACCAGCCTCAGATTCAGGCGGCGCGCGTCGTCCGCATCGTAAGTCTGAATCGTCTGGCGGTGCTCGCACTCCTCGCAGACCAGCAGTTTCATTTTCACGAGCCGCCTCCTCTATTGACGCCTAGTTTGCTATAGCATAATCTAGGCATCATGGAAATCACGGCGCAATCTATCCGGTCGCTCCGGACCAAGCTCGGGCTGAGCCAGGAGGAACTGGCGAGCCGGATCAACATCTCGTTTTCCACGGTAAATCGCTGGGAGAGCGGGAGATCCAAACCTCAGCGGGGTCCACGTGAAACCTTGGAAAAACTGCTGTTGGAAGCTGGTCTTGCAGGTAACACGGATCCTGATGAGGGCGAAGCCGGCCGCCCCAGGCGGAGGCGAGGCGTTGCCAAAAGCTCAGTGCTCAGCAACAAGAGCATGGAGCAGATGCTCTGGGACGCCGCCTGCTCGATCCGGGGCGAAAAAGACGCGCCCAAGTTCAAGGACTACCTCCTACCGCTCCTCTTCATCAAGCGATTGTCAGATGTTTTCGACGATGAACTGAACCGGCTGGCCGATCAGTTCGGTGACCGCGAGACCGCGCTGTCCATTGTGGATCAAGATGCCCAGACCGCCGCCGACCCGCGCAATCGCGTTGTGCGGTTTTATATCCCGGCCGAGGCGCGCTGGCCGGTCGTCAGCGGGCGCCAGAACTTCGACTGGCCGGAGGACCGTCGCCCCAAGAGCCTGGGCGAACAGATTACCACGACTATCCGCGCCATCGTCAAGCACAATCCATCCCTCGCCGGCGTGATCGATTTGGTCGACTACAACGAGACGCGCAATGGCGAGCGCGAGATCAGCGATGCCGCGCTCAAGAAAGTGCTCGAGACGTTTTCCGACCCGCGCTATCGCCTCGGATTGCAGGACGTCGAGCCCGATTTCCTAGGACGTTGCTACGAGTACTTGCTGCGCAAATTCGCCGAAGGACAGGGTCAGAGCGCGGGTGAGTTCTTTACGCCCACCGAAGTCGGCTTCCTGATTGCTGAGATCCTGCGCCCACGTCCCGGCGAGGAGTGCTACGACTACGCGTGCGGGTCGTTTGGTCTCCTGATCAAGCTGCAGCTCGTGTGCAGACGGCTCGACCCGCTCTCGAAGGTGCCGCTCCAGTTGTACGGGCAGGAGCTGACCGGCGCCAGCTACGCAATTGCCTGCATGAACAAGATCATCCACGACATGGAAGGTGAGATCCTGCGCGGTGATTCCATGCGCAATCCGAAGTTCAAGGATGCGGACGGCAAGCTGCGCAAATTCGACATCGTGGTGGCCAATCCAATGTGGAACCAGCCGTTCGAGCAGGATGTGTTCGAGAACGATGCGTTCGGCCGGTTCGAGGAGCAGGGCGGCGTAACAAGCGGCAAAGGCGACTGGGCCTGGCTGCAACATACGGTAGCATCGCTGAAGCCGGGTGGGCGTGCGGCCGTCGTGCTCGACACCGGCGCGGTCACTCGCGGGAGTGGTAGCAAGAACGAGGACCGGGAGCGCAACATCCGCCGCTGGTTCGTTGAGCAGGACCTGGTCGACGGCGTGATCCTGCTGCCGGATAACCTTTTCTACAACACAAACGCTGCCGGCGTGCTCATCGTGCTGCGCAAGGACAAACCCAAAGATCGTCGTGGCAAGATAATGTTGGTGAACGCGAGCAGAGATTTTAGGAAGGGCACGCCCAAGAACCAATTGACTGACGAAGCTGTCACGAAGATTACCCAATCGTATCTCAGGGGCTTGGCCCAGCCGGGCTTTGTGTCGGTGATCTCGACTGACGAGGCAGCAGACACGGATTTTAGCCTCTCCCCATCGAGGTATATCTCCGGAGGCGTGACGACCACTCGGAGGGATCTTGAAGCTTTAGTCAAGGAGCTAACAAGCCTTGGTCGCGAAGAAGCAGTAATCGATGCAGAATTATACCGAGTCATCGAGCTAATCCGTGTCTAACAACGGCACTCAGTTCCCGGATTCCTGGGTACTCGTACCGCTTCGTTCCGTCTGTGAGTCCACACACACGTGGAACCCTAAACGTGACGTACGCGAACAGTTCGGATACATCGATGTTTCAGCTGTATCGCGAGCTACTCTTTCCATTTCACAGCATCAAGTCTTGAATGCTTCAGAGGCACCAAGTAGGGCACGCAAGCTAGTTCGAACCGACGATGTGCTGTTCGCGACCGTTCGTCCGCGTCTTCGTCGAATTGCGTTGGTGCCAGAAGAACTGGACGACCAAATTGCCTCGACCGCATTCTGCGTAATACGCGCCGATCGAAGGAAAGCAGCCCCGCATTTTTTGTATTACGCCGTCTCCACGAATCAGTTCATCGACAACATCGCCAGAGTCGAAAGTGGTGCGAGCTACCCCGCCGTCAATGACAAGGACGTGCTCGACAGCCGTTTATGGCTACCTCCGATTACAGAGCAAGACATCATAGCTGCGGTACTCCGCCGTAATCAAAAGAGCATCGATGTTCAGAATCGGTTGATCGTGAGTGCGCGAGATCTGAAACAGACGGTAATGGGGCAGCTTTTTTCCCGGGGCGTGCGCGAACAGACTAACAAGCAAACGCCATTCGGGGAAATACCGGCCAGTTGGCAAGTGCTGCCCTTGGGCGAATGTTCTGAAGTACAAACAGGCGTAACGAAGGGCAGAGCAATTTCGCCAGACGAAGCCATTGAAGTTCCTTACCTCAGAGTAGCTAACGTTCAGGATGGCCACCTGGATCTTGGCGAAATAAAGACCATCACGATCAGACAGTCGGAGATCCACACTTTCCTCCTTCAGCCTGGCGACGTCGTGCTTACTGAGGGTGGTGATTTTGATAAGCTCGGCCGTGGCTTCATTTGGCGTGGCGAGATCAATCCTTGTGTCCATCAGAATCACATCTTTGCGGTGCGAGCGGCCGCCGATGTGTTACTACCCGAATTCCTCGCCTATCTCGTTCAGAGCCCGTATGGTCGCTCGTACTTTCTCACAGTTGCTCATAAGACCACCAACCTCGCATCGATCAACTCGACCAAGCTCAAAGCTTTCCCAGTTCCTCTACCGCCACTCGATGAGCAGCGCGCGATTATTTCGACACTGCAAGCAATCGATCGCAAGATCGACGTGCACGAACGGAAGCGCGCCACGCTGAAGGAACTATTCAACGCACTGCTCGACGAGCTCATGACCGGCCGCATCCGCGTCGCCGATCTCGACATTGACCTGGACACCGCCGCCGTGGCAAAGTCGCAGGAGGCCCCTTGAAGAAGAGCGTGATTGTGCGACTGCATCGGCGGTTCGAGGACTATGCCCACGAGGAGGGTGGTGTCGAGTACTGGCTCGCGCGTGAGCTGCAGGAGCTGCTTGGCTACACCGAGTGGCGCAACTTCGAGCAGGTCATCGACAAGGCCATGACCGCCTGCGCGAATGCCGGCCAGGAGGTCGCGGATCATTTTGTTGACGTCAACAAAATGATCGAGCTGGGCAAGGGCGCTGAGCGCGAGGTGCTGGACATCGCCTTGACTCGCTATGCCTGCTACCTGTGCGCGCAGAACGGCGATCCGCGCAAGGAAGAGATCGCCTTTGCCATGACCTACTTCGCGGTGCAGACGCGCAAGCAGGAGCTGATCGAGCAGCGCATCGCGGAGTGGGAACGGCTGCAGGCGCGCGAGAAGCTGACGCTCTCAGAGAAGGAGCTCTCGCGCATCATCTTCGAGCGTGGCATCGACGAGCGCGGCTTTGCGCGCATCCGCAGCAAGGGCGATGTCGCGCTGTTTGGTGGCTATACCACGCAGGGAATGAAGGACAAGCTGGGTGTCCCGGCGGCCCGGCCGCTCGCCGATTTCCTGCCAGCCATCACAGTCAAGGCCAAGGACTTCGCCACCGAGATGACCAACGTGCAGGTGCAGCAGCAGGACCTGCGCACGGAGCCCGCGGTTACGCGCGAGCACGTCAAGAACAACCGCGATGTGCGGAAGCTGCTCACCGACCGCGACATCGTGCCGGAAGAGCTGCCGCCCGCCGAAGACATCCGGAAGTTCCAGCGGCGCATCGCTTCGGAAGAGAAGCAGCTTCCCAGGCAGGCGCGCAAGCCGCGCAACGGCGGCAAGAAGGGCACGAAGTGAGACGTGCCCTGGCCGCCGAGGCCGGAACCGTACAGTTCCCGCTGATTCAACACGCGGTCGAGATTGGCTGGCGCGAGGTCTCCGCTGTGGATGCACTGCACAAGCGCGGTGGCGAGTCCGGCCTGTTCTTTTACGATGAGCTGCGCGCTGCACTGCTGCGGCTGAATCCTGGTGTGGTGACGGAGGACAACGTCCAGTCAGTCATCCAGAAGATGGAAAGTGCGGCGCCGACCATGGCCGGCAACCGCGAGCTGCTCGAGTGGCTGCGTGGCAACCGCACGATGTACGACGAGCGGGAAAAGCGCGATCGCAATGTCATCTTGGCAGATTACAATGACCTCGAGCGCAATGTCTTTCAAGTCACCTGCGAGTGGACCTGCAGGATCGGGCAGCGCAAGCCCAATCGAGCGGACATAGTCTTCCTGATCAATGGCGTGCCGGTCGCCATCGTCGAGAACAAGAATCCGAAGCTGGCCGATGCTCTGGACCGTGCCGTCGTGCAGTTGCGCCGCTACGAGCTGGAGACGCCCGAGCTACTGCTGGCGCCGCAGCTCTTCAACGTGACGCACCTGCTCGACTACCACTATGGCGTGACCTGGAACTACACACGCAAGGGCATTTTCAACTGGAAGGAGAAGCGAACCGAGAGCTACCGTGATGCGGTGCAAAGTTTCTTTGAGCGCCGGCGCTTCCTGACGCTGCTCAAGGAGTGGATCCTCTTCTACGTCAAGGACGACGAGCTGAACAAGACCGTGCTGCGCCAGCATCAGACGCGCGCGGTCGAGAAAGTGATCGAACGCTGCGCGGCCAGGGACAAGACGCGCGGCCTGATCTGGCACACACAAGGCTCCGGCAAGACCTTCACGCTCATTACGGCTGCCCGGCTGATTCTGGAAGACAAGGAGCGCTTTGCCGGTGCAACAGTGATGCTGGTGGTAGATCGTAACGAGTTGGAAGGCCAGCTGTCGGGTTGGGTTGAACGCATGATCGGTGAGATGCAGGGCGCGCAGATCGCCATTGAGTACGCCGAAACACGCGCACGTCTGCAGGATCTGCTGGATCAGGATTTCCGCGGCCTGATCATCTCGATGATCCATAAGTTCGACGACATCCGGAAGGACTCGTGCAGACGAAGCGATTTTTTCGTCCTCATCGATGAAGCACATCGTTCCGTGGGCGGTGATCTCGGCAATTACCTCATGGGAGCGCTGCCGAACGCCACGTTGATCGGCTTCACGGGCACGCCCATCGATCGCACCGCTTACGGTCAGGGCACATTCAAGGTCTTCGGCGCGCAGGACGAACTCGGCTTCCTGGACAAGTACTCGATCCGCGAGTCGATCGCGGATGGTACCACCGTCCCACTCCGTCACTCCCTTGCCCGCGGTGAGCTGAGCCTTCCTCGCGATCTTCTGGAAAGCGAGTTCTTTGCACTTACCGAGGAAGAAGGCGTTACCGACGTCGAGGAGCTGAACCGAATCCTCGAGCGTGCGGTGAACCTGAAGACCTTCCTCAAGGCCGACGAACGTGTCGACCAGGTCGCTCGCTTCATCGCGCAACATTTCCGCGAGAACGTCGAGCCACTCGGCTATAAAGCATTCGTGGTTGCGGTGGATCGCGAGGCGTGCGCGCTGTACAAGCGGGCGCTCGATCGTTACCTGCCGCCCGAGTACACGGT